>NZ_CP040812.1:2798796-3109773 GCF_006159205.1 Antarcticibacterium flavum | reverse complement strand
CAGTCCTTCAACAGGAAAAGACCTTATCACGGAAAGAGGGATAGGATTTAATGTTGGCCTTATAGGTAATTTAAAACTGGGTAACAACCTTGACCTTAGACTGGAGCCTGGGGTAAGTTTCAACAATGCCGGGGTGAGGCCACCATATACTTCAGAAATTGATGAAATTAACAATACACACGTTCATATCCCGCTGTTGCTGAAATTTTCTGCGGACAGGCTAAATAATTTTCGCCCGTTTGTTTTAGGTGGGGTTTCTACCTCGCTCAATCTTTCCAGCAATGAGAACAATCCTGAAGCTCCTATTAGGATGACAACAGCCAATTATTATTACGAACTGGGGCTGGGAGTAGACCTCTACTTCTTCTATTTTAAACTCTCCCCCTCCCTTAGAGGTGTTTTTGGGATCAATGATGAGCTGGTGGCAGGCACTGCAGATTTCTATAATGTTAAGAGCATGAAGACCCGGGGCATCTTTCTTAACTTCACCTTTCAGTAATTTTCCTGCCGGCGAAATTCGCTTAAAAGTATAGCAGTGGCAGTGGCCACATTAAGACTTTCTGTATTTTCTTCCGCTCCAAACTGGGGAATAGTTAGTTTTTGGGTTACCAGCTCCTCCACGGTTGTGGATATTCCATTTGCCTCGTTACCAAGAATAATTATTCCTGAAGCCGGAAGGGTAGCGGTATAAACATTTTCTCCTTCAAGAAAAGTACCCATCACAGGTAACTGTGTGTTATTATTGACCACCTCCTGCAAATCGTGATAATGCAATTTTACCCTTGTGAGGCTTCCCATACTTGCCTGGACCACTTTAGGATTGTAACAATCTACCGTATCCCCCGAACATAGCAATTCTTTCACCCCAAACCAATCGCATAACCTTATTATTGTACCCAAATTCCCGGGATCACGAACGCCATCAAGGGCTACGGTTAAACCTGAAAGTTCCGGCAGGGTTTCTTCCGGAATTTTGAAGAGTGCAAGTGCAGTTTGAGAGCTATGAAGTCGGCTTATTTTTTTTAGTTCTTCCTCTTTAACCATAAGGGTTTTTGAAGCAGGGGCATTGAAACTATCTTCAATTGTAAATAGAGTTTCCAGTTCAAAAGTTGAGTTCAAAAATTCCTGTATACCCTTCTTCCCCTCTACTATAAAAAGGCCATTCTTAGTACGGTATTTTTTTTGCTCAAGACTGGTTATTAACTTAATTTGGCTTTTACTAACCATGCAATTGAAGTATTTTTGAATCCTTAATAAACATTTATTGAAACCCCTTCCTGCAAAAATATCGTTATTTATTTTAACCATCCTATTTTTAGCCTCCTGTAATGCCGTTAAACGAATTGAAAGCGATGAATTATTACTTACAGATAACACTATCTACAGGAACGGGGAAGAAGTAAAGGAAAACAGGATCTACAACCAGTTATATCAGGAGCCCAATACAACATTACTGGGTTTTCCCATACAGCTCCACTTTTACAACCTGGCCAAGCCACAACCTGATTCAGTTTTTTTAAATTGGTTGCACAAGAATCCTAACAGGGAACAACGCCTGGTGAATATCTATTCCCGCAAGCAGGTGGATAAAATGCGGGAATCTTATATCAACCTTAATCAATGGATAAAAAGAGCCGGGGAGGCGCCAGTGATCATTGATGAGGAACTGGCAAAAAAATCACGTAACCGGTTGCTGTCCTGGTATTTTAATCACGGCTGGTTCAATGCTGAGATTGATTACGAGATAAAACCTTCAGAAAAAGAAAAAAGAGGGGAAATCGATTATTTCGTAACCACCTATAAGCCTTATATAGTAGATTCCATACGCAGGCGAATTGCTTCCCCCGTTATAGATTCTCTTTATCAGGCGCACGAGGCAGAGTCAATAATCACGACAAACACCCAGTACCGTACCCTTGATTTTAATGAGGAACGGGACCGGCTCACCCAGCTTTTTAGGAACAACGGGGTGTACTATTTTGACCAGGAATATATTTCCTTTGAGGCAGATACCGTAGACACCAATCATAAGGTAAACGCTACCGTGATCATTAACAACAGGCAGGTAACAGAAGGGGATTACACCACCAGGGTCCCATTTAAGATCCATAAAATAAGCGAGGTAAATGTTTTTACAGATTATTCCTTCGCCAACCGCAACTCCCCGGTGACAGATAGTGTGCAGTTCAACGGCTACAACATCTATAGTTTCGATGAGATGGAATTCAAACCCCGGGCAATTACAGATGCTCTTTTTATAAGGCCGGGAGAGATCTTTCGCGACCTGGACAGGACCAGGACCTATAACAGGATAAGTTCCCTGCGGGTGTTTAAATATCCTACTATAGAATATACAAGGGATCCTGCAGATACTACAAATACCGCCCTTATCGCAAATATTTTTCTCTCACCACAGCAAAAATATTCCCTCGGTTTTGATTTTGACATTTCTCAAAGTAATATCCAGGATTTTGGGATTGGGTTTGGAGGAAGCCTTTTAATTAGGAATGTATTTGGTGGTGCTGAAAATTTTGAGATCTCCGGTAGGGGAAGTATTGGGGCATCATCTGATGCTGCCAGGGGAAGTTCCCGCGACAGGTTCTTCAATATATCTGAAGTGGGGGCAGATATAAAACTCACATTCCCACGCATCTTTCTTCCTTTTGATACAGAGAGTTTCATTCCAAAATACATGAACCCATTTACCTCCCTTAGCCTGGGGGTGAGCACACAGAATAATATTGGGCTTGACAAACAAAACCTAAACGGGATCCTGAATTACCGCTGGAACCCTTCCAGGATTTTATCCCACAGGATGGACCTGCTCAACATACAATATGTTAGGAATCTCAATACCGATAATTATTTTAATGTATACCGTAGCTCCTACAATAACCTGAATGAGATCATCCGTTCCGGGAACGTGGTTACCTCTCCGGAATATTTAAATGAGGTGGGAAGATTGACCATCCCGGAGGGGGCAGAGGGTTTCATTCGTGATGTCACCAGGGATCTACCAGGTACCTCCGGCCTTTCCCCTGCACAGGAACAGGAAGTGCGTAATATAGGAGAACGTAAAAATAGATTGACAGAGAACAACCTTATCTTCTCCTCCAACTTCACCTATTTACGCAATAACAAGCAAAATCTTTATGATAATGATTTTTCAAGGTTCAGGTTTAAGATCGAAACAGCAGGAAACATTCTCTCTGCAGTTTCCTCCTTAGCAGGGATGAGCAGGAATGAAGATGGAGCCTATGAAGTGGTGGGAGTAAACTTTTCACAATATGTGAAAACCGAAATAGATTATATAAAACATTGGGACTGGGGAAATAAGAACATTTTTGCCATACGCACATTTGGAGGTGTTGCTATTCCCTATGGCAATGCCAACAGCATTCCATTTATACGCAGTTTCTTTGGTGGCGGCCCCAATGACAACAGGGCGTGGCAGGTTTACGACCTGGGGCCGGGAAGCAGCGGCGGTAGAAATGAATTCAATGAGGCCAATATGAAAATAGCCCTGAATGCCGAGTACAGGTTCAACCTCTTCGGCGCCTTGAATTCTGCTTTTTTCATAGATGCGGGAAATATCTGGAATGTCCTGGATATAGTGGAAGATGAGGCTGCTACTTTCACTTCATTTTCAGATCTAAAGGAAATAGCAGTAGGTACGGGTACCGGTCTTCGATATGATTTTAATTTCTTTGTCCTGCGCTTTGACGTGGGTTTCAAAGCATACAACCCCGCACTCCCAGAGGAAGACAGGTGGTTTAACAACTTTAATTTCAATAATGCCGTATATAACGTTGGGATCAATTACCCCTTCTAACCGAACAAATTTTCCTATTTTTGTAAAACAAATTTTTGAAAAAACCTATTATGAGTCATAATATAAAACCCGGTGTTGCCACAGGAAAAGAAGTACAGGAAATCTTTAAATATGCCAAGGAAAAAGGCTTTGCACTTCCCGCGGTAAATGTTATAGGTTCCAGTTCCATCAACGCAGTACTTGAGACAGCAGCACAATTGAATTCCCCGGTTATCATCCAGTTCTCAAATGGAGGAGCACAGTTCAATGCAGGTAAAGGCCTCTCCAATGAGAACCAGCAGGCGGCTATTGCCGGCGGGGTTGCAGGAGCAAAGCATATTCATGAACTTGCAAAATTATACGGGGCAACGGTGATCCTTCATACAGATCATGCTGCCAAAAAATTACTTCCCTGGATAGATGGCTTACTGGATGCAAGTGAAAAGCATTTTGAGCAAACAGGAAAACCTCTTTACAGCTCACATATGATAGATCTTTCTGAAGAATCTCTTGAAGAGAATATCGATATCTGCAAGCAGTACCTCAAGCGGATGAGCAAAATGGGAATGACCCTTGAAATTGAGTTGGGTATTACCGGGGGCGAGGAAGATGGAGTTGATAATACAGATGTTGACGATTCCAAACTTTATACCCAACCGGAGGAAGTTGCCTATGCTTATGAAGAATTGAGCAAGGTGAGTGACCAGTTCACAATTGCCGCTGCCTTTGGAAATGTTCACGGGGTGTACAAACCAGGGAATGTAAAACTTACACCAAAGATCCTTAAGAACTCCCAGGAATTTGTAAGTGAGAAATATGGATTGGGTCCCAACCATATTGACTTTGTTTTTCACGGAGGAAGCGGTTCAACCCTTGAGGAAATTAGGGAAGGGATTAGTTACGGGGTAATTAAAATGAATATAGATACAGACCTACAGTATGCATACCTGGAAGGAATAAGGGACTATATGGGAAGCAAAAAAGATTATCTTGCTGCTCAAATTGGAAATCCGGATGGACCAGATTCGCCAAACAAAAAACATTATGACCCAAGGGTATGGGTGCGTGAAGGGGAAAAGACCTTTATTGCCCGTTTAAAGAAAGCTTTTGAGGATCTTAATAACGTAAACACTTTATAATCTATTTATACCAGCCGGAGCTACTTTAATGTACTCCGGCTGTTTTTATTTTAATTAAACCTTCATTTAAAACTGAAGGATTCTGTAATTTTGACGCGGAATAAATCTTTAATCTAAGAATTCATGGCCTGGTTTAAAAGAACACAAAAAGGTATTCAAACGCCCACTGAAGAAAAAAAGGATGTGCCTAAAGGATTATGGTACAAATCCCCAACGGGTAAGATCGTAGATGCAGAGCAGCTGGAAAAGAATTTTTACGTAAGCCCCGAGGATGGTTACCACGTGAGAATAGGGAGTAACGAATATTTCAAGATCCTTTTTGATAACAACCAATATAAAGAACTGGATAAAAATGTAAGTTCTAAGGATCCTCTTAATTTTGAGGATACTTCAAAGTATACAGACAGGCTAAAAGCCGCCCAGGAGAAAACCGGCCTGGTAGATGCGGTAAGAACTGCTGTTGGAAAATCCAAAGGCAAGGAACTGGTAGTAGCATGTATGGACTTTGCTTTCATTGGAGGTTCCATGGGCTCTGTGGTAGGTGAAAAAATAGCCCGTGCGGCAGATTATTCCCTGGAACACAGGATACCTCTACTTATAATTTCCAAATCTGGTGGTGCCAGGATGATGGAAGCGGCACTTTCTTTAATGCAGCTTGCAAAGACCTCGGCCAAACTTGCACAACTGGCAGATGAGGCTATCCCTTACATTTCCCTTTGTACAGACCCTACCACTGGTGGAACCACGGCATCTTTCGCAATGCTTGGAGACATTAATATATCAGAGCCGGGAGCTCTTATAGGTTTTGCCGGGCCAAGAGTAGTTAAAGATACTACAGGACAGGACTTACCAAAGGATTTCCAGACTGCGGAGTTCCTTTTGGAACATGGATTCCTGGATTTCATAACCCCACGATCTGAACTTAAAAATAAGATCAATTTATATTTGGATCTTATTCAAAATGAGAAGATAAGGGCCTAAAAATAAAAATTGGCAGGCAAACCGATTTTATGAAAAATATACTATCTTTGCCGCTTGACAGAAAAGCTGTCAATACATAAAAATCATTAAATTTAATATTGGAATGTATTTAACTCAGGAACAAAAACAGGAGCTTTTTGCAAAGCACGGTAAAGGAAAAGATGATACCGGAAGTGCAGAAGGACAAATCGCATTATTCACTCACCGTATCTCTCACCTATCAGAGCACTTAAAGAGAAACCGTAAGGATTTCAATACAGAGCGTTCATTAGTGAAGTTGGTAGGTAAAAGAAGAAGCCTGCTTGATTACTTGATGAAAAAGGATATTTTGAGATATCGTGCCATCGTAAAGGAATTAGGATTAAGAAAATAATTTTCAGGGGGCTTTATGCCCCCTTTTTTATATCTTACAATATTATTGTAAGGTCTTTTTATTTTTATTGTTACAAAACTATAACTCCAGGCCATCCGGCAGAGAGTAGTTTTTCATTGGTCTGCAACAACAACTACACAACAACAACACAGCAAGTCCCGATGAATTATTCATAGGGAGACCATTGTTTAACGTAATATGTAGTGATACATATTGAATTCAAAAAATTTTTATGATTCCAAAGACATTTAAAGAGGTTATCGATCTAGGCGATGGCAGGACCATCACCCTCGAAACCGGAAAATTGGCAAAACAAGCCCATGGCTCTGTTGTTGTTCAAATGGGAGACGCAATGCTCCTTTGTACAGTTGTTTCCTCTTACAAGGAAAGCACTATGGATTTCTTTCCATTAACTGTAGATTACCGTGAAAAATTTGCTGCGGCAGGACGTTACCCGGGCGGTTTCTTCAAGAGAGAAGCAAGGCCAAGTGACGGGGAAGTATTAACAATGAGGATCGTAGACAGGGTGCTACGTCCACTTTTCCCATCAGATTATAAGACAGAGACCCAGGTAATGATCCAGTTGATGTCTCATGATGAAGAGGTGATGCCGGATGCCCTTGCAGGATTGGCAGCATCTGCAGCTATACAGCTTTCAGATGTTCCTTTTGAGTGTGCTATTTCTGAAGCACGCGTTGGTAGGGTAAACGGTGAGTTCATCATCAACCCAAGCCGAAGCCAGCTATTGGAATCAGACCTTGATATGATCATTGGTGCCTCTGCAGACTCTGTAATGATGGTGGAAGGTGAGATGAAAGAGATTTCAGAAGAAGAAATGGCAGAAGCTATTAAATTTGCCCATGAAGCTATCAAAGAACAGATCAAAGCCCAGGAACGCCTCGTGGAAGCTGTTGGAAGAAAGCCGGTGAGAGAATATGAGCCTGCAAAGAAGGACGAATCCATTCAGCAAAAAATTCATGATACTGCTTATCAAAAGATCTATGATATTGCTAAGGGTGGACACGGAAAAAGAGAAAGAAGCGAAGCATTTGCAGCAGTAAAAGAAGAAGTACTTGCATTGTTTACTGAAGAAGAACTGGAAGAAAACAGGGATCTTATCAAATCTTATTTCAGCAAAACTGAAAAGGAGGCGGTAAGGGAACTTACCCTGGCTGAAGGTCTTAGACTGGACGGAAGAAAAACAGATGAAATTCGCCCAATATGGTGTGAGATAGATTATCTGCCATCTGTCCATGGTTCTGCGATCTTCACAAGAGGAGAAACCCAGGCGCTTGCAACAGTGACCCTTGGAACTTCCAGAGAAGCAAATATGATAGATATGCCAACCCACCAGGGCGAGGAAACTTTCTATCTACATTATAACTTCCCTCCATTCTCAACAGGGGAAGCATACCCAATTAGAGGGACTTCAAGACGTGAGATTGGTCACGGGAACCTTGCACAACGTGCACTAAAAGGAATGATCCCTGCAGACAATCCATATACTGTGAGAATAGTTTCTGAAGTATTGGAATCCAATGGATCTTCTTCTATGGCAACGGTTTGTGCCGGTACAATGGCAATGATGGACGCCGGGATCCAAATGAAGAAACCGGTATCCGGGATCGCAATGGGATTGATCTCTGATGGGGACCGCCACGCGGTATTATCAGATATTCTTGGAGATGAAGATCACCTTGGAGATATGGACTTTAAAGTAACCGGAACTACAGATGGAATTACTGCCTGCCAGATGGACATTAAAGTTAAAGGATTACCTTATGAGATCCTTGTAAAAGCCCTTAAACAGGCGCGTGCAGGAAGACTTCATATTTTAGAGAAACTTACAGAGGCAATTGCCCAGCCAAATGAAGGTGTGAAAGCTCACGCTCCAAAGATCGTTACCAGAGAGATCCCACAGGAATTCATTGGTGCGCTTATTGGACCAGGTGGAAAAGTGATCCAGGAAATGCAAAAAACTTCCGGGACCACTATCGTGATCAATGAGGTAGATGAAAAAGGAATTGTTGAGATCCTTGGAACGAGCCAGGAAGGTATTGACAGTGTTCTTGCAAAAATAGATTCTTTGCTATTTAAGCCTGAAGTTGGAGAAACCTATGATGTGAAAGTCATAAAGATGCTTGATTTTGGTGCTGTGGTAGAATTCCTTGTTGCCCCGGGTAATGAAGTATTGCTTCACGTATCTGAACTTGCGTGGGAACGTACAGAGAATGTAAGCGATGTGGTTAATATGGGAGATGAATTTAAAGTAAAATACTTTGGAATTGATCCTAAGACCCGTAAGCAAAAAGTTTCAAGAAAAGCGCTTTTACCTAAACCGGAAGGTTACCAGGCAAGGCCGCCAAGAGACAACAATGACCGTGGTCGTGATAACCGTGGTTCAAGAGACAACAGAGGCCGTGACGATAGAGGTCGTGATGACAGAAGGTCCAGAGACAACAGGAATAACGACTAAATAAAAGTCATTTTATATTAGAGATCCCGGGGCAAACATCCCGGGATTTTTTTATTTTGCCCCTGCCTTATTAGCGTTCTTACCCCTCCAAATTTAACAGCTCAATTCCACTCAATTAGGAAAATATCCTTAATTTTGGAATAAATCCAAATAAGGTAATTGAATGTCGTTTGAAAGAATAAAAGAGAAGCTGAACATCCTTGCAGATGCAGCCAAATATGATATTTCCTGCTCCAGTAGCGGCAGCAAAAGAGCCAATAAGAACAAAGGACTGGGCAATAGTGACGGGATGGGCATTTGCCATAGCTACACAGAAGATGGCCGTTGTGTATCCCTCCTAAAGATCCTGCTTACCAATCACTGCATTTTTGATTGTGCCTATTGCGTAACCAGAAAGAGCAATGATATTCCCAGAGCTGCTTTTAAAGTTCAGGAGGTGGTAGATCTCACCATGAGCTTTTACAGAAGAAATTATATAGAAGGCCTTTTCCTGAGTTCCGGCATCTTTAAAAGTCCAGACCATACCATGGAACGGCTGGTGCAGGTGGCAAAAAAACTTAGACTGGAAGAGAATTTCAACGGATACATACACCTAAAATCCATCCCGGGAGCTAGCGATGAATTAATGATGGAAGCGGGGTTGTATGCAGACAGGCTTTCAGTAAATATTGAGATCCCAACTATATCTGGTTTGAAATTACTTGCACCAGATAAAAAACATGAGGATTTCACCAAACCAATGCTGGCGGTACAAAATGGGATCAATAAATTTAAGAGTGAACAAAAGATCATAAAAAGCACCCCTAAATATGCCCCTGCAGGACAAAGCACTCAAATGATCGTTGGGGCTACGGGAGAGAGTGACAGGGATGTAATGTATTCTGCCACTTATTATTACAAAAAGTACCAGATGAAGCGGGTGTATTATTCCGGCTATATTCCTGTAGCAGATGATTCCAGATTGCCTGCATTGGGCAGCCCGGTGCCAATGTTAAGAGAAAACCGGCTCTACCAAACAGACTGGCTGCTTAGGTTCTATGGTTTTGATGTAAGAGAGCTCCTGAACGACGATACCCCAAACCTGGATTTGGATATTGATCCAAAATTAAGCTGGGCGCTGCGCAACAGGAACCTATTTCCTGTAGATATCAATAAAGCCGGTAGAGAAATGATCGCCCGGGTACCGGGCATTGGAATGAAATCTGTCCACAAGATAATTGAGGCCAGGCGTTTCAGGAAATTAAACTGGGAACATCTTAAAAAAATTGGTGTGGCATTAAACAGGGCGAAATATTTTATCACCTGTGACTCCTCGCAGTGGGTGAAACAGGATCTTAGCTCATTAAAGATCAAAGGCCAGATCTTGCAGGGTTCCGGCAGTAAATACCTGCAGCAGCTAAGCCCTCAATTAAGCCTATTTTAATAAAACCCTGTATATGCACCAACCTATTCTAACCCTGGTCTATGACGGCAGTTTGGAAGGTCTATTCTGTTGTATTTTCGCGGCTTTTGAACAAAAATTGAAGGTAGACTCTATCTACACCAGGGACAACCTGCAACCAAATATGTTTTCCCCTCCAGAAGAAATATACACAGATTCCCTGAAGGCGGAAAGAGTAAAAAGCGGTTTAATTAGGATTTTGGGTGTGCAGGAATTCCGCAGATTATATTTTGCATTTCAAAGCGAGGTCCCCGGGATGGAAATGAAGATCCTGGAATTTGCTCAAATGGCTTTTACAAAGAAAAATTTCAGCCCAAAGGATTACGGGGAACCGGCGATCCTTTGGGTGGCTAAGACTGCAAAGATGGTGAGCAGGGAAAAACATCGTATGGAAGCATTTGTTAGATTCAAACTTACCGCAGATGAGATCTACTTTGCACAAATCGAACCGGATTTTAATGTACTCCCACTTATCCGGAAGCATTTTGAAAGCCGTTATGCCGACCAAAAGTGGTTAATTTTTGATAAAAAGCGCAATTATGGGATATTCTTTGACCTTGAGACTACGAATTTTATAACATTTGACAATTGTGAATTCAGCAATGAAGATGCTCTTAATGACTCTGTTTTTGATGCAACTGAAATAGAATTTGAGGATCTTTGGCAAAATTACTTTAATAGCACGAATATCAAATCCCGGAAGAACCTAAAATTACATAACCGGCATATACCCCGACGCTACTGGAAGTATTTAAGTGAGAAGAAACCTTTGCATAAATAAAATTTAATTTAAATTTGCTGCTTCAACTAATCAAACATTTTTTAAAATGAAAAAATTATCCCTTTTATTATTAGCTTCTGTTTTCACTTTATCTATTTACTCTTGTAGAGAAACTACTGAAGAAAGAACAGAAGATTCTTTGGAAGAAGTAGGAACAGATATTGAAACTACTACTGAAGAAACGTACAACGAAGCAGAAACTGAAGTACAGGAAGAAATTGATGGTACAGATGATCTTAATGCTGATGATGACATGCAATAGTCATTTGCTTTAATTTATTTTAAGCCATCCCAAAGTTTTCTTTGCGATGGCTTTTTTTAATCTTAAATCTAAAAATAATGAAAAAGGTAATTTTAATAATGATGCTGGCAGGTTTGGCAACCACTTTCCAATCCTGTAGGGAAACTACCCAGAAAAAAACGCAGGATGCCGTTGAAGCCATAGGGGAAGATATAGAAGACAACACCAAAAAAGCAGGGAAGAAAATAAAAGACGGGGCTAAAAAGGTTCAGGAGGAAGTACAGGAGGAGATCAATAATACTGACGATGTAAATTAAAACAAAGCAGAACGGAACCTATCGTTCCCGATTAAAAAAATAGGGCGCCTGAATTTCTCAGGCGCCCTATTTTTTATATTCTATATTTAAGAACCACTGTTTTCCGCTAAAAGAGTCTGGACCGCTCTGTACTAGAATATAGAACCTAGACAAAAAACTCAGTGTCAGAAAAGCAGTTATTTACATTTTGCTGTATAATTTAAAATTTCATAAATTATTTTAGATCCCAAACCACCCCCTGGTTGAAGGTGAAATGACCTCTGACAAATTAGAGAAAAGGTTATGGAAGATTTTTCATTATCTAATCGGACATCAGGGATTTAAGAACTACAAATCCATTCGTAACCCCTGGTCTATTCTGGCAATAAGATCATTCCAGTGATATTGGGTCAAAGGATCATTAACCCGGGACTTCCTTTGGCTTATATCCCTCTTCAAACGCTCCATCTCCCCCCTCATCAAGGCAATAACATCGCTTTTTAGGATCCTGTCGTCTTCTGCTCCATTTACTTTTCTTACATAGGAAGAAGCAGCATCTACGAAAGAACGTTGTAAATTCCTGCGGTAGGCATCTGTTCTCTGGCCTGCATATAATTCTTTAAAAATTCCGGTTCTAAGGTCCTTCATCAGTTCTACGGCCGTGTAGACATCCCGCCCATTGACCTGCTCATTGGTGATCATCCTTTGCAGGCGTTTTTCATTAAGCAAATTGTTAAGGGAGTTAGTTTGAAGTGCCTGCACCCTTTCAATAGCACCACTGGATTCTATCCTGTCCAGCAGGTCTCTTTCCAAAAGCCACTCCGGTGAGGTAAAGGCGTGGTTATTCAAAAATGCCACGGCTTTCTTTTGCATTTCTTCCGGAACAGGAGAATAGATCGCTCCTTCCTGGTCAGATGTTTTTCGGGTTTCATAAACTCCTCCAACATTGGCTATCACGTGAGAAATATAACCTCTCCACATTCCTGTAAGTTCTCTGTAAACCTCAGCGAGTTCATCATATCCATATCCATCCTTTGAAGTCCACTCTATTAAATTGGGAACCACCTTCTTTAGATTGGCAAGCCCATATTCACTTGCCATTACCTGGTCATCCCCAAGACTTTCTCTTTGGGACTGGGGGTCCACACCATCATATCCTCCTCCAAATTCATAAACAGGATCCCCAGCCTTCTCTGCTATCCATTTATCCAAAGTTGCTTTCTCTTCCCGGGCACTCTTAGCCTCAGGAATATAGCGGTAACCCCAATTAATAGCATAGAGATCATAGGGGCCCATCATTCGTATAAATCTTACTCCTTCATCTTCCGGTTGTGCCACATAATTTACCCTGGCATAATCCATAATAGACGGGGTCAACCCATATTCCTGTGTAAAGCTGGCAGAACGAAGCGAATCTGTGGGATAAGCTGCACTGGCTTTCATGTTGTGCGGAAGGCCTAAGGCGTGGCCAATCTCGTGAGCAATTACCATCCTCATCATTTCCCCTATTTCTTCTTCGGGAGTGTTTAGGGTTCTGGCAGATGGATTTTGAGCCCCGGCCTCAATCATATACCTGTTCCTGTAGGACCTAAGATGATTATGGTACCATATAATATCACTTTCAATGATCTCCCCTGTACGAGGATCTGTAACAGATGGCCCGGTGGCATTACGGGTAGTACTGGCCACATATCTCACTACAGAATATCTAACATCCTCCGGACTAAAATCCGGATCCTCTTCCTTTGATGGAGGATCTTTGGCTATTATAGCATTTTTAAAACCTGCAGCCTCAAATGCCACGTTCCAGTCTTCTATACCCTGTCTAAAATATGGCCTCCATTTTTCCGGGGTCCCCGGGTCAAGGTAATAAACGATAGGCTTCACCGGTTCTACCAGTTCCCCGCGCTTATAAGCTTCAACATCCGTAGGCTCCAGTCTCCACCTTCTAATTATTTCATAGTCATCAGATTTTAATTCTTCAGAATCATAATCGAATTTTTTAGTGGTAAACCATCCTACCCTATAATCTGCAATACGCGGTTGCATTTTGTCATCCGGGAGAAGGACCATGGACTGGTTCATCATAAGGGAAATAGTTCCCGCCTGGCCTCTTTCAGGCGGTTCCTCTGCCTCATAGGTCATTACGTGTTTCACCTCAATATTCTTTGGAAAGGAACGCACAGATTCTATATAAGACCTGTTAGAATCAAGCTTTTTGACCTTATACCTTTTTTTAAGGGAGGAGGATACCCCGTTTATTGCTTCAATATCGTTTTCAAAAAGACTGTTTACCTCTGCCACCACCGCAGTGGAATCACTATTATAGGCTGCTATTTTGGCGCTGTATAATATGGGGAAGAAATTATTCACCAGTACAGACTGGTATATTGGGGAATCCTCATCACTTTCATTTTCAAAACTTATTACTTTAAGATCCACATTGTCCCCTCTCCTGCTCCAGCGTACTACCTGCTCATTTACTTTAGACCCTGCATTTACGTAACCTCCTCCAAAACCGGAAGGGACCTGGGCTATACGGCTCACCAGCAACATATCCTTTTCCATTAGGTCCAGGGGTATTTCAAAGTAAAGTTTATCGCCCACCCTATGAGTATTAAAAAGGCCATCATCTGTAACAGCCTGGGAAGTAATCACTTCATTGTAAGATTTAAGTCCATTACTGTTCTTGGAAGCCTGGACTGTTGCATTGGGGGATTTACCTGTATTACCTGCCACTTTGCCCTGGGTTTGACATCCCATTACAGCAAAAGCAAGCAATCCAAGCGTGCTTAATTTTTTTATCATTATATAAAGTTATTTAGAAGCCCAAGATAACAAAGAAGTTGCTAAACGGGGTGCTCTAAAAAGTAAAAAGCCACCCACAGGTAGCTCTTCAGTATTTGAATTCACCTTTTCTCAGGATGCATCCTTTTTTTCCAGGATATGGTTGATCTTTTTTATAAGATCTTCCATCTCGAAGGGTTTTGCCATGAAATCATCTGCTCCGGCTGCTTTGCATTTTGGGCCGGCATCGTGCAGGGCAGACATCATAAGCACCGGCACATCTTTGGTCTTTTCATTCTCTCTAATCCCCATACAAACATCTGTACCATTAACGCCGGAGATTAACATATCCAACATGACAAGATCAACTCCCTTTTCCTGAATGAGATCTTCTGCCTCATCGGGCTTTTCGGTAACTGTGACATCAAATCCGTAGAACTCAAGGAGGGTTTTCAGCATTTCCCCAATGCCGGAGTCATCATCTACAACAAGTATTTTTGTTTTATCATCCATTTAAAAAGTAATTAATTTTGTGAAACTTCAGAAAGAATAAATGTGAATTCAGAGCCTTCCCCTATTTTACTCTTCACCTTTATTGAGCCATTATGCCTTTGAATTATTTCTTTTGCAAGATACAAACCAATTCCGAAACCTGAATAAGTTTCCTCACTCTCCACTCCCACCCGGTAGAACCGTTTGAAAATATTCTTATGGTTTGCTTTATCTATCCCAATTCCCCGATCCTTTACGCTTACGGCTACTTTATTGTCCTCTGTACTGTTAATAAGAACATTCACCTCCCTGCTTTCCGGAGAATATTTAATTGCATTGGTAATAAAGTTTATAAGTACCTGTCCAATCCGGTCTTTATCTGCATATACACTGCACCTGTGCTGGTGAGTGACCTCCACTCTGTGCTGCGTATTGGTATAATGAATGTCCTGCACGGTTTCAGCCACCAAATCATTGATGCTAAAGAAACTTTTTTGCAATTCCAGTTTGTTTTCCTCGATCCTGGAGAGATCCAGCATTTCAGAAATTAGACGGGTTAATCTTAGAATTTGATGATCTATCCTTTCCAGGGACGGTTTTAAGGGTAGGGGGACGGTATTGCCATCTTCCTCTCTTTGTAACAGGTTTAATAGTAATTGTACATAGCCCTTTATGGAAGTGACAGGGGTCTTTAACTCGTGACTCACCATCTTTAAAAAGGACTCTTTTCTCTTTTCCTCCTCTTTTAACCTATGGATCTCTGTATTTGTCCCTATCCAAAGTTTTATTTTTCCGCCTTCATCCTTAACAGCCTCAGCTCTTCTTAAGTGCCATTTGTATTTACCATCCTTATTCTTATACCGCACTTCCATTTCAAAACTTTCTCCTGTGTTAAGAGATCTTTCCCAGTTTTGATCAAAGAGTTTCTTTTCTTCAGGGTGCACCAGGCTGGACCATCCGTTTTTCTTTAATTCTTTAAAGCTTAGCCCGGTATAATCCAGCCAGTGTTTGTTGCAATAGATAAAATCCCCTTCAGGATTTGTGGTACAAAATTTTTCTGGGATAAGATCTGTCATTTGGCGAAAGTAGGCTTCACTTTCTTTAAGCAGGTTTCTTGATTCAACCATCTCTGTAACATCAATGGCCATATTAAGGATCCCATATATCTCCCCATCTTCATTTTTTAAAGGTTTGTAGGTGAAATTAAAAAACCCTGTTTTCAAATTCCCGTCTATGACAAGATCAACCTTATCCTCCTTTCCCCAATATGTTTTACCGGTGGAAAAGACATCATCCAGCAGCTCATGAAAAGGCTGGCCCTCCAGCTCCGGCAATGCCTCCTTTAATGTCATTCCAATTATAGAAGCATCTTTCCCCCAAACTTTTATCATTGCTTCATTGGCCAGTTCAATTCTCATATCCCGGCCTGTGTAAACCGCGGTAGGAACATCTGCCTCTTCTACCATAGAACGTATACGGTGTTCTTTCTCTCTTATAAGCTGTTCCTTTACCTTTTCTTCGTGAACATCTACCACTGTACCTACCATCCCTTCGTAATCCCCGTTCTTGTTGTACTGTGGCATTCCATTGTCAATAACCCAACGGTACTCTCCGGAGGTATTTCGCAATCTAAAGGTGGCGGTATATGGTTTCCTGCTATTATTAGCTTCCAGGAAGGCATCTTTTGCCTGTTTCTTATCATCTGGATGTATAGCTTCTACCCAGCCATAACCCTGCGCTTCCTGTGCTTTTTGACCGGTATAGTTATACCAGTTTTTATTAAGAAAAATGCTGTAGCCATCCTTATTGGTTATCCATATCATCGCAGGTACAGTATTAATTAACTGTCGCAGCTCTGTTTCGCTTTCTTCAATCTTTTTTCGCGAAAGCACCTGTTCTGTAGCATCAACTACATGAACAAACACTCCATCCACCTCCCTTTTTGCATTAAAAGTTGGCTGATACACAAAATTTAGAAAGGAATTCTTTTTACCAAAGTGTTCATCACTAAGTTGAATGGGAACCTGGTTTCCAACAAATGCCTCCCCTGTTGTATAAACCTGGTCCAATAAATCAAAAAAACCCTGGCTCTCTGCCTCTGGTAATACTTTGCGGACAGACTTTCCAATGATATCCCTTCTTCCAATGAACTCAATATATTTATCATTGGCAACTTCAAAAACATGTTCAGGCCCTTTTAGCAGACATATCATAGCCGGTGCGTTGGATAAGATTTCACTTATTTGGGTTCTTAAGGCACCTTTTTTAGTAGCTAATGGTTTATCCGGACTAATACTTAGAATGGTCATTTCCCGGTTTTGCCAATTGAAAACCCTGGCGTTCATGGAAACAGGGATTTGGCCAGAATTCCGGAATTTCAAGGTTATGTGTAGATCTTTTACCTCCTTTTCCTGAGCCAACTCACTTTCAAATAAGTGCCGAACCTTGTCCCGGTCCAAATTTCCCTCCTGCAGGGAGTAAATAGTTTCTCCCTCTATTTCTCCTTGTGTTATTTTAAAGGTGGTGAAAAAGGGTTGTGAAGCAGCAAGTACTTCAAGATTTTGATTTAAAACCAATACGGGCTCCCGAAGCGGGGAAACCAAAGAGTTTGCAAAAAGTTTGGCTTCTTGATTTTCATTCTCCAAATAAGGAGACTTCCGGGATTTTTTTTTCATGAAATGGTGACCTCTGCATTGTACCCTCTGGGTACTGAATAAATTAGGCCACTAATATATTGATTTTTTCCTCCGGGTCTTCCTTTAAAATCTTAAGGTGTTTATAAAATTACAATACCTGAAAACCCTGTCAACCATCAAAAAGGTCTTTTCCACGGGTCAAAAAAAATCTTTACTTAAATCCTGGTGCTTTAGTAAAAGCCACTACCTCTACCAGGAACTTTTAAAATTTCCGAATCTAATCCAGAATCAAAACCACCTCTTCAAATTGGATATACTTTTCCATGAGATAAAATTTATACGCAGCCGTACTGAAGGAGCTTTGAAATAGATGCTACCACAAAAACAAAAGGTTGCAGCAGCTTATTGTGCAAGATACCCCCATCTATTGGATAGTAAGCCCCTGTGGCAAAAGAGGATCTTTGGGAAGCCAGCCACAAGTGCAATTGTGCAACTTCGTCTGCTTTCCCCAGTCTTCCTATGGCATGCTTGGCCACAACCTGCTCCAAAACATCCTTATCAAGATCCTGGATCATAGGGGTTTTGATGAATGCAGGGCCCGTAGAATTCACCCTGATCCCTTTAGCTGAGTATTCCAAAGCCGCTGTTTTGGTCAACCCCAGGACCCCGTGTTTTGCAGCCACGTATGCGGCGCTATACGCAAATCCCACGCTTCCAAGTATAGAAGCAACATTAATGATAGATCCTCCACCGTTTTCCAGCATTGCAGGGATTTGGTACCTCATTCCATAGAACACCCCGGACAGGTTGATCCTAACCACCTTATCCCATTCCTGTGGATCATATTCACCCACAGGCGCAGCTGCACCACTAATCCCTGCGTTATTAACAGCAATATCAAGTTTGCCAAATGTCTTTATAGCCAGTTTAACGGTCTCTTCAGAGGCTTCAGGGAGTGAAACATCTGCCTTGAGAAAAACAGCTTTTCCGCCTTCATTTTTTATGCTTTCAACAAGTTTTTCTCCTTTTTCGGTATCAATATCTGTAAGCACGAGTTGCGCACCTTCTTTAGCAAATAAAAGGGCTGTTCTTTCTCCAATCCCGGAAGAAGCTCCTGTAATAATTGCTACTTTGTCTTTTAGTTCCATAATAACGTTATTAGCCTGTTACTTTAAATTGCTCTAAATTAAGGAATTATAATATTTTAAAATATGAGATGCATCAGTAAAATTCTTTTTTTTACCTTCCCGAATAAATTTAAAAAATGAGGTTTTCATTTCTTTTATTCAGCATTCTATTCACAATCAACACTTACGGGCAAACCACCTCCTTACCAAAAGGTTTTGTCTATGTAAAAGAAGTAATTCCAGATGTGCTGGAGGAAATGCGGTATTATTCAGATAATAATTTTATTGGGAAACCTATAGAAGGCTACAAAAGTAACCGTGCAATCCTGGCAGAACCTGCTGCCCTGGCCTTAAAGAGGGTCCAGAAGGAATTGAAAAAAGGGGGCTATTGCCTCAAGATATTTGATGCCTACAGGCCTCAAAGGGCTGTGAATGAATTCATCTCCTGGGCAAAACAGCCGGAGGACACCCTTAAAAAGCAGTTGTTTTACCCTGAAATCCCTAAGGATGAATTGTTTGAACGTGGCTATATTTCCAGCCGTTCCGGCCATTCCAGGGGCAGTACGATAGATCTAAGTATTATAGATGCCAATACCGGAGTGGAGATTGACATGGGATCACCCTATGATTTCTTTGGAAGCCTTTCACACCATGACACCTCTCTTATTACTCCGGCCCAGAGAGAAAACAGGCTATACCTTAAAAGCATAATGAGAAAACACGGCTTTGTGGCCTATCCCCAGGAATGGTGGCACTATACTTTTAAACCGGAAGCATTTCCGGAAACTTATTTTGATTTTGTTGTGGAATAATCCAGATGCTATCCTATTGAACCTCTATTACCTTCTGCAAGGAGACCGCTTCCCCATCTTCTGTAAAACCTTCAATAGTGATCTCGTAATTTCCGGGAACATCTGAGGTGTAAAATTCAATTTCTGCAGTAGTTCCATCTACAACCAGCAGGGGCAACCATAAAAGTTGTAAGCGATAATCTGGCACCCTGGAATATAATTGTTTCTTTAAACCATAAACTGGCTGGTAATAGGTTTTTTTAGGTTGCAGGATCTCAATTCTCTTAGTCTTTATAAAGTTGTGGTTTATATATTCATAGAAATCTCCATTAATAGTTTCTACAACCATTAATCCATTGAAAACCTCGGGTCCCAGGTAATATTTCTCCCTTTGAAGGCCTATGCTTTTAACTTTTCCGGCATCATAATGAATAAAATCCTCGTGGTCCTGGAGAATGAGGCCGTCAACTATGAGCAAAGGTTTTAAACTTTGGGAACCGGCGCTCCCGGTTAATTCAAAATGTGAAGATCCACGCCTGTTCCTTCTCACCCTTGCCAGTTGGATTATTTCCACAAAGGTCTCCTGGAGGGTAGGAAACCTTGTAAATTCATCAAGATTATAAATCTCCGGCAGGGAGCCGTAAAAAGGTATTGATTTCACCTGGCTGTCAATGGAATCCTGTTTTACTGAAACATAGCTATTTTCTACCTGGTTGTAAATACTACGTTGTCTAATAAGCTCCACCATCCCGTTCGTTATCTTTACTTCCTGGAATCTTATATCCTGCTTCTCAACAGCAGGAGCGTTATCCAGGATAATTTCGAAATGTTCCCTATCATCTCCCAAAACCTGGAAAAAAGCGCGGGAACCAAAATCCATTTTATCCAGATTCAACTTGAAGGAGCCATCTGTAGCTGTTTTGACCAATCTTACAAAGAATGGTTTTCCGGGTAGGGAAACAATTAAAGTCCTTCCACCTGCCTCTACATTTTTATCCCGGGCAATGACCTTCCCAGATAATATTTCTCCTCTTAGGTCCGGCAATACCAAATTTTTATTTCTTTCCCAGTTGGAATCCTCTAACGTACTGTGAAAACTTTCAGCGGTTAATGGCTGTGGTATTAAAAAGTTTTCAAGTTTTTTCACTGAAACTGAAAAATTTCCCCTTACAGGGCCGGAGCCTACCTTGCTTAAGTTAATAGTGACTTTTTCCCTCCTACCATAGACATCATTGTTTACTTCCAGGCAAAACTTTTTATTTTTACGAATGCTATTTCCTCCTGAAGGATCCTGGAGCAAGGTGGTAACATTTGATCCGGGAACACTATCATTTAACCAAATAACATTGCTTTGATCTTCCATATATGGATTGATAATGACAAGATCTCCACTAAAAAAATGTCCTTTCCCGGCATTCTGCATCCAGCGGGTGTATCCTAAAAGCTTATATGCACCAGAGGGGACCGTTGAAGGTATAAGAAAATCTCCGTAACCAGCGCCACCTTTAAGACTAACTTTGTGTAGAAAAATTTGTTCCCCATCCTGGCTCGTGAGTTCCAGGTAACCTATGGAACTAAGGTTTGAAAGTTTACCGGAGTTGGGATCTACAGAATATAATTTATACAGAAGGCTTTCCCCCGCGACAAGGAATGTAGAATTGTAGTGTATAAAAACCTCCTCCTTATTATCAAAAAGCCGGTCTCGTGCAGAAAGATCCTGCTGGCTGTAACCAAATGTGGTAAACATTAGACAAAGCAGCAGGGTAATATATAATTTTTTCATTCGCTCTCTTAAATTATTCCTCCCAAAATTCAGGAACTATATTACTTCCTATCAGGGTACAGTCCACACACTCTGCACGCACAAACTCATATCGTTGTGGATCATTGGTGTAAGGCAGCATATGATTTCCCTTATCTTCATAAAACCGCAGAAATTCATTACGGATATTTGCAAACAGATCAGATTCTGTGGTGGCAGTCACTAAAGGACAATATGAACTAAAACTAGGACGCGGACCCTCACTGAGGCTGTAATAATCTGTATAATTGAAGTAAACTCTCTTTTCAGTCACAGATGAAACGCTAAAAAAGCCAAGGACATTCTCTTCCGGATTACTACGGGAATATATGTTCCCTGCTAAATAACCCGGCTGGATCTGTGAAAAAAGACTTTCAGACTCAGACAGGTCTTTGAGGCTTTGATAAAATGAAAATGCTTCCCTGGAGATTCCATATTGTTTCACGAGTATACTATACCTGTGTGCAAACACAGGATTATCATAAGGTATAAATCTTAGCAATTCCCCCTGTACATTATCCTCATTTAGAATATTGGTATTACTTATAACAATATTACGAGAGAAGTCTGTTTTAAAACAGGTATATTCCTCCTTAGTTTTAGGGATTAGATCTACATTTCCGTCATTAAGAATTATATCGTAACTTTTGTAAAAAGGAGATACAATCTTATAGGTTTCTTCATATTCATACCTGTAATAACCGGAACTACCATTGGTACCCCTGCTATCAACCAGAATCTCAATACCGGGAACCCCCTCAATATTTTCACCCGGCTTTGCATACACTTCTTCAATGATCGTTGTGCCGGAGAATTGCGCAGGATCTGATGCGTAAATTTCCCCACTATCTGTAGTAAATTCCAACTGGTAGCTGCGCCCAACTTCGGCTTTAAATGGGGTTATTGAAAGATATTTTCCAGGACTTCTCTCTTCAAAAAGAAAAACACTACCTGCATCATCTTTTACGCTTACTTCAGCATATCTTAATGGTACAGGGCCATCCTCTTCTAAATTATATGTCCTGGAAATCATTATCTCCTGGTGCTTTTCCTCATTAGTAATAGTTCCCTCTACCACCACAGCACTGTCAAATGTTTTACTTTGAAATTCATAGGGCTCAACACAGCTATGTGTTAATAGACCTATGATGAAAAGGATTCCAATTATATATTTGTTTCGAGTACCCATTAAAATTTAAAATTATAAGTTATAGTGGGAATAGGAATAGAAAAAATAGAACTTTGATATGCTTTTACCTCTCCGTTATCTGTAATAAAGAACACAGAATATGGGTTATTCCTTCCAAGAACATTATAAACAGAAATATTCCAGAAGCTGTGTGCAAACTTTTGGATCCTGTGATTCCCTTCTATATTAAGGCTTAGGTCCAGGCGGTAATAATCCGGTATACGAAACTGGTTCCTGTCACTGTAGGTCACATACTCCGCTCCATTAAAGGTGTACTTCCCAATTGGAAAGGTGACCGGCCTGCCGGTTTGATAAATAAAATTCGCAGACAGGCTAAACCTTTTGGTAAGTTTATAATTTGCTACTATGCTTAAGTCATGTGGTTTATCAAAATTGGCAGGAAAAAATTCTCCATTATTAACACGCTCTTCCCGGAAGTCACTATCAAGTTTAATAAAGGAACGTGAATAACTGTAACCAATCCAGCCATTAAGTTTACCTCTCGTTTTCTTTAGCAAAAATTCCACGCCATACGCTTTTCCTTCTCCCTGCAACACCTCTGTTTCAATATTCTCATTTAGAAACAGTTGGGCGCCTACTTTAAAATCCAGCATATTATCCAGTGTTCTGTAATAACCCTCCACACTGGTCTCAAACATGTCATTATCAAAATTACGATAAAGCCCCAGGGAATATTGGGTAGCGGTTTGCGGGCGTATATTGCCATCAGATAATTTGTAAGTGTCTGTAGGAGATACCGTGGTGTTATTGGAAAGAGTATGAATATATTGATAGGTGGTATTATAACTTGCCTTAGCAGAAAGTTCCCTGCCAAGAAAATATCGTGCAGACAACCTTAATTCAGGACCACCGTAGGTTTTAATAACTTCATTATCATCAAATTCCAGGATCTCTTCTACGGTTGTTTCATCCCTTGGAAGACCCTCTCGATACCTGGCTTCCTCCCCCGGTCCCAATGCGGTAAAAAACGAATAACGAAAGCCGGCATTAATTAAAAGCTTTTCGTTTACAGTAAAATCATCTCCTATGTAAATTGCGGTTTCAAGGCCCCTTTCACCAGCAATATCAAAAGGTTCTACCAGGGATTCCCTGCCATCGGGACGAATTTGCCCGGGCTCTACCCCGTAAAGTTTTGCCGAAACCCCATAATTAAAATCATGTTTGTCACTATAGAGATAATTTAAATGTAGTTTCAGTTCTGTTTCATTAATATTATAACCAGAGGTGAAATTGTTATTGGCTTCTCCCTGGTAATCTATATTAAACTTGTAATTACTGTTGGTAAGAATAACTGCGCCACGGTTCTTCTCATCAAACCTATGATTGAACTTTAAAGATCCAAGACGATTTTCATAACTAAAAAGCGAATCAGAAGTGATACTAAAAACATCCCTGCTAAAATAACCTGTTGCCTCTATATCACTCTTTTCATCTATTTTATGGTGGTATTTTGCAATAATATCATAGAAAGAAGCCCTTGTATTTTGGAGTGCCGGATCATCCAATGTATTCAATATCCAATCTGAATAAGTACTGCGACCACCTACCAGTAGGGCAGATTTTTCTTTGACCACCGGAATCTCCAAAGAAAGACTGCTGGTCACGGGGCCAATAGAAGCTTCACCTGTAAATTTTTCTGTATCCCCTTTTCGGGTTTTAATATCAAATACAGAAGAAAGGCGCCCCCCATATTCGGCAGGGATGCTACCCTTATAAATATTCACCTCTCCAGAGGTAAAAGGGTTTATTGCTGAAAAAATTCCGAAGAAATGTGCCGGATTATAAATTACCGCGTCATCCAAAAGAATTAAATTTTGATCTGCCCTTCCTCCCCTTACATTAAAACCTGCAGCACCTTCTCCTGCCGTACTTATACCTGGAAGGGTTGTGGCCACCTTGATAATATCCCTTTCACCCAATACGAGCGGGATTGTTTTGATTTCTGCCACATTTATTTGCTCGATACCTGTAATGGCTTGTTTCACATTCCTGTTGGAATTTGCCGCAACAACTATTTCCCCCAATTGCTGCAGGTTCTCTTCCAGTTCTATATCCAGTCTCCCATCATTAAAAATTACTATTTGTCTTCTGTAAGCAGTGGATTCCAATGAACTTGTTTCCAGTAGATGTTGCCCGGCAGGAAGCTGCAGTTCATAATATCCTTCATTATTTGTGGTGGTACCTGTTCCCCTTTCCCTTACAAGGATGGAAACATCTGGTAGTCTTCTTCCGGTATCTGCATCTGTAATATATCCGGAGATCCTGAAGCTTCTTTTATTATTTCCTTTTATCTCTTTTCCAATATATATAGTCCCTTCCTTAATATCCCCTGCTGTACCGGGTTTAAAGACCGGTTCCACGTCTCCTATGGGCGTTTCACTTACTATCATCTTATCCTCACGCGGTCCTGCAAGACTCTTGGCAACTTCATCATAGATTATATTGTTCCTGGTAAGAATTATACGCTCTTCATCTATTTGGAAGAAGTTTATTACCGTGTTTTGGAAGATATGAGTTAACACCTCCTCAAGGTCTGTATTTTGAAAATGGCCGCTTACGTTATATTCCTGCAGCCATTCTTCAAGAAAAAAGAATTTGTACGATGTTTGATCTTCAATTTCCTGCAAAACCCTTACGGCTGATTTATTCTCGAAATCCAAACTGATTCCCTGGACTTTCACCTCCTGTGCCATCGAAAGTTGAAAAATAAAAAGCAGACACCAAAAGAATATATTTTTCATCGTTGTGGCATTTTCCTTAACTCATCTTCCAGTCCGGAAAGTTCACGGAATAAGTTAGTGTAAAAAGTTTCCGGCCGGCTTCTTAAAATTGACCGGTCGCTCCTGTAGTGGTTTTGAATTTCGCTTCTATATTGCGGAAATATTGTTTCGAGATCATTCCTCGAACCAAGAATGTAATTTCGATCTCCATAAGTAAAGGCATAATGGCCCTCAATAGGTTCAAACTCAAAATAAGATATCTCTCTGTCCCTTTTTTCGTTTAACCTTAGCGCATGCTTTTTTAAAACCTTAAAATTGTTATCCTCCCATAATACTTCGTGAAATCCTGTGACCCCTGCATTATTTTGAGGTATAATGTTTATGAAAGGTGTTCCGTTTAAGTTGAAGCGCTCCACCTTCTCCTTCACAAGTTGAATGATATTAAGCCCCAGGCCGCTTTCCAGTTGCACCACCAATACATCATCAAAAACATTATATCTCATTTGAAGGTCCGGGAACCACTGCCCATCATATAAAACAGATCCTTTTCCTGTGGCACTTCCAAAAAGTTTATTTTTTTCATTGATGGTGCGGTGACGATCTGAATATGCAGTCCCATTTAGCAGCCTTGTATTCTCTGTTCCAATTTGGTTATCAAACCATTTAAGCAGTTCAGGCTGTTCCTGGCCCATAAGAAAGACAGGAGAAAACAATAAAATTATAAACAGGGAGAAGGAGAAATAGTTTTTTATCATTAAGGAAATCCAGAGGATGATACAGTATAATATTTAAGGCAAAGCTCCTAAAATCTCTATAAATCTAAGGTTACTCTAAGCTTCAAAAGGTAAAACTACATTATTTTTGCATTTATACAACTGCGCGTAAGTTTAATTATAGGTGCTATTAATCTTACAAGCACTTTTTTTCAATTTTCCTCCTCCCTTAAAACGCGCTTTGCCTCCTCTATTTCCTGTAAAGCTTTTTGATAAAGTAATTCATCACCCTCGCTTAATACCTTGACAAGGGCTTCCATTTCCCTGAGATATTTCCTTGCAAATCCTTTATCATTTTTAACTATATCCAGAGTGTTATCTATCACATCTGCCAATTTGATCGTTTTGGCCTCCCTGCTCATTCCCGCCTGTCTCTCCACCTCTCTTTGCTTGCGGGAACTACGGTTAAAATGCGGGTAATTTATCTTCAGGAATTCATCTGTCAATTCATCTACCAGGTCTCCAATTCCCTGCCCAAACTCTGCATGGATTTCGTCAATGCTTACAGGGGTATCCTCTACTACATCATGCAAATAGGCAGCACAAACCATATCGTGAGAGTGGGAAACGGTCTTTACAAGTTCTGCAACTCGTATAGGATGCACGATGTAAGGTTCGTTTGAATATTTACGGAACTGCTCTGCGTGAGCTTTGCGTGCAAACTCCAAGGCCTCTTCTTCCATAAAAGGTTTTTACCCAATATAAGAAAATCCTTCAATGCTGAAGGATCCCCTATGAGGAGATCAATTTACAACTAAGGAAAGTGTTATTCTCTCCTGAGAATAAATCTTAAAAACTGAAATATTTGAGAGGGAGATTTAACGAATCTCAATCTTCTTCCTCCTTCTTCTCATAATAGACCTTTGCCATTTGGCTTCCCCCTGCAGTAATTAATAATAGTACCACATAACCTATTATTAGATAAAATAGCGGCATTGAAAACAGATCCTTAAGCATGGCGAGGAAAAAAGCACTTAGCCAGGAAACTATGGAAATAGCTCCAAGCGCAAAGGAAATGCGGGTTAATTTCTCGTACCTGTTCTTTTCCTCATCCACCAGTGAGATTTTTTTCATTTTAGGAGTAAGGTAAAGGTTAAGTATTCCTCCATTAATTATAACAATAAGTACCACGATCATTTTCATGATAAATCTTGGATTCTCATTAAAACTTTCTGCAGCCGGAAGGTACAATGCCAGTCCGCTTAAGATCAACAGGAAGATCCCAAAGATGATCATTTGGGAGATAAGGTGCATAATGACAGATTCCCGTGCAGAGATTGAATAATTTCTCATGAAGTGAGTGAACATGATATCTACTACCAGGGTACCACCAAGACCCATGGCAAGGCCCAGCAAATGTATGGTCAAATTATACTCTCTTGTTTCTTCCAAAAATTCCTGGATTCCCATAGGCATGCCTGTATAGACAGCTATGAAAATTACCAGGGAAAAAACCATGGAGAAGAGCAGCCAGGGATGGAATCGATTCACTACCCCAACACTCATAGCCATTTTATAGATCCCGAGAAAAAGAGTGATCCCGGAAAGATATAGAACAGCAAGGTCTATCCCGGGAATCCGTAGATTAAGAATGAATTTAACCAGATAAGTAAGAGTTACGATCACGAAATAACCCAACAGGATCTTTTCTACCGGGATCTCAAAAAACAGCTTATTGCGAATATGGAGGATAGGGTCATCTTTTTCGGGATCATCCGGTAGGTCCTTGTCTTTCCTTTTTCGCCTTTTGAGAAAAGCGTAAAACAGTATCCCAATTCCCGATAAAGCAACAACCAGTAATGTAATAAAGTTAAGTACCATACTTGTAGGGTTTTCCTTAAAGATAAAGCTACTTATTTTAAAATTAAAGTGAGATTAGAAAAGTATTCAGGCTCTTACTCAAAGGAATAGGATCTACTTTAAATCAAATGGAAACATCGATTAGTGACCTTTCCTTTCCATTTGTGAAAAGGGTAGCATATAGGAACCTACTGTTTTGATGAGGTGCTTGTTATTTAAAGTTTAATTATATCTTTTAAAAATGTTTATCAGTAGATAATTATAGGAACTTCACAGAAACCATTGTTCGGAAATAAATCATAAAGAAAAAGTGCAAAAAATTGGAAAACAAAAAGCTTATAAAACACAAAGCCCTCTAAATCAATAAGATAAAGAGGGTTTCTGTACTCGGAGCGGGATGTTGAATTTAATTTTATTAAATCGAAAAAGTTTTGTTATACCTGTATATCACTGATTTTAAAATCATTCCAGAAAATTTTAACGGTAATTAAAATCAAATAATTCTATTGAATGTCGGGAAAGTGTCGGGAAAGGTTTATTTTTAGAATAAACAATTTTCGCTATGGCTACAGTCAAATATATTATTAGAGGAAAAGAAGATCCTGTAACCATTTACCTCCGTTTTATCCATGGCCGGAAACATGATTATATCAAAAGCACTGGAAAAATTATAAATATCTCCAATTGCATTTTATCCGGAAGTGGCAAAAAAAGCCCAATTTTAGAAGGGGTTAAAAGAAATTCTAAAGAAATGAAAAACCTTAACAGGAAGTTGAGGGACCTTAAAAATCAAATAATTGATCGCTACGACGAAGCTGCGCCAGGTGAAATTAACAGTGAATGGCTTCAAAAGCAAATCGATATTTTCAACGGAAATGTTGCGGTGGAAGAGACCGCAAAAAGTGATCTGTTAGTAGATGCTATTCAAAATATTATTGATACTGCTGGACTGAGAGAAAACTCCAAAGGAGGGTTAGGCCTCTCTAAAAATCGAATTGATAACTATAAAAACCTTCTCCAAATTATAATAAAATATCAGGGTAAAAAAAGGCTTAAGGTGCAGGATGTAGACATAAAATTTGGCAAGGATTTTCTTGACTGGATGCTTAATAAAAGAAATTATGCCGAAAGCTATGCCAAGAAAAAAATAGATGATTTGAAAACTGTTTGTGCCGATGCTGAAATAAATGGTTTCACAGTTAGTCCTCAGCTCAAAAGAGTAAAAGGAGGCAAGGCTAAAAACCAATACATTCTATATTTAAGCCCCCAGGAGCTTCAAACAATTGAACAGGCACCACTTACCAGTAAATCATTATTGAACACCAGGAAATGGCTCCTTTTGGGTTGCAACCTTGGACAAAGAGGTCAGGATCTTCTTAACTTAACTGAAGAGAACTTCGTAACACGAAATGGATTGGAAGTTATAGAACTTAAACAAGAGAAAACAGGGAAACAGGTTACTATTCCAGTTCTACCGGTTACGAAGGAAATTTTAAAAGAAGGTCTACCTTATAACATTTCACTTCAAAAGTTTAACAAACACCTGAAGGATCTTTGTAAGGAGGTGGGTATAGATGAGGTCATTCCGGGTATGAAAATTGAAATGGTTGATAAGAATGGAAAAATAATACCGAAGGATAAAAACGGAAAGAGAAAAGAAAAAGGTGAAAAACGAAAAGTAAAAGGATCTTTCCCTAAATGGCAATTGATGAGTTCACATGTGTGCCGAAGATCTTTTGCCACAAATACCTACGGAAAATTGCCCACTCCTTTAATTATGCAAATAACTGCTCATAGTACAGAAAAAATGTTCCTAGGTTACATAGGCAAATCTTCAATGGACTATGCTCAACAAATTGCGGATTTTTATGCTAAAGAAGCACAAAAAACAGTAATTAAATAAACCTCATCACATTTTTGTCAGATCTATAACTATCTCTTGGGTAGAGGTTCGGTTCTCCTATCCCCATAAAAAAGTTTTGATTATTAAATTCTTATGAGTGTTGCACTATAGAATTAACAACACTAATTCATATTCCGAAACTCCTTTGGTGTTAATCCCACTCTTTGTTTAAATAGCCTGGTAAAATGTTGTGGGTATTTAAAACCTAACTCATAAGCAATTTCATTTACAGATTTTTCAAGATTGAACATTCTGTTCTTAGAAACCTCGATGATCTTATTTTGTATATATTCCTGAGCAGATTTACCTGTTTCTTTTTTTATAAGATCTCCAAAATAATTTGGAGATAAATGTAATTCATCTGCAAAATAGGCAACAGAGGGTAAACCGCTTAGTTGCGGCATTTCAGATCTAAAGTAGCCGTTGAGCAACTCTTCAAATTTTTCCAGTATTCCCCGGTTAGCATTGTCTCTGGTTATAAACTGACGGTCGTAAAAACGATCGCAATAATTTAAGAACAGCTCAATATTGGAAGTGATAAGTTTCTTACTATGCTTATCCACCCCTTGTTGTAATTCATATTTAATTTTAGAAAAACAATCAAGCACAAGCTGCCTTTCTTTTTCTGATAAGTGCAATGCTTCACTCATTTTATAGCTAAAAAATCCATATTCCTGAATACTGCGAGCGAGAGATGTTCCCGATATTAGATCTGGATGAAACACCAAGGCATGACCTATTGGCTGGTACATTTCCCCACTATTCTCAATTTCCATTACCTGTCCCGGAGAAACAAAAACTAAAGTACCTTCCTGGTAGTCATAATAATTTCGGCCATACTTTAAATCTCCGCATTTTACTTCTTTTAAGAAAATACAGTAAAGACCATAATTTATTTTTATAGTCTTCGCTCCGCCCCAGCTACGTGGATTTGCCTTAGAGAAATCAATGATATTCACCAGGGGATGCAGCGTCTCGTGATTATTTAATGCATTATATTCACTTACCGTCTCGAACTTAAATAAACCCTCCATGCTTTCCTTAATTATTAATTCAAACAAATTTACAAAATCCACTCCTCACTTTTAACCCGTTGAAGGTCAATCAGTAATATTGGTAGAAAATGCAGTAATCTGTATAACTTACTGAAAAGCAGAAAAAAGGATCTTTGAAAAGTTCAAAATCAAGTAAAAATAAGGATATGGAAAAAGATAATCTTAAAGATACTAACGACAAGTCAGGAATTAATTTTAATAGACGGTCCTTTTTAGGCAGCACAGCAATTGCGGGTTTAGGCCTTGCGTTAAATCCGTTTTCTCTGGGAGCACAGACTTCGCACCAGAATTCCGGAAAGAAAGAGGAGAAAAAAACAAAACTAGCCACCAATCGTAGAAACCTTGGAAAATTGGAGGTTTCCTCTCTTGGTTTAGGCGGCCTTCCTGTTGTTGGCTTCTATACCGGAGGTGTACGGGAACAGGAGAAAGTAAATAAGCTTTATAGAGAAGCCTTTGAAAATGGCGTAACCTTTTTTGATACAGCTGAAGTTTATGGTCCACACATGAATGAAAGACAGGTGGGAGAAGCAATAAAGCCCTTTAGAAAAGAAGTGGTGCTGGCCACTAAATTTGGGTTCAATGTAGAACCTCAATCCGGGGAAAGAGGAGGAGTTGACAGTAGCGCCAAAACCATTCGTAGAGCTGTTGAGGGAATGCTGAAAAGACTGAATACAGATTATATTGACCTGCTATACCAGCACCGTGTTGATCCGAATGTCCCTATTGAAGATGTGGCAGGTACCGTTCAGGAATTAATTAAAGAAGGAAAGGTGCTGCATTGGGGGCTTTCTGAACCAGGTCTAAACACAATACGGAGAGCACACGCCGTACAACCACTAGCTGCCATTCAAAATGAATATTCGCCATGGACGAGAGATCCTGAAGCTGAAGTTTTGCCTCTCTGTAAGGAATTAAATATTGGTTTTGTTCCCTGGTGCCCTTTGGGATATGGATTTTTTGCGGATGCAATCAATGAGAACACCCGGTTTTCTGAAGGAGATTTCCGAACTATTTTACCACGAACCACGCCTGAGAATATTCCTCAAAATTTAAAAATGCTTTATTACATAGAAGAATGGGGACTTCGTAAAAATGCAACACCCGCTCAGATAACCTTAGCATGGTTACAGGCTCAAAAACCCTGGATCGTGCCAATCCCAGGGACTTCAAATTCGGTTCATCTCAGGGAAAACATAAAAGCAAATGAAATTTCCTTTACTTCAGAAGAACTTAATGATTTTAATGAGGGACTTTCACAAATTGAAATTGCAGGTGCCCGTAATGCACAACCTGTTCTTGATGGGATGGGTGTAGAAGCTCCTCCAAAGGAATAAAAAGGAAGGGGAAAATCTTTAAAAGTATTATAAAATTATCCAACGTATTCTCTGTTTGCTTTGCCAAAGTGTCAAGTTCAATCAGTAGTATTGGTAGAAAAAGCAGTAACTTATGTAATAATACTTACAAAGAATCAAAAGAAATTTGCAGATGAAAAGCTTTTTATAATGAAATATATAATTTTTAGTATTAAACCGGTTTACATATTTTTAATTGCCATTACCTTCTATTCCTGCAGCTCCACGAAGAGCGGTATTATCAAAATTCAGGAACAGGGAAGTTTTGCAGTGGGTGGTACAGTCAAAAAGAGCCCCGGCACTTTTGATCCTGTAGAACACGGGGCTTTCAATCCTCGCAATCAAAGTACAGAAGGTCAAACATTGCATGGCGATCACGGCACTGTGTTTTACCAAAGGCCTGTAAATGCCAGGGAACTCCCGCTGGTTTTCTGGCATGGCTTCGGACAATCTATGAGGACCTGGCAAACTACACCAGATGGCAGAGAGGGATTCCAAAGTATTTTTCTTCGGAAACGTTTTCCGGTATATTTAATTGATCAGCCACGACGAGGCCTCGCCGGACGGGGTACTGAAGGAACTACAATTCCAGCCGCTACAGATGATCAGTTGTGGTTCGGGATTTTCCGTTTAGGAATGGGAACCGAATTTTATGAAGGAGTTCAATTTTCTAAAGATCCACAGGCCTTAGATCAATTCTTTAGACAAATGACGCCCGATACTGGACCCCTCGAGATTGATTTAAATATAGCTGCAGTTTCTGCTTTATTTGACAGAATTGGACCCGGCGTTTTAGTTACCCATTCTCATAGCGGTGGCCAGGGTTGGCTTACTGCTTTACAAAATCAAAATATTAAAGGGATTGTTTCTTATGAACCTGGAAGTAATTTCGTGTTTCCTGAAGGAGAGGTGCCGGAACCTATGCCCTATCTGGGTGGGCAATTGAGCGCCCGGGCTGTTCCAATGGATGAATTTAAACGTCTCACTGAGATCCCCATTATCATCTACTATGGAGATTATATACCTGAAGAAGTTACCCAAAACCCCGGAAAGGAACAGTGGCGTGTAGCTCTTGCCATGGCAAGAAAATGGACAGAAACTGTTAAAAAGCATGGTGGGGATGTAACATTAGTGCCACTGCCTGAAATAGGACTTGAGGGGAACACCCATTTCCCAATGTCTGACCTTAACAATAAAGAAGTGGCAGATCATTTGTTTGAATGGTTGAAGGAAAAAGGACTGGATTAAAAACAACTAAATTTAAAACTCATAATATGAAAAGCGTACAAAATTTGTTTCTGATTCTGGCTTTAGGATTATTAATTCCAAATTTCCTGTTGGCTCAGGAAAGTATTTTTCCTAAAGGTAACAAAGCACCTAATGTTAATCATACCGGAGATGTGTGGTTGAGCCATGTGTTTGATGCCGATGAAACATTCGATTTTAACATCTCTCAGGCCGTATCTGCTGAGGGATCTAAACTAAACTGGCATTTGCATCCTGATGGACAATTACTATTAATTACTCACGGGGTTGGTTATTATCAGGAAAAGGGAAAAGAAGTTATGGTGGTCCGTGCCGGAGACGTTGTGAAGTGTCTTCCAAATGTTGAACACTGGCACGGTGCTACACCCAATAACACGGTTACTTATCTGGCAATAAGTGGAAATTCGCCTACAAAATGGACAGATACCCTTACTGCTGAAACTTATAATGCGCTAAAAACTCCTGAATTAGCACATAAAGATTCCGAGCAGGAAATCATAGAACTTTCTAAAAAGAAATGGAAATGGATGGCAGATAAAGAAGCCGATACTTTGGCAGATCTCTTCCACGAAAAATCCCAGTTCGTTCATATGGGTGGAAGCTGGGGCAAGGAGCGTGAGGTGGAAGTGATAAGGTCCGGTGGTATTCATTACAAAAATGCTGAGATTCACGATGTTTCTGTAGATGTTATGGGCAATACTGCCATTCTTTTAAATCGTATCACTTTACTGGCAGTAGTCGGAGGAAATGAAGTAACAAATCCGTTTATGGTTACAGAAGTATATAAGAAAGAAGATGGGGACTGGAAATTAGCTAATATGTCATTTGTCCGGCAAATGGACCGGCCAGGTAATTAATAAAGGAATTGAAAATGGGAAATCATCTAGCTGTTGCACTACTGGTTCTCCTGTGGTTGAATTTTTCCTGCAACGGAAAATCGACAGATCAGCCACGGGGGGAGGATATGGTTGAACAGGAAAGTGGCAAAACTTTGATCGTTTACCTATCCCGAACAAATAATACAAAGGCTGTAGCTGAATTAATCCAGAGTCAAGTAGGCGGTGACCTGGTTGAACTCCAATTACAAGATCCATATCCTGAAAATTATCGGGAAATTGTTAACCAGGTTGACAGAGAAAACGAAACCGGATATTTACCTCCTTTAAAGACTGGAATAAAGGAGCTGAATCAATATGACACAATTTTCATAGGATTTCCAACCTGGGATATGCAATTGCCTCCTCCAATGAAATCTTTTCTGAATCAATATACTCTTAGTGGTAAAACAATAATTCCTTTTAATACCAATGGAGGGTATGGTTTAGGAAGCAGTATTCAACAAATAGAAGAGCTATGTCCTGAATGTAATATTCTGGAAACGTATTCAACCAGAGGTGGTTTGGAAAGAGATGGAATTTACCTTGCCATCGAAGGAGAAAGACGAGAAGAAGTTCGCTCTCAAGTTAATGATTGGTTGCAAAAAATTGGTTTAATGCAACAAAATTAAAGAAAATAGAATGAAAGAATTTAGCAGAAAAATAATATTGACCTTGTTGGTAGGGATGATGTCTCTTGGCATTACTACAAATGCCCAACAGCAAGGAACAACAACGGAAAAGGCACTAAGCCTTAAACAACAATCCATAGTTTCCATTGCAGCTTTAACGGCAACTGGCAATTTAGAAGACTTAAAACCTGCCTTAAATGACGGGCTTGATGCGGGTCTAACCATAAATGAAATTCAGGAAATAATTATTCATCTTTATGCGTATGCTGGTTTTCCGCGTAGTATCCACGGGCTTCAAACTTTTATGACGGTCTTGGATGAACGTAAAGCCAAAGGCCTCAACGACAAAGTGGGCCCGGAGGCTTCTACAGTTACAAACAACCGCTCAAAGTACGTACGTGGCAAAGAAAATCTGGAAAAGCTTACTGGGAAACCTCTGGAGGGGCCAAACAAAGGCTATGCGGCCTTTGCCCCGACAATAGAAGTTTTTCTGAAAGAGCATCTCTTCGCCGATATTTTCGAGCGGGATGTGCTGAATTATCAGCAAAGGGAACTGGTTACTGTATCTGTACTCGCAGCCCTTGGTGGGGTAGAACCTTTCATGCGATCGCATATGGACATCGCCCTATATCAGGGGGTGACCTCCGGGCAGCTGGAACACCTCGTGGATTTAATAGAAGAAAATATTGGTGAAAAAGAAGCGGACGCGGCGGAACAGGTATTGGAGGAGCTTTTAAAGAGCAAATGATTTAAATGAAAGAAATGAAACAAACAATCACAATAATTTTAATAGCAGCAATAATGAATACCGTATATGCTCAATCCCCTCAAAAGGAACTTCAATTAAATCCTTTTGGATTGGTATATGCTGACGCCATTATTGAAAATGTCAAGGGGAAGGTAAACATCCATCCTGTGACTTATAAGATTAATAATATTGAAATAGCAGCCAATGTTTACACCCCTGCAAATTTTGATCCCTCCAATAAGTATCCCGCAATAGTCATTGCACATCCTAACGGGGGTGTAAAAGAGCAGGTTGCGGGTTTATATGCACAACGATTAGCAGAACAGGGTTACATTACTATTGTAGCAGATGCAGCTTATCAGGGTGCAAGTGGCGGTACCCCTCGAAATGTTGATAAGCCCGTACATCGTATTGAAGATATCCACGCTATGGCCGATTATATTACCCAACATGGAGGTGTGGACAAGGATAGATTAGGACTGCTGGGCATTTGTGGTGGTGGAGGATATTCTTTAAAAGCGGCACAGGCAGACAAAAGGTTTAAAACGATTGCCACATTGAGCATGTTTAATTCGGGAGTGGTAAGGCGCAATGGTTTTATGAACTCACAATTACCAAGCATTCAGGAGCGATTAAAGGAAGCATCAGATGCCCGGGCGTTAGAAGCTGCCGGAGGTGAAGTAAAGTACGCTGCTGATATAGAGTGGTCCGATGAAATGGCAGACAAAATGCCGTTTGATTTATATCGAGAAGGCCACTACTACTATCACAGAACACACGCACACCCCAATTCAACCTTCAGGTATACGATGAGCAGTTTGATGGATTTAATGAGATTTGATGCCAGTACTAATATGAACCTAATCACTCAACCCTTACTAATGATCGCCGGAAGCAAAGCAGATACATTTTATATGACAGATGATGCTTTTAATAAAGCTCGTAATGCCAAAAATAAAGAGCTACTTCTAATTAATGGAGCTACTCATATAGAAACATACTGGAAACCAGAATATGTATCGCAGGCGGTTAACAAACTAACTGATTTCTTCAGTAAATACCTTGGAACAAATGACAATAAAGAGAAAAATATTTAAAATGGCATTGGCTTTAATAGCCCCAATCATAATTTCCTGCAACCAATCTGGAGATAACGGTACATTAGAAGATCCATTCCCGAAAGGTGAAAAAATAAACAGCGAAAATTTCACAGGTATTGTATATGTAAATATGCTTGCGCCAAACGATACTATTCATAATATTTCTATGGGAAATGTCACTTTTGAACCAGGGGCAAGATCAAATTGGCATTATCATCCCGGAGGACAGGTTTTAATTATAACTCACGGAGAAGGCCATTATCAGGAAGAGGGAAAAGACGTACAGATTATTAGCGCAGGTGAGGTTATTAAATGCCCTCCCAATGTCAAACATTGGCACGGTGCCTCGCCAGAGGAGTCAATGACTCATACCGCCATTAGCACAAACATAGATCAAGGGAGCGTAGTCTGGCTTGGACCCGTGACCGCTGAAGAGTATAGTCAGATAGAAAGGGAATAAAATCTTACTTTTCATCATTTATCCACTGGAAATATTCTGCTTTAACTTTAGGATATGCTGAAAAGAAATCCTCCTGGAGCTGATGTTCTGATTGCAGAATCGTACGATAGATTTTCAGGCTTTCTTCCTGTTGAGCCTTAGTGGAATAGCTCAAGTAGCCGATCACCCCCAAAACAAATACTCCCAGTGCTCCGAAGAGGATGAGAAGATAGTTAGGAATGATCCTGGCATTCTTTAGTTTTTGATTAATAGACTTTAAAATTTCATCCCTTGCCTGACTTTCCAATTCCTGCCTTTCTAGAAATTGGTTCAGGTTCTTCTCCAGCGCTTCCGCGCTGATGGGGATGCTCAGCTCTTTTAATTGCTTGGAAAGCAATTGAAGCTGCAGAACAGCGGATTTAAAATCTGCCATTTCATCAGCCATCAGTTCCATGATCTCGTCTAATTTTTTCATCGCTCAGGATTTTTATATCACATACCAATTCCCGTATCCAATGCTCTTTTAATAACTCCTTTGATGAGTTCTTTGCCTATTTTGGTTGTAAGACTAGCACTTAATTGTACTGTTTTGTCCAGGATCTGCAGGCTTTTGGGCGCTTCAATTGACCTGCTCCAACTTCTGTTCTGCAATATTTCAGCAATAAGTCTATTGCCACTCATGTTCCGGTGCACCTCGCTTGCTTTGAGATTTACTCCTTTAAATTCAAACCGAAACCCCTGTAGCTGATGGGATTTGTTAATAATAGGTATCATTTTCACCTTATGATCTTGCATGAGCCTGATATAAGCGTTGAGCGACTTTGGCCTAGAACCCAAAACTTTTTCATGGATCTTTCTAATTTCCTGACGGATTCCATTTAATTCCTGAAGCCTTTCCCGTTGTACCTCCCGTACCCTTGTAAGTCCTAATTCTTTTGCCACATTATCTGCAGCCAGTTGGCTCCGCTTTCCAATAAAATTGTCTTTGTAAACTTCTCCTGTAAGACTGATCCTGTTGGCATAAATATGAATATGGGTATGCTGTTTGTCCCGGTGTACAAATGCGATTACCTGATGGTTTGTTAACTTCATCTCCTGTAAAAACTTTTGAGCGATTTCTCCCAAATCTTTCCTGCTCATGTTCTTTCCATCTTCTACGGTTGGACTTACAATAAAACTCAGGGTATTATTGGTGCACCGTTGGTTTTGGGATTGGATGATCTTGAACTCTTCTGTAATTTCCACGGGTGTGTCTCCGGCCAGATACTCCTTAAGCACCACTTCAGCTTCTTTTTCCTGATTCCAGCCATACGCAATAGATGCTCCTGTTCTGGAAATGGAATGTCCTTTCCCGATCATTTTTTAAAGTTTTTTAAATGGTTTCTTATTTCTTCGGCAAGCTTCTCCACCGTTGCAGCCAGTTTCGGATCCCGCTTTTTAAACATATTGCTGATTCTGGAAAAATTGTTCTTGTATTGTACCAGCATCCGGTAATGCTCTAATTGCTCAGGAGTGATCAGTTCAACAACATTTCGTTCAAAGGCAGTGGAACGAAGATATTCTGAAAGGGAAATCCCTGCTCTGGCTGCCCTTCTTTTGAGTAGCTTTTTCTCGTAAATCGAACACCGTATCTGAATGTACTCCCTTCTCATTTTTATCTTTTTTTCCTTTGCAACCTCCGGGCGTAAAACAAGATTGTCATTACAATGACACATCTTGCTTTGCTACTCAAAAAAATAGAACACTTCCGTTAGGTAATTTCTAATTGTAATCATTTTGTATTCAGAAGTTTTTCATTTAAGTCTTTAAAGCCTGTATAAATTGAACTCCTATCGATGCTTCTTGAGCAGCTTCTTAAAATATTACCTGTGGCTTCTATACCTGAAAAATCCCTGTCCAGGTATAAGTTAATGGTAACGTAGTTTTCTAAAAGAGGTAGTATCTCGGGAATGAAGGAAAGGGAATTCAGAATCAGCAGATCTGAATTTTTTACTTCTGCCGGAGATATGATGGCTAGCGATAATAGATCAAACATTCCTTCCAAGACTATAATATGTTGTTTACCCTTCTTCCTATAAGAGTAACTCTTTGGTGAGGTAGAACTTTTAGAGTACAAATTCCGAAGTTCCCATCCGTGCAATTTGTTCTCAAGACCCACGGCAAAGAATTTCCTTTCATTGCATTTATACCAAATTTCCCTACAGTAGGTTCTAGCTACCGAAATTGGAATTTTTCGAGAAATAAGGTACTTCTTCAGTAATGGGTGTTCTATTGTTTTCACCCCGAGTACTTTGTTTTTAGGTTTAGTTTTCCTTTCCCTTGATTGGTAATTACCATAGTATGATAATACCGGCAGTTCATTTGAGAAATAAGATAATGCATCTATAACCGAACAATTAGAAATAAGGCATACTAGATCTATCACGTTTCCTCCTCTTCCAATTCCGAAGTCGTACCACCTGTTCAGAGGAAGAGAAACTTTAAAAGAGGCCTGTGTTTCTGACCGAAGGGGACTCAGAAACCAGGCTTCTTTTTCCGATGTGCGGCTCGGAAAGTGCCCAAACTTTTCAAGAGTTTTGACGATGCAAATGCTTCTGGCTCTTTCACAGCTTATTCTTTTTGTTTTCATCAGCCTTTTATATTTCAAATTTGGTTCTGTGTGGACATCTAACTCTTCTCATTATTCATCATTTTTATTTTGATGACAGTTTGATGACAATTTGATGACAGCCGTAACCCTTGCTGTTACTGGTCTTATCTTATTTTATCATCAAATCATCAAAAAATAATAGACTTTCAGCCATTATACCCCGAAAACAGTTTTCATTTTGATGATTTGATGACAGCAGCTGAAACCCCCAGCAAATACTGGAGGTTTAACGTCATCATTTTTTCATCGTTTCATCATTTTTCCTTTGAAGAACTCAATTCAGCTGAATTTTTCCTCTTCGAAGTTCTCAACCAGGAAACTTTTATTTACAGTGAAATAGCGTCCTTTAGCATCCTGAAAGTTGGTACTGCCATCTGACCAAATGACGAACTTCCGGTAGTTGTTGGAATTAGACTGGTTCTCCAGTTTCCAATCCCTCTTCAGGATCTTTCTTATTTGGGTGAGATCTGTTCGCAGCCTTGTTTTGCTGATGGCATTGAAGGCATCCAGCGGACAGAGATCGAGATGATCCAGGTCGTGGTTTTCCATTACCATAACCAATATACCGGCTAATTCTCTTTCCACACGGTTCCGGTTGTTCTGAACCAGCTTCTTAAGGGCAGGTGTTTCTATTTGATCAGCGGAAAACCACATACGGGTTTGGTGTTTGGTAGATAGCTTTCGTTTCTTCAGGTAATTCAGAAAAGTTGGAATTTCTACAGCTAAGGCTTCAAGAAATTCTGTTTGCTCTTTTGCTATGGAAGGCACCTGTATTACCCAGAAACGGGTTTCGTGGTGGTCGATCTTTATGAAGTTTTCTTCATTATTACTGCATAGGATAAACTTACCGAAGAACTCTACTTCCCGTTTGTCTTTTCCTTTAGCCTCTAGTTTATTAAAATTTGTAGTGCTTAAGTATTTGATCCTTTCAGTTAGCTCCTCTTTATTAAAGAGCACTTCATCGATACAAATGAGGAGTTTATTGGCCCAGTCAGAATTGAACTGGCTGGTAAAGCTGTCATTGGTGAGATAAGTTAAGTTGTTCTCAAAGATCAATTTCAGCCACTTCAGAAAAGTACTTTTTCCTGTTGAGCGTTCCCTGGATACCAGGCAAAGGATCGGAAGGATCTGGGTAGGTTTTACATACAATAATTGCAGGTAGTCAAGACCCAGTTCATAATGACTTCCAAAGATGTGCTTAATAAAATTTAAAGAAACAGGGCATTCACCTTCACCCAATATATGGCTCAGCGGTGCATAAGTGTTGTAAAAATTGTGGTAGGAATATCTAAAATTGAGATGATCTGGAATACAAGTGAAGCCATCAAACTTCGGAATTGCCGCGAGATATGTCTTCCCATGATCCTGCCTAATGGTTTCGATATTCCAGGGCACTAAGGATTCAACTATATGACCTGAAATACTTGGTGTTTTTACCTGCTTATAATATTGGGTTCCAACTCTAATATATATATCCTGTTTTTTCATCCATTGGAATCTTAATGTATTGACAAAACAACATTTCAATTTAATCAAATAAACAATTGATTATCAATTATTTACAAAACATATGTTTTAATTGCGAATAATACTATTTAAAAACAAATAATAGGAAGACCAATTTTTTTCTATATAAATGACATTATCTGAATAGAAAGTAAAATTTGGTTCTATAGAGGTTTTTAAAGGAATTGCCTTGAAAAAAGTCGAAAGAGGATAAATTTGGCATAAAGTTCTTTCCGATATGTCTTCTCTAGGTCTTAAAAGTAAGGAAGCAACCCTAATGGTTAAATGGAGCCGTGAGAATATAGCAGAAAAAGCTATTTTGTTTTCAAAATTTCAGTTTTCCCGCCACTTTACTGAGCAGGTGGAGCTTTTACAAGCTGAGGTCCAAATCTTTACTTTTTGCACCCCGAGCGTTTTCCATTTTTTGATTTAATCTTCAATGAAACTGAATATAAAATAATCAATTCTTTCTTTTCAGTTTCTGTATCATTTACTTCCCGCAGAGCCCTCGCCGTTACCATTTTTTGATTGCCTGTTAATTTGGAATTTAGAATTAGGATAGGACGTATTGAAAATTAGGATGGTGAAGCAAAATTACCTCCCAGTCCGGCTAACTTCTAAATCCCATAACTTTGCTTTTCCTAAAAAAATGGTGACGGTGATGTTGGGGAAAAGCTTAAGAAGGGACTACTCTCCTTTGCTTGGTAATGACCTTTTAAAAAACTGAAGGGGCTTTATTTTTGACCGAAGGAACTCGAAAATAAAGCTCCTTCTTCCACTTCTATTTGAGCTCCCATTTTTATGGGTGCTCCGCTTTTAACGCTTCTCCTTATCTAGATCAGAAACTAAATCTAGGCCCCTGAAATAGATTTAACTTGATATGCCTATTGAAACTAACTAAATGACTATAAATAAAATGACTGCTCTAGTATTTGTTGAAATGTCGGGAAAGGGTCGGGAAAAGGTCATAATAAAAACCAAAAAACCCTGATAATCAAAAGAATATCAGGGTTTAAAGTACTCGGAGCGGGACTTGAACCCGCACGACCGTTGCTGATCATTGGATTTTAAGTCCAACGTGTCTACCAATTCCACCATCCGAGCGTGGATCTTCTAAAAAATAATTTTGGATCTCAGGTCCTTGTATCGAACCCAAAAACAAAAGTTGCTTTTAAAACGGTATGTCATTAAGAGCGAAAAACGGGATTCGAACCCGCGACCTCCACCTTGGCAAGGTGGCGCTCTACCAACTGAGCTATTTTCGCGAATTTTAAGAACTTCTCACGCCTTACGGGTGATCACAATGATTAATTGCGAGTGCAAATTTAAAACAATTCCATTAATAGCAAAGGTTTTTTTGTAAAATTTGAAGCTAAAATAGTATTGAGATATTAGTATTGAGAATTGAGACTTTGATAGGAGAGTCTAGAGTCTGGAGTCTAGAGACTAGACTCTGGTTTCTATACGCGAGCCTAATTCTCAATTACCTGAACGTTTGTATCTTTTAACCACAAGGACACAAAGTACGGCACAGAGATCCCCGGAGTATTTATAATTTACACGCCCCGACTATCCACTCTCCTCTTTCCACTCTCCACTAAAAAAAAGTCTAACAGCGAAGCGGTCTAACATCTAAACTCTAGCAGCGCCAGCGGTCTTTTTCCATTTTACGCCTTCGCCTTCTTCTGCTTACTCCCCAGCATCCTCTTGATCTCATTGAGCTTCATCAATGCCTCTACCGGGGTAAGTGTATCTATATCTATGTGAAGCAATTCTTCTTTCAGTTCTACCAGCAAGGGATCATCAAGGTTGAAGAAACTAAGCTGCAGGTCGTTCTCTGCGCTTTGCTTTAAGACAGCACCTGCATCCTCCATTTGATGTGATTTCTCGAGCTTTTTCAGGATCTTATTGGCCCTGTTTAGTACCTGCTGTGGCATTCCTGCCATTTTCGCAACGTGGATCCCAAAACTATGAGCACTGCCACCGGGAACAAGCTTTCTAAGGAACAGCACATTGTCTTTAAGTTCCTTTACAGAGACATTATAGTTCTTGATCCTGCCAAAGGTCTCTCCCATCTCGTTGAGCTCATGATAATGGGTGGCAAACAATGTTTTGGGCCTTGCAGGGTGCTCGTGTAGATATTCTGTAATAGCCCAGGCGATGGAAATACCGTCATAGGTACTGGTACCCCGGCCTATCTCGTCCAGCAACACCAGGCTTTTATCTGAAATATTATTCAAAATACTTGCAGTCTCATTCATCTCCACCATAAACGTAGACTCGCCCATGGAGATATTATCACTGGCACCAACCCGGGTAAAGATCTTATCCACCAGGCCAATCCTGGCGCTTGCCGCCGGTACAAAACTGCCCATTTGGGCAAGCAGGACGATAAGGGCGGTTTGCCTTAAAATGGCCGACTTACCACTCATGTTTGGCCCCGTGATCATAATTATTTGCTGCATTTCCCGGTCCAGGTAAACATCATTGGCAATATAGCTCTCCCCCGGCGGCAATTGCTTTTCGATTACCGGGTGGCGGCCTTCCTTGATGTCCAGCTCCCCTGAATCTTCTATAACAGGCTGAATATAATTCTCCAGGATCGCATGTTTAGCAAAAGAGCAAAGACAATCTAGCTGACCTATCAACCTTGCATTTTGCTGCACAGGCTGGATGTAATCTCCCAGCCAAGAAACCAGTTTCCCGAAAAGCTCCTGCTCCAGCTGCTGTATCTTCTCCTCTGCCCCCAGGATCTTTGATTCGTATTCTTTAAGCTCCTCGGTAATATATCTTTCAGCATTTACCAAAGTTTGCTTTCTTATCCAGGTAGAGGGCACCTTGTCCTTATGAGTGTTCCTTACCTCGATATAATACCCATACACATTATTGCTGCCAATCTTAAGCGATGTGATGCCGGTTTCCTTTGTCTCCCGCTCCAGCATCCCGTCCAGATAATCCTTGCCTGAAAAGGCTATATTTCGCAATTCATCCAGCTCGGGATAAAAACCTCTTGCAATACATTCTCCCTTAAGGATATTCACCGGGGCATCCTCATTTAATGTTTCCTTTATCTTTGATCTTAACACCTCGCAATGCTGCAACTGGTCTCCAAGGACCTTAAGTGCCTCCTCCCCGCATTCCATCGCCAGGGTTTTTACCGGCACTATGGCATCCAGGGAATTCTTGAGGTGGACCGCCTCGCGCGGGCAGATCTTCCCGGTGGCTACTTTGGAGATAAGCCTTTCCAGGTCGCTTATTTGTTTTATATGCTGCTGGATCTTATCGAGCTCATGGCGGCTCCCCATTAAATGGGCGACCACCTGCTGCCTGCTCTTAATCCTATCAGGATTTTTAAGCGGCAATGCCAGCCAGCGCTTTAGCATTCTACCTCCCATGGGAGAGATAGTTTGATCTATAACTTCCAGCAGGGTTACGGCATTTTGCGCAGTGGAATGATATAATTCAAGATTCCTTATGGTGAACCTGTCCATCCACACGTATTCCTCTTCAGCAATACGGTTAAGCGCAGTGATATGCTGCAGTTTGTGGTGTTGAGTTTCCCCGAGGTAGTGCAACACCGCCCCGGAGGCTATGATCCCTTCAGTTAAATGATCAATACCAAAACCTTTAAGGGTCCTGGTTTTAAAATGCTCATTTAAGGATTCGTATGTATAGTCATATTTAAATACCCAGTCTTCAAGGTAAAAGCAGTGAAAGGCATCTCCAAAGGTCTTTGTGAATTCCTTCCTGTAATGCTTTTGCACCAGCACCTCACTGGGGCTGAAGTTTTGGAGTAGTTTATCAATATACTCTGCATTCCCCTGGGCGGTCAAAAACTCGCCGGTAGAGACATCCAGGAAAGACACCCCCAAACTCTTTTTACCATAATGCACGGCACAAAGAAAATTATTGGATTTGCTGTTAAGCACCTCATCGTTCAAAGACACCCCCGGGGTTACGAGCTCTGTAACACCACGCTTCACAATGGTCTTTGTCATCTTTGGGTCCTCCAGCTGGTCACAAATTGCAACCCGAAGCCCTGCCTTAACCAGTTTTGGCAAATAGGTATTAAGAGCGTGATGAGGAAAACCCGCAAGCGCAGTTTCACCTTCACTTCCGTTCCCCCGTTTGGTTTGGACAATATTGAGGATCCTGGCGGTGCGTACAGCATCGTCACCAAAGGTCTCATAAAAATCTCCCACCCTAAAGAGCAGCAAAGCATCTGGATACTTCGCTTTTATCGCGTTGTACTGCTTCATCAAGGGAGTTACCTGCTGTGCTTTTTTGGCTGCCAATTTCTTCGGAATTTAATTGAGGCTAAAGTACTTATTCCTCTTTTCTACTGAAAATATAAGATACGGGATTTATCCCGAATTATTCACAACAAAATAGCCCCGCTGTGAATATCGATCCTGTTGCTAAAAAACAGTATCCGGGCCACCTCGATTCTATAAACCAGGCTTATTTTTACTCCAAATGAGCAGAACAACCTTTATTAAAAAGTTATTTCTCCCACATATAAGGCTATAATTGTAAGCTGAAGGTTTCCCTTGCCTAGTTCCTTATCATCAAAGTAAGATCTGCAGGACTTAAGCGGGTAATGGATTCCTGAAAGAAATAATTCTCCTGCGATTCCCCAACATTCACTGCCCTTACCACATAGGTATATTCTACAGTTAGCTGAATGACCATCTCTTCTCCCGGGGCAAGTAAGCCTTTCCTTTCGAAATCCTCACTGGTAAACCCCTGCAGGTAGATCTCGATCTCTTCCTCGGTATCATTTTCAAGGGTAAGATCGTAATTAGCATCGCCCGGAATAAAATCCAATTCGTCATCACTGTTCTTATGGCAGCCGGTAAATAGTATTGCTCCCATAAGGAGAACAAGGATCAACATTTTCTTTTTCATAAATCATACATTTTAAAGGAACAAAGTAAACAATTATCCCGAAATTTTTATTTTTTCAGCTTACGTAAATTATCATTTAACATTAAAATTCGAGCTGTCATTTTTTAAAATTCAAAATACTATTGATATCCTGCGGCCTGCAGCCTGAATAATTCCGCATACAGCTTATCGTTTTGCATCAACTCTTCATGTGTACCAATTTCCAGGACACTTCCGTTTTTTAGTACCATGATCCTGTCTGCGATCCTAACAGTACTAAACCTGTGGGAAATAATAACGGCGGTCTTTCCTTCTGTAAGCTTAATAAATCGATCAAAAGCTTCAGTCTCTGCCCGGGCATCTAGTGCAGATGTGGGTTCGTCCAGGATAAGTACCTCCGCATCCTTCATATACGCCCTGGCGATAGCAATTTTTTGCCACTGCCCTCCTGAAAGGTCTTTCCCCTGTTTAAATCTTTTTCCAAGTTGCTGATCATATCCCCGGGGGACCGAATTTATCACTTCATTGGCAAGGCTTTTTTCTGAAGCCCGGTCAATACGCTCCTGGTTATTTATTTCTCCAATCTCGCCCATAGCAATATTCTCCCGCAGCGTGAGTTCAAATTTGACAAAATCCTGAAAGATCACCCCGAAGTATTGCTGATATGCGGTTTGGTCATATTCCTTCACCGGCACCCCGTCCAGCATGATCTCCCCTTCTGTAGGTTCATAGAACCTAAGCAGCAACTTGATAAGAGTGGTTTTACCTGCCCCGTTCTCTCCAACAAAGGCGAGCTTTTCCCCAGCCCTAAGATCAAAATTTATATGCCGCACCACCCAAATTTCAGATTTTGGATACTTGAACCCCACATTCCTGAATTCAAAACCTTTTTGGATCTTCTCCGGTAACGGCAGCTTCTCCATGGTTTCCTCATCATCGGTATATTTAAGGTCCAGAAACTCGAAGTAATCCTGCAGGTAAAGGGCACTTTCAGTAATTTGGGTAAAACGGGTAAAGAAACCCTGCAGCTTTGATCTCAACCTGTTAAAGGAACCCGAAAGAAAAGTAAGATCCCCAAGGCTGAAGATGCCCGCAACGGTCCTGAAAATAATAAACACATAGGCCCCGTAATAGGCAGCAGTACCAATGACATTAAAGAAGGACCCCCAGGCAGCACGTTGTTTCGCCAGTTTTTTACTTTGCAGGTAATATTTATCTGAAAGATTCTTAAACCGTAAGGCAAGATAATCTGAAAGTCCGAACAGCTTCACCTCCTTGGCCGTAACATCACTTGCACCCGCATAGCGTAAATAATCCAGTTCCCGCCGCTCCTGGGTCCAGCTCCTGGCAAGGGAATAACTGGTCCCGCTGAATTTTATTTCATTGATAATTGTTGGAACAATAGAAACTACCAGCAAAATGATAAGCCAGGGTTCAAATGCCACCACCCCGGTGAGCAGGGACAGGATCACGATCACATCCTCCCCCTGGGTAAGGATATTCGACATCAATCCAACCCGGCCCGTAGTTTGTTGCCTCGCCCGCTCCAGTTTGTCATAGAATTCTGAATCTTCCAGCTGGTCCAGGTTTAATTCTGAAGTCTTTTTAATGATCTTAACCGAGGTGTTGATGGAATACTGGTCCCCCAGCAGCGCATCGCTAAGGCTTATCCCTCGACTAAGAAGGTCTGAAAGGATAGCCAGGCCAAACTCTGCCGCTACCAGGACCCAAAGCCGATCAAGGTCGCGAACATCTGCAGCTATTTGCAACACCACCTCATCGATGATCAACTTTCCCACCCAAAGCATGAGTACCGGCAGGATAGCGTTAACCGTGCGGCAAAGCAGGTTGGCATAGAAAAGTAACGGATTCACTTTTCTTATTTCTTTGAAGAACCGGGGAACAAACTTCAGGGAAGCGAAACTCTCCCTGAAGTTGATCTTATTGGGTTCCAGCGTGGATTTTGGTCTTGGCAATTTTTTTTCTTTGCAAGTTAAGGAGGAAAAACTAAATGTCCTTATATCACTTAATTTCCAGGACTTCCTTCGATTCTTCCTTATCGCTCTCCTCCACAAATTTCCCGGATTTATCACGGGAATAAAAAATAAGAGGTACAGGTAGAATAGACGCCAGGATTATGAACATTATGAGCATAATCCTGCTTTGGATTTTATAAAACTTTTTCATTATTGTAAGGCTTATCTCCCCGTAGGAAGTAAATAATCAATGAACTCGTAGCAGCCCGAAAATGACTATTAAAGAATCAATAAAGCCTAATGAATAAGTAAATTGGAATATGCCAGTCTTGCGGAAAGTTTTTGTTCCAGAAAGATCGATTCCAATTCTGAAAAAATGCTTTTTTGAAGTTTTAGCTGAAGTTGTGCTATGTTTTGCTGAAGGTCAAGGAAGAAAGGAAAATAAAAATCCTTATACCCAGCACTTGTAAAAACAGCAGGAGTCCTTGCTGCGTAGATATATCCGGCAGCCGGCGCCTCCTGCTTTTCTTCTAAAATTAGTTCTGTAACTACTCCATTTCCTAAGGACAATGTCTGTATAGGCACAGCATAACTTAGTCCTGAGACCAAAAGCCCCAGCATCAAAAGCCAGTATTTTATTTTCAGGATCATTTATAATGCTGAAGTTATTGAAGAAGTACCTATACTTTCGCTTTTGAAATTATCTTTACCAATCTGTAAGTAATAGAGGAACCATCAGCCGGCGGATTTTTCACTTTTTTCTTATGCACTTTTAGATGATAAATATATCCCGGCTCATAATCAAAGCCCGAGATACTATCCTCGTAATAAAAAAGGCTCCAGTCATCTGTCCCAATTTGGTCACCTTCCTGCACAAGAAGGCAATTGCCTTCCATCTCACCAACACATTCCACGGTGTAGCTGTTCACCATCATGTCTTCTACCTTGAGGGCATCTCCACTTAAACTACAGCTAAAAAGTAAAAACACCATTCCCATAATTCCGTTCTGTATCATATCCATAGGTTTTCTCTAAAGATAATTTTTTTTCAGGATCGGGAATGGGGGATTTTCCCTTATTTAAGAAAAGAAACAAGAAACAAGAATCAAGAATCAAGAAACAAAAAACAGGAAACAAGAAACAAGAAACAAGAGTGTAGCGGGCCGGAATGTGGACACATGGTTCTATTTATTCGCCTAAACCCGTATGATGCAGACAAAACTAAAAGAAAACCATCGAAAGGAGCAGCATAGTTTTTTCGCCACCCTTTAAGGAGGTGCAAAGCGGAAAAAGACTCGATGAGGGAAAATAATATCAAAGTTTGGATATCTGGGCCAAAAACATCCCAAGTTACTCTTAACTTCAAATCCTCTAAGTTATTCTTTCTAATTTGTCATTCTGATGACAGAAGGATCCCGCTTGAATTTAAAGCCTGAAGTTCCAGATTCTGGACTCTAGTCTCTGGACTCACTTTTTTTCTTGTCTCTTATCTCTTGATTCTTTCCCTTCACATCCTCCAGCATTTCCTGCAGGTCCTCCCGGCTATGAACCCTGCCGGCCTTTACTACAGCCCTGATGGTTTGTAAATTCTGCAGATTTTCAAGCGGGTTCTTTTCCAGTAGTAAGAGGTCTGCCACTTTCCCCTCTTCCACGCTACCATATTTTTCACCAAGGCCGAAGAATTCAGGGCCGTTAATAACTGAGGTTTGCAGGGACTGAAGGGTGGTGAGGCCTGCCCGCGATAGTGCACGAAGTTCCCCGTGCAGCGATTCTCCCGGGTAGACGTAAGAGTTAAACGGTCCGCAATCTGACCCTGCAAGGATTCGCACTCCGTTCTTATACATAGGTACTATCATCTCCTCGCTTATCTCCTCCATTTTCTGTCTCATCTGGCTACCACTGTTCCTGGCCCGTTTAGCACCTTCCACCCTGCCGCGGTAAGTTTCCTGTATCCCTTTTCCCATATACGGCAGGAGGGTATCTTTGGTGTGATCAACATCCAGAATATCTGCGAGCGTTTTACCGATATAAAGGGTGGGGGTCACATAGACTTCATTTTTGCTCATCTTTTCAAACACCTTATTGGCTAACGCAGGATCGTAGGTATCAATGATCTCCTCGATCATCGCATAACCCAGGTTTAGCTGCGTGAGACTATCAGCTTTTGGAGAGGCGGCTTTTAATGGGTAATACATATGCTCAGAGCCATCGAGCCCATGGTCTATCGCCTCCATAAAATTTGCACTTAAAGGCATATGTCCTGTGGTTTTAAGTCCGCGCCTTTCTGCCGCAGCGATTATTTGATAAAAGGCCTCCCTGGAAAGATTGCCATCATACATTTTCACATAATCTGCTCCCATGGCCTGCAGGGAATCCAAAGCAGCTTCGATCTCTGCTTCATTATCCACCCTAATAGATCCCGGCCAGGCCGGGTTGGTACCATCGAGTTTGGGGCCGGGAGTAAAGATCCGGGGGCCTACCAGCTCTCCATTTTTTATTTTCTCTCTCCATTCCAGCACAGCAGGGGTTATGTCTCCCCCTGCATCCCTTACTGTAGTAATCCCATATGCCAGGAATAATGGAAGCATATCTTTGTTTTCTTCAATAAGGGTATCCCCGCCCCTAAAATGAACGTGCATATCCCACAGGCCAGGCATAAGATAGGCATTACCGGCATCCAGGTTCTCACGTCCTACAAAATCATTTTCCTCTCCTGTCTTCATTATCCTTACTATACTGTCACCCTGTATTGCCACTACCCGGTTGGGCAGTATATCACCAGCCCTTATATCTACAATATTTACATTTGATATGACCAGGTCGTATGAATTTTTTTCAGCTTTATCGCAGGAGAGAAAAAGGAGAATGGTTAAAAGGCAAAGGGGGAAAAATTTTATCATTACGTATTATTTAGTTTATTTTAATAAGCTACAGGTTGATCCTGTGGATCTGGCATAGCTTTTTGGGCCTGAATCACGTGTCTTTCATTATGATATATTACGACCCGAAAAGTATCTCCCAGCCGCAATCTTATAAGTTTACTTATGCTTATGCCAGTCTTTGTGCGGGTAAGGCTCACCTGTGAAGCGCCGCATAAAAGGTCCAGCAACTGCTCCTGCTGCTTAACGAATCTATTAACAGCTTCCCTGGAAAGATCACTGCCAATGGGATCTTTATCTTTAAAAGTTTTAATTTTCCTAAGCTTCTCCTGCGGCATCATCATTTTGGCGAAATAATTCCCCAGGATCCCGCTCTTAAAAACATCTTCTGGCTGATATTTGGAGGTTGCTATTGCGCGCTCTATTTCCGGCAGGTAAAAATCACCGTAGAGATTAAGGTGTTCCAGGCATTCCAACGGGCTCCACTTTTTCTCACCCGGCCGGTTATTTAGAATATCCAGATCTTTCTTCAAAAATTCCCGCCCTGCATCCAGGTTTGTTCTGGTTTTTTCTGAAAGTTCTTCCAGCAGTAAATCTGTTCTTATTTTCATAGGCCTTCCTTTACATAGAGGATAGTGACAACTATTTAATTGACCCCGGCCTTGGGATATTCAGGTGACGGAACTTTTGCCGGCGGATTCTCCTCCAGTTGTTTCAGGACGATCTCAATGGCTTTTTCAAGTTGAGGGTCACGGCCTGCAATAACATCGGCAGGGGTTTGTTCCACCTCAACATCTGGCGCCACTCCCTCATTCTCTACCCTGAAGCCTTCTTCAGTATAAAAAGCCACATTTGGTGCAGTTACAGAACCACCATCAATGAACTCGGGATATCCCAGCACTCCTACCAGGCCTCCCCAGGTAGTTTTCCCCACGATGGTGCCCAGCTCAAATTTCCTGAACATCCACGGCAGGTAATCCCCGCCTGAACCGGCAGTCTCATCTGTTATCATCACCTTTGGCCCCTGTATGGAAGCACTTGGCGATTTGAGATCTTTCCCATACCGGAACTTCCAGTGCGCCTGCTCAGGTTTTTTAAGCATGTCTATCACATAATCTGCCAGCTGCCCGCCTCCATTAAAGCGCTCATCCACAATAATGGCCTGCTTATTGGCTTGCGGGAAGAAATAGCGTTTAAAGTATTCGTGGCCTGCAACCGCAGTATTTGGCACATACACATAAGCCACCCGTCCATTTGTTGCCTCGTGTACTTTCTTAATATTTCCTTCTACCCAGTCGCGATTCCTCAGGGCTCCTTCATGCTCAACAGGCGTAACCTTCACCTTCCTCGTATTTCTCATATTGGGGTTTGGCCCTACAGTGAGCATCACGATCTTCCCGGCAGTATTTTCAAAGAATTCATAGATATTATCACTTCCCTTCAACTCTCTTCCATTCACTTCAAGAATATAATCTCCCTCCTGCACATTTACTCCCGGCTCTGTGAGTGGAGACCGAAGATTTGGATTCCAGTTAAGTCCCCCATATATTTTCCTAAACCTGTACCTGTCATTTTCTATACTATAATCGGCACCAAGGAGGCCGCCTTTTACAGATTCCTTGCTATGGAGCCTGTCTCCCCGGCTGGAAAACCTGTGATGTCCAACTCCCAGTTCGCTGAACATCCACTCCATTACCCGGTAGAGATCACTTCGGGAAGTAACGTCACCAATAAAAGGCTCATATTTTTCTTTCATCGCATCCCAGTCCACGCCATGCATCCCTGGGTCATAAAAGTAATCACGGTTAACCCTCCAAGCCTCATTGAAGATATTTGGCCACTCTGCCACAGGGTCAATTTTCACCTGTACATCCCCGGTGTTAAGGGCCCGTTTGTCCTGGATCTTATCGATCTCGGCTATTCCCCATTTTCCTTCGGCCTTGTAAAGTATTTTTTTAGCATTGGCGGAGATTTCATATGAGGTCGCAGGCATTATTTCCTTGTTTTCCCTTTCTGTAAGATCAAACATATTCAAAGTAGCTTTGTTCTGTTGGTGTGGAGGATTGGAAAGATAATACAGGTTCCCTTCCCTGGGCGAACTTAAAAAAGCATAATTCCCCGCAGGAACAGGTATATCGACGATCCTGTTCTCAATTCCATCAAAATCTATCTTCAGGGCTGGGGCTTTGATCTCTTTGTTTTCCTCTTCAGCTTTTTTCTTTTTTTCTTCCTCCTTCTCTGCCTGCTCTATCTTCTCCACATCATTTTCTCTCGCAAAGGGAGACTCCACCTCCTTTTGCAAGGTGACAATGTAGATGGAACTGGTCATTTCCATATCCTGGTTGGACTGGTCAAACCAGTTCACCACTGGACCTGCATCTGTAGAAGCCAGCATATACAGGTATTTCCCGCTGGGGTCAAACACCGGGCTGGAAACACTGGAAAAACCATCAGAAATTGGATAAGACCTGTTTTCAGAAAGGGAATATACGTGGGCCTGTTCAAAACTGGTACCCGTAACTACCGTGTAACTTATCCAGTTGGAGTCATGAGACCAGCTGCCAAACAGGTCCCGAAAAACCCCCGGCATATAGCGTTCATCTTCAGCAATCTTTGTAACCCTGCCGGAATCTGTATTAAGCACATAAAGATTGCGGCCGTTATCCACGAAGCTAATTTTCTTACTGTCCGGAGACCATCGTGGGTGGGCATAAAAGCCGGTACCGTCCAGTTTAAATTTGCGTGGCTCATTTTGCTCGCTTTGATCGTGGACGTGCAGCGCGTACTCCCCACTTTCATCACTAAAATAAGCGATGAATTTCCCATTAGGGGACCACACGGGATTTTTCTCATGAACTCCCGGGGTAGAGCTTATATTCACCACATCCCCCTTCTCCCCGGGCACGGTAACCACTTCTCCCCTAAAGTCCATCACTACCCTGGCTCCTGTTGGAGAGATCGAGGCACTGCGTATATATTCATCACCTTTCACAAACCTTGGCCGCAGCTCAAGAAGATCTGTTGCGATACCTACTTTGATCCTATTGGTATTTCCATTTTGCGGATCAAAAGTATGCAGGTATCCGGCCTGTTCAAATATGATCTCATTATTCCCTGCGGAAAGGTCCATCACCGGGAAATCTTTATAATTTGTATGCCGGGTAACCTCCCGGGAGTTCATATCATAGCTGTACAAATTAAACTCCCCATCCCTGTCACTCCTGAAGAATACACGGTTCCCCAGCCATTGCGGCCTGGTATCATTGCTGCCGCTTACGGGCTTTGGGACTTCAGTCACACTATGGTCATTGGTGTCATATATCCAGATGCGGGAGGCGGTACCTCCCCGGTAATATTTCCATTGATTGAAAACCTCGTATAGAGGTGTATAGGCAATATATCTTCCATCTGGCGAATAATCTGCCCAGAAGGCATTGGGGATCTCAAGTTCCTTAACCTGGCCACCACTTATAGATACTTCAAAGAGCTTTGTAAATCTGCCGGTAAAAACGCTGCGCTGGGAAGCGAACAGCACAGCTGAACCATCTGGAGTAAAACCACGCACCTGGTCGCTGCCGGGATGCCAGGTTAGGCGTTGCGGCACTCCCCCGGTAGCCGGTACTATATAAACATCGGTGTTTCCATCATATTCAGCATTAAAAGCAATGGTTTGCCCATCTGGTGAAAAGACAGGATTGGATTCAATTCCATCATCTACCGTTAAACGTCTTGGCGATGAACCGTCTTTGTTTGCTATCCAAAGATCTTCAGCATAGATAAAAGCGATTTGATCATTACTTATGGCAGGCTTTGAAAGCAGCCTGGTGTCTTCCTTATTGATGTTTTGAGCGGTTAAGCTGAAGGAGAACAGAAGTAAGGTGAGCAGAGGGGAAAAGAAATAAGTTTTCATAAAGAGGTGTTTTGCTCCCCTAATATAAAACTTAAATTCAGAAAAATAAGAACGCAAAAAAAGCTGAATGAAATCTCATCCAGCTAAATTTCACCTTGTGCACCTTTTAATGAGGCTTACGGGCAAATTCTGTCTTGGAGTCACGAATGTAAGAGTCATATTTCTCAATGATCTCCTTGGCTTTCTCCTCACTTCCTGCCACAGTCACAAAGGCGTTGTACCACCTGGGATTTGCTGGGGAAGATTGCCAGTTAAGATGATCAATACCCACAGGTAGTTTCCATACAGCCATATAGTTGTAATCATCAGATGTTAGCTGGAGTTGCATGACAGGATGCGGAACTCCCGCGAGTTGATGTGCTACACTAAAATAATTATCAATTATCATCCGGGCCTCCTCGGCCTTATCAGCATTGAATTGGTAATACTCGATCTGGTAAAGATCGGCTTTATCAATTGGGTCGTTTTCAATAGTTTGGGCAAGCAAATTATTGCAGCCCAGAAGCGCGAATACCATAAGGGTCAAATGTGCAATTTTCATAACAGGATGAGTTTAAGGTTTACTAAAAGTTAAATGCAGGAACACCTGTTTTTCCAGGTCCTGGAGCTGCTTAAGAAGGCTTGCTTACGGTATAAGTGATGTGGTAATACGCTTATTAAAAGTGCATATAATATAAGAAAGAAGTGAATGAGAATCCACATAACTTTTTATAAAATTTAGCCAAAGCATTCGCTAAATTTTTCCTAAAAAAAACCTGTCCCTCAAATAATTATACCCTTTTTTTTTCGTCAAAACTTATTATTTCTCTCAAAAAATACTGAGGGTCTCCTGCTCATCTTTTCGCGTTTCAGTTCTTTATCAGCCTTATTTCTTTTTATTTTTGCCCTTATGGAAAAACGAAAATTAAAGAACAGCGAGCTGGAGAGAAAAAGTGTAACCGAATTCAGGGAAGCAGAAAAAACTCCGCTTATTGTGATCCTGGACAATGTACGCAGCCTGAATAATATTGGGTCCATTTTTCGTACCTGTGATGCTTTTCTAATAAAAAAGATATACCTGTGTGGCATTACCGCCAAGCCTCCACATAAGGATATTCAAAAAACTGCTCTTGGTGCAACCGAAACCGTTGACTGGGAATACGTTGAAAGCACTATGCAGGTAGTGGAAAAATTACAACAGGAAGGGACCAGGGTTTTTTCTGTTGAGCAGGCTGAAAATGCGGTAATGCTGGACAACTTTAAACCACAACCACAGGAAGCCTGCGCCGTGATCTTTGGCAATGAGGTTAAGGGGGTGCAACAGGAAGTGGTCTCTGCCAGTGATGGGGTGATCGAGATCCCGCAGCTGGGCAGCAAACATTCCCTCAATATAGCGGTGAGCGCCGGGGTGGTGATCTGGGACCTGTTCGTGAAAATTACACCGAAGAGGCAGGGGGAGCCGGGGTTTTCACATTAGTTAGTATTGAGATATTAGTATTGAGATATTAGTAGTGAGTATTGAGATGGGTTAGGAGTTAGGAGTTGTAGGTTGTAGGTTCTAGGTTGTAGGTTAAAAAAGTGGAGAGTGGAAAGTGGAGAGTGGATAGTCAACCCGTAATATGCTGTAGGGGTTGGGCTTGCCCCGACCCAGGAATTGGCAGTTGTAGGTTGTAGGTTGTAGGTTGTCGGTTGTCGGTTTGTCGGTTGTCGGTTGTCGGTCGAAATATTGAAGAAGAAAAATGAGATGAATTTGAGCTGTTCTTTTAAATTCTTTGGTAAAGAATAAAGTCTAGGTTCTATATTCTAGCAGCAGAGCGGTCCAGACTCTTTTTTCACTTTGGAATTTGGATTTTGGTGCTTGGAATTTGGTGCCTGGAATTTGGAATTTGGTGCTTGGAATTTGATGCCTGGGATTTGGAATTTAACGGCTCTCCATTTCCTCCAAAATATCCAGATAATCCTCCCGGTTATTCACGAAATCTTTCCCGGAAATATCTATGATCCTCACATTTACATTGGTTTGTGATTTGATATATGCCAGGTAGCTTTTATTGATCTCAACCAGGTATTCCGGCTGGATGTTCTGCTCATAGTCCCTTCCTCTTGTTTTGATATTCTCGAGAAGGCGTTCGGTATTTTGATAGAGATAGATATACAGGTCCGGTTTCACCAGTTCCTTATACATTATGCGGAAGAGCTTATCATAAAGTGCATATTCATCTTCCTGCAGGGTGATCTTTGCAAAGATGAGAGATTTGAAAACATCATAATCTGAAACCACGAAATCGGCAAAAAGATCATACTGCGCCAGGTCATCTGAAAGTTGCTGGTATCTGTCTGCCAGAAAGGACATCTCCAGTGGGAAGGCATAACGGTTCTGGTCCTCATAAAATTTGGGCAGGAAAGGATTGTCCTTAAATCTTTCCAGAATGAGCTTTGCATTAAAATCCTGGGAGATCATCGTGGAAAGGCTGGTTTTTCCTGCACCTATATTTCCTTCTATCGCTATATAATTGCGTTGCTGGAAGCCATAGTTGATTTGAGGATTTACGAGTTTATCCCCAATCTTTTCGATGGGGGAATCATCTGTGGTATTTGCCAGTAGGGCATTGACACTTAACTTCTGTACCGGGTGGATCTCCTTTCCGGCTATATCTGCCAGGGGAAGAAGTACAAATTTGCGTTTCTGCATTTCAGGATGTGGGATCCTTAATGAAGTGCTGGAAATTACCTCCTCTTCAGCAAGGATGATATCCAGGTCAATACTTCGGTTCTCATAGCTACCTGTAGCAGCCCTTACCCGACCAAGCATGTTCTCAATAAACAATAATTTCTCCAGGACCACTTCAGCAGGAAACCGGCTTTTCACTTCCACACAGGCATTAAGGAAAGCATCTCCTTTAAACCCCCAGGCCGGGGTTTCATACACAAAAGAAATGCCTCCAATTTCCCCTATTTTTCTGTAAATATCATCTAATGCGCGTTGCATTAATTCCAGGCGGTTCCCTTTATTGCTGCCAAGGGCTATATAAAATGTTTTTGGAGGATTCAAGGTATACTTTAAGAATTGTTTCAGGAGAGATTCCTTAATTTCACGGCAAATTAAATAAAAGAAACTTACATAAACTTAACTTTGTTAGTAAGTGTTTAAAAAAATAATTTGAAGGCAGCCTCCCAAAATCAGCTATTCCAGGCCCAGCGAATTTACCTGATCCTCGCCGCCCTGTTCATTTCATCGCTGGTAGTTTCCAACCTGATCTTCCAAAAATTCTTTTACTGGGATTTCTTTGGGATCTACACTTTTGAGATCTCGGTGGGTATCCTGCCTTATCCTATCACCTTTCTTATTACAGATCTAATTAGCGAGATCTATGGAAGAAAAAAGGCCAATGAAGTTGTCACCGCCGGGATCTTTGCCTCCTTGTTTTCCCTCATTATTATCTACAGTGCAAATTATGTTCCTGCCACCTCCTGGTCTCCTATAGACAACCCATTGTTCACAAGGGTTTTTGGCGCCACTGGGATCGCAGTCTTTGCCTCCATGACAGCCTATCTACTTGCCCAATATATTGACATTTACCTCTTTCACTTCTGGAAAAAACTTACCCGCGGCCGTCATTTGTGGCTTCGGAATAACTTTTCTACCTTTTTATCTCAATTCGTTGACACATTTTCGGTCTTATTTTTGCTTTGTAGTTTCAATAAGATCGAATGGGAACTCTTTGGGCCTTTGTTGCTTAGCGGTTTCCTGTTCAAGGTTCTGGTTGCAGCTTGTGACACTCCCTTTCTTTATATTGGGGTTTACCTGCTGCGAAGGAAGTTTAAACTAAAAAAAGGAGGGGAAATAAACCTGGAAAATCAGTACCTTCAGGGGTAATACCGCCTTTAGTGGAATAACGGGATAAATAGAAAAAGGATACAATGAAAAAAGCTTTAAAAATAATAGGCATTATAGTTTTGGTGTTACTTATACTGCTTATTGCAGCACCATTTATATTTGAGTCACAGTTGAAGGATATGGTGAAGAAAACCATAAACGATAACGTAAACGCGACAGTAGAGTTCAGCGATCTAGATCTTTCTTTCTTCCGCAGCTTTCCGCAGGCAACATTAGTGCTTAGCGATGTGAGTGTGATAAACAAAGCCCCCTTTGCAGGCGACACCCTCGCACTAAGTGAAGAGATCCTTTTGGAAATGAGCGTAAAGGAACTTTTCAAGAGTGCAGAAAAGCCAAAGAGGATAGATCAATTAATACTCAACAATGCTTTTGTAAATATCAAAGTGGACTCCGTTGGAAATGCCAATTATAACATCGCCATTGAGGATACTACTGCTACTGCCGATACTACTGCCACAGGATTTAGCCTTGACCTCAAGCATTATGAGATCAATAATTCAAGGCTGAGATATGTGGACGAGGGACAAAAACTTTCACTTCTACTGGAGGATCTAAATCATGAGGGTACCGGTGATTTTTCCCTGGAAGAATCTGAACTGGACACACAAACCAGCGCTTTTGTAACTTTTGATTTTGATGGCATAAATTACCTGAGAAGGAACAGGGTAGCCCTGGACGCCGTCCTGCATATGGACCTCGAAAATATGAGATATACCTTCCTGGAAAATGAAGCTACCATTAACCAGCTACCGCTTACTTTTGACGGATGGGTGCAGGTGAATGAAGATAGCAATGAAATAGACATCACCTTTAAAACCCCTTCATCAGATTTTAAGAACTTCCTGGCCGTTATTCCCGAAGAATACGCTAAGAATATCGAGAATGTGGAAACCAGTGGAGATTTTGTCGTAAACGGGATGATGCGCGGGATAATAGATGAAACTTATATTCCCCAAATGGACATAAGGATAACATCAAATAATGCATCCTTTAAGTATCCCGACCTGCCAAAGAGTGTACAGGACATCAACCTGGACCTAAGGATCCTGAATGCGACAGGACTTGCAGATGATACTTACCTCACTTTTGACAATGTGACCTTCAGGATAGACAGTGACACTTTCGCCACAAATGGAAGGGTGCAAAACCTAACAGGTAATATGCTGGTAGATATGGCTTTAAAGGGAACAATTAACCTTGCCAACCTCGAGCAGGCATATCCTCTTGAGCTGGAGCAGGACCTTAACGGGATCCTTACTGCCGATGTTACCACCAAATTCGATATGAATTCTATTGAACAGGAGCAATACGAGAATGTGAACAGCAGCGGTACGGCAAGCATCAGAGACTTTAGTTACAGTTCACCAGAGATCCCTAATGAAGTAAGGGTCGCAAATGCAAGCCTTGTCTTTAACCAGGGCAATGTGAGGGTGCCAGAACTGGTCCTTTCCACAGGGGAAACCGACTTTAAGGCTACGGGAAATATTCAGAATTTTATGGGCTTTATGTTCAAGGATCAGGATCTTAAAGGTTCCTTTCAGGTAAACTCCAATACTTTTTCTGTAAATGACTTCATGGTAGCCGAAACCTCCACTGAAGCTGAAGAAACTCCCGAAGGAAAAACAACCGGCAGCACCCCAACGGGAAATGAAGCAGTTAAGATCCCTTCCTTCCTGGATGCCGATCTTACATTTACTGCCAACCGGGTTTTATATGATGACCTGGTGCTTCAAAATGCGACAGGTACCTTACTGGTAAAAGATGAAACTGCCACCTTACAAAATATCACTGCCAATATTTTTGGCGGAACCATTGGACTTAACGGGCTAGTCTCCACACGGGAAGCCGTTCCCACCTTTGAAATGAACCTTGATCTTAAGGCCATGGATATTGCCCAAACTTTTAACGGCCTGGAACTATTGCAGGGGCTGGCACCAATAGCTTCTGCGCTGGATGGAAGGTTGCAAACCCAGGTAAACCTTAAAGGAAACCTGAACAACGACCTTACCCCTTTGCTTAACACTATTGCGGGGAACGCCCTTGCCGAGATATTAACAGCAGAGGTGCAACCGGAGAGGCTTGCACTATTGGCAAGACTGGATGAACAACTCAATTTTGTCAACCTAAGTGATATTGATCTGGATAATCTAAAAGGAAGGGTTACCTTCAATGATGGCGCGGTACAGGTAGAGCCATTTAATTTTGATGTCAAGGGGATAAATGTCAAAGTCTCTGGTGGCCATGGTTTTGATATGAATATGAATTACAACCTCACCCTGGATGTTCCTGCCAGGATGCTGGGCAGCCAGGTTGGAAGTGCCCTTGGTCGTTTAAGCGGGGAGGATCTTAGCAATATGATCGTAGCTTTGCCAATAGGTCTAAGAGGACAATTCCAAAATCCGCAAATAAACATCAACATGGAACAGGCGGTGAGCAACCTTACCCAAAAGATCGTCGCCAAACAAAAAGATAATCTTGAGCAAAAAGGAATAGATGCGATTCGAGGGGTACTTGAAGGCAGAAGGCCTACACAAACCAACCCGACAGATACAATCGCAAATGACACCCTGCAAACCCCTCCTGCGACCCGCACCAACGAGACACAGGTTAAGGAAGCCGCAAGAACCATTCTGGGCGGACTCCTGGGCGGTAAGAAAAAGGCACAGGATACCACCCGGCAACAAAATTAAATATATCAGGCAATAGAAAAAACCTCACAGGCTGCTATCCAGGCTTGTGAGGTTTTTATGTTTTGTGGTCTATATTTTTTTCTTGGGAAGATTCATCTGCTACCATTTAGGCTGTATCTAAACAATCCAGTAGTTACAGAATGCCGAATTTTTTTAATTTACATTCAATTCAACAACATAGCCCTCGTGGCTGCGCACATTGAAAACGGTGCCATCCTCAAAAAGAAAATATTGCCCTTTGATCCCCTTCAAAACGCCTTCATAGAACGGATTTTTTGCAAGGTTAAGGGTCTTCACTTTTTTGGGAAATTGAAGTACCGGAAATTTGATCTCTGTCTCCTTATTTCCTGCCAGGTAATAATTGCGGGCTTCTTCCGGAATAAATCCTTTAAGCTTTTCCCTTTCATCCTCCAGGTTCAAATCTTTGATATCGTTGGTGAGCATACGCCTCCAGTTGGTTTTATCTGAGACGTGACCCTTTAGTGCCACCTCAGTAATCCCTGCCAGGTACCTGTTTGGCACTTCCACGATCTCTATGGCTTCATGGGCTCCCTGGTCTATCCACCTGGTTGGTATTTGTGTCTTCCTGGTCACTCCCACCTTCACATCACTGGAATTGGCAAGGTAGACCACGTGTGGCTGCAGTTGAGCTTCTTTTTCAAATTCCAGGTCCCTGTCCTCTATATCGAGGTGAGCCTTGCTAAGTTCAGGACTACGAATCCATTCTCCCGCCTGGGGCAGGGATGAGAAACAATTATAACAATATCCCTGGGCAAATACCTTTTTTTGAAGCTTGCACCCAAGGCATTGGAATTTTAAAAAATTGATGCTTATTTTCCTGTCCAGCAGCTGGTTTACGTGAATGAAATCTGATTCAAAAATGAGATAATATTGAACCGTCTCTGCCAGTTCACTTCTCATTTTAGTTAGCACTCCCTCGTACTTCATATATTTTTACTTATTTTATTGGGATCGATCTTTTGTTGGCTTCAGGATTAATTTTAAATTTAACCGGATTTTAATATCCTGAAGCTTTTAATTAGCGCTTAAATATAAAAAGAAAAAATGCCAATCCCATTAGTAAACTCCATTGCTTCCTGGTTTCTTAAGAAGCGAATACACCAAATGGAGTTATTCATAAAATACCCTCACGAGGTGCAGCAGGAACTCCTTAAGAACCTTATTGTCAAAGCCAGGCACACGGAAATAGGTAAAAAATATGATTTTACAGGTATAAGGGATTACGAAACTTTTGCCAGCCGCCTGCCCATACAGGATTATGAGGATTATAAAGATAATATAGAGCGCAGCCGCAGGGGTGAGAACAATATATTCTGGCCTACCCCCATTAAATGGTTTGCAAAATCCAGCGGGACCACCAGCGATAAAAGCAAATTCATCCCTGTGAGTGAAGATTCCCTGGAAGATTGCCACTACGCCGCCGGTAAGGATATGCTTTGTATGTATTTGAACAACAATCCGCAGTCGCAACTATTTACAGGAAAGAGCCTTAGGCTGGGAGGCAGCAAAGAGATATACAGGAATAACGGCACCTCGTATGGAGATCTTTCAGCAATACTTATAGATAACATGCCTTTTTGGGCAGAATTCAGCAGCACCCCCAGCAATGAGGTTTCCCTTATGAACGACTGGGAGGTAAAGATGCAGGCAATAGTTGATGAAACAATAAAGGAAAAGGTAACAAGCCTGGCCGGGGTTCCCTCCTGGATGCTGGTGCTCCTTAACAATGTCCTGGAGACAACAGGGAAGCACAATCTGTTTGAGGTGTGGCCAAGCCTGGAGGTTTATTTTCACGGCGGGGTGAGTTTTGACCCGTATGCCCCTCAATACCAGAAAATATTGCCTAAAGAAGATTTCAGGTTTTATGAGATCTATAATGCATCAGAAGGATTCTTTGCCTGCCAGGATCAAAATGATTCTAAAGATCTTTTACTTCTGCTGGATTACGGGGTGTTCTATGAATTCATCCCAATGGACACCTACAATAGTCCCGATCAAAAGGTGATCCCGCTAAGTGAAGTGGAAACAGGCGTAAATTATGCGGTCATCATTACCACCAATGCGGGGCTGTGGCGCTACAGGATTGGGGACACAGTGCGCTTCACCTCCACCAGTCCCTACAGGATCAAGGTCTCGGGCCGTACAAAACACCATATAAATGTCTTTGGAGAGGAATTGATCATAGAAAATGCAGAAACAGCCCTGAAGAAAGCTTCCCTTGTTACCAATTGTGAGATCATGGATTATACCGTGGCACCCATTTTTATGGAAGGAAAGGAAAAGGGAGCGCACGAATGGATCATAGAATTCAAAACCTCGCCAAAAGATCTTGAACTTTTCTCCACCCAACTCGACCTTGCATTACAGGAAGTCAATAGCGATTATGAGGCAAAACGCTATAACAATATGACCCTGAATATGCCACGCATCCATAAGGCGCGGGAAAAACTATTTTACGACTGGCTCAAAAAGAATGATAAACTGGGAGGACAGCACAAGATCCCGCGATTGTCCAATTCCAGGAAATATGTGGAGGAGCTCTTGGAAATGGGATAAAAAAGTTGTCAGTTGTCGGGTTGTCGGTTGAAAAAATGTTGTAGGTTGTAGGTTGAAAAAAGTAGAAAGTGGAAAAAGGAGAGAGGAAAGTCAACGCGTTTTATGCCGCAGGGGTTGGGCTTGCCCCGACCCGGAAGGGGGCAGTTCTGGGTTGTCGGTTGTCAGTTGAAAATATTGTAGGTTGTAGGTTGAAAAAAGTGGAAAGTGGAAAGAGGAAAGTGGAGAGTGGAAAGTGGAGAGTGGAGAGAGGAAAGTCTGGACGTGTTAATGTTCAAAGTTTATCGGTTGTCGGTTGTCGGTTGAAAAAATGTAGAGTTCTGAATAGAGTTGACCGTTCAACACCCATTTGGATTCTTGGCTCTAGGGTCTAATTAAATACTAATTAACTTTTTCCTAAATTAGAACCTTATATTTTTCAAATCTCAAATCTCAAATCTCAATACTCATATCTCAATACTCAATACTCAATACCCAATACTAAAAAAATGAAACCCACCACCCTCTCCCTCCTATTCCTGTTCATATTTCAATTAAGTACCGCACAGGTAGAAAAAGCGCCGCCGCGGGTAGAGGGGGAAGGGCCATGGGAACAACTTATTATTCGCGGGGTGACGCTTATCAATGGAAACGGGGCACCACCTACAGGCCCTGTGGATGTCGTTGTGACGGGAAACAGGATCGCCGGGGTGCACGTGGTGGGCTATCCGGGGGTGCAAATAGATCCTAAAAGAAGACCACAGTTAAAAGTTGGAGGAAAGGAACTTGATGCTACCGGAATGTTCCTCCTGCCGGGATTTATAGATGTACATGGACATATTGGAGGCCAGGCACAGGGAGCAGATGCCGAATACGTTTTCAAGCTCTGGATGGCCCACGGAATAACTACTGTGCGAGACCCTTCTGCCGGTAACGGACTCGATTGGGTCCTGGACCAGAAGAAAAAAAGTGCTGCCAGTGAGATCACTGCACCCAGGCTTTTTGCTTACACCGCCTTTGGCCAGGGAACTAAAGAAGGAATCAACACCCCTAAACAAGCCCGGGAGTGGGTACGTGAAAACGCCCGTCGGGGAGCCGATGGGATCAAATTCTTTGGTGCGCCTCCAAAGATCATGGAAGCTGCCCTCGATGAAAATAAAAAAGCAGGTTTGCGAGCTACTGCACATCATGCGCAAATGGCCGTGGCCAAATGGAATGTACTGCATTCTGCCCGGACGGGGTTAAACAGCATGGAACACTGGTACGGTTTACCGGAGGCTATGTTTACAGACCGCACTGTGCAGGATTATCCAGCCAATTATAATTATAACAACGAACAGGACAGGTTTAGCCAGGCAGGGAAACTATGGGAACAGGCTGCAGAACAAGGCAGCGATAAATGGATTGAGGTGATGGACGAGCTGCTGGAGCTGGATTTCACCCTCTCCCCCACTTTCAATATTTACGAAGCCAGCAGGGACCTTATGCGTGCCAGGACTGCCGAATGGCATCCCGATTATACCATGCCATCCCTTTGGAAATTCTACCAGCCCAGCAAAATTTCCCATGGGTCCTACTGGCATTTTTGGGGCACAGAGGAAGAAGTGGCCTGGAAAAGGAACTACCGCAAGTGGATGGATTTTGTAAATGAATACAAGAACCGCGGGGGCCGGGTAGCGGCAGGATCGGACTCCGGATTTATTTTTCAGTTATATGGCTTTGCTTATATACGAGAACTGGAATTGCTACGGGAGGCCGGGCTGCATCCTATGGAGGTTATTATGGCCGCCACTCTCAATGGGGCAGAGCTCCTGGGGGTGGAAGATGAGCTGGGATCTGTGGAAGTGGGAAAACTTGCAGATTTCGTTATTGTGGAGGAGAATCCGCTGGCAAATTTCAAGGTGCTCTACGGCACCGGGGCCATTAAACTTACAGAGGACAATGAAGTGGTACGTGTAGGCGGTGTAAAATACACCATTAAAGATGGGATCATTTATGACGCAAAAGAGCTGCTGCAGGACGTAAAGGATATGGTGGACAGAAAGAAGGAGGAAACTGGATTTGAATTTAAACAACCCGGTAAGAATTAATAATTCTTAGCTCTGGAATTCAAATTATTTGGAATACTGCTTTGCACCCCAAAATATTTTTCTTCTGTCAATAGAAAGATGCGAACTTTTTAGCTAAAACATTTATTTTTAAGGAATAACAACAAAATCTATGAGAACAGTCTTTGCGCTCTTTGCCTTCTTGATCTTACTTAGCCCATCATTTGTCCACTCTCAAATAACTTCTGCCCAGGTGGATTCTTTGGTGCAGGAGGCCATGGAGAAATTTGAAGTTGCGGGTGCAGCTGTAGCTATTGTTAAGGATGGAAAAGTGATACATCAAAAAGGCTATGGTGTGCAATCCATAGAGACCAACACTCCTGTTTCAGAAATTTCAAATTTCGCCATAGCTTCCAACACAAAAGCCTTTACCACTGTCGCGCTGGCCATCCTGGAAGAAGAGGGAAAAATTAACTGGGATGATAAGGTAATAAAGCACCTGCCGGAATTCAGGATGTACAATGATTATGTAACCGAAAATTTTAATATTCAGGACCTGCTCACCCACCGCAGCGGCCTTGGACTTGGCGCAGGTGACCTCATGTTTTTTCCTGATGGGGCTAACTTTACTATCGGGGATGTACTGGGGGTTTTTCAATATTTCGAGCCGGTTTCAGATTTTCGCACCAAATATGACTATGACAATGTATTATACCTGGTCGCGGGGGAGCTTATTGCCCGGGTGAGCGGTATGAGCTATGACGATTTTATTTCAAAAAAAATCCTGAAACCTTTGAAAATGGACAACTCTGCACCCTCCCTTCAGAAGATAACAAACAAAAACATGCTTGCTATGCCTCATACTACTGCAGATGGGGGTATAAGAGAAATTCCGCATATCATAAAAAGCATTAACGGGGCCGCGGGCGGGATGTTCTCCAATGTATCAGATATGGCCATTTGGATGAACCTTCAGCTAAATAAAGGGGAATATGGGAATGGACAGCGCTTATTTTCAGAAGAGAACCACCGGGAAATGTGGAAAGTCCATACCGTGATTGAACCTAACCGGTACGAACGCTACAATTCACATTTTGCAGGCTATGGCCTGGGCTGGTTCCTTGCCGATAAAAAAGGGGACCTGGAAGTTTCCCACACCGGCGGGCTCCCGGGAATGCTGTCAAAAGTTGCCATGCTGCCAGATCGTGACCTGGGGGTGGTGGTACTTACCAATACTGAAAGCGGTGGCGCCGGGGTATTTTCTACCGTGGTCAACACTATCCTGGACAGCTATATGGGCCTGGATGATAACAACTGGCTGGAGCTGAATTTACAAAATGCCCGAAACCGGGAAGGCCAGGGGGACGAAATCACGAAAAAAACCTGGGAGACTGTAAAAAAAGCAGATCAATCCTCTGTAATTGCGGAAAACTATCTTGGCATCTACCGCGACAACTGGTTTGGAGATGTGGTAGTGCACAGGAAGGACGGGCAATTGTGGATAAGCTCCAAACGCTCTCCAAAATTAAACGGACCCCTGAAATTATATAAGGACCATACCTTTGCCGTTAAATGGGAATACCAGGATATGAATGCCGATGCCTTTGCGATCTTTGAGATCGATGATAAAGGAAAGGCTCAAAACCTGAAAATGAAAGGTATCTCACCGAATATAGATTTCAGCTTCGACTTCCAGGACCTGGACTTAAAAAGAGTGGAGTAATACCAATGTTGTATGGTGAAAGAGTCTGGATCGCTGCTACTGGAATCTGGAACCTGGACTAAAATCTGAGTGGCTGGAAAATAACGAATACATTCTTATGCATAACTCAATATTTGTTTTAAAGATTTTACTTCAAAAGCATCCCGTGGTCGAGTTTTCTATGTCCCCAAATAATATACAGAATTCCTTAAGACAAAAATTTTAATGATTAAATCGTATTACAATTTTTTAGAACCTAAAATATCTTTGATATTAAGGGTTCTCCATTAGTAGGTTAAAAGATTTATTTTTAAAGATTCAAACTTCGGGTTTCAGAATCTTTTGCCGAGCAACATTGACTTGACACATACCAATCCTTCCTGCTCATTACTCAATTCTCATTACTCATTACTCACTTCTCATTACTCACTTCTCATTACTCACTTCTCAATACTAACTACTCAATACTCATTTCCCTCCCCAACCTGTAGAAAAGTGGGGCATTTGTGCAGCAGGCAGAATTACAGCAACAGCAGCCCACGTTAAAATGCACCTAATTTTCGGCTAAGAGGTTTCCATTCAACTAAAAGTTTCAGGAAGTTCGAAATTATGAGCAAAATAAGGCTGTTCTCCTTCTTTATTAAGTATTATTCCCTCTTACATTATTAATAATTTCTTAGGAATACCAATTACATTTTTAGAATTATGAAATATATGCGACCACATTTGGAACTAATCTTGGATTATGTCATAAACAACCACTAATATGAAGATTATGCTTAATCAAAAACAAGCTAACCAGAGAAAAGAAATTTACGAAACCTATATTACCCAAATCAACTGGGACTGGCTGTTCTTTCGAAGTCTTATGATCTTTGGCAGCATATTGTTTGTGGGGTTAGTGGGGTTTTTCCTGTGGATGATGCCGTAGGCCCCGCAGGAAGAATCCCTTTCCTTTTTTTCGTGTAGTATTTCAAATACAAACCCCAGGTGTCCTTTTCAGGAATGGGCTATTGTTAACTAACCGGAACAAACTTTATTCTATTCTTTACTCTTTGGTCTCTAGTCTCAAGTCTCTAGTCTAAAATCTCAATACTCAATTCTCAGTACTAATTATTATACCCAAACCTCTTAAGCTGCCTGGCATCATTACGCCAGTTCTTGTTCACCTTTACATATAGCTCAAGGTGCACCTGCTTGCCAAAGAAGGCTTCCAGGTCCTTTCTCGCTTCTACTCCCACTCTTTTAAGGGCTGCCCCCTTATGGCCAATGATGATCCCCTTTTGGGTTTCCCTTTCAACCATTATGACACTCCTCATTCTTATGATTTGTTCTTCCTCAAAGAATTCCTCGGTATCGATCTCCACACTGTAAGGGATCTCTTTTTTATAATGCACAAGGATCTTCTCCCTTATGATCTCATTTACGAAAAACCTTTCAGGTTTATCGGTTAAAGTGTCTTTTGGATAAAAAGCTGGAGATTCGGGTAGGAGGTCCACAATTCTCTGGAAAACTTCAGGAACGTTGAATCCCTGCAGGGCAGAAACGGGATAGATCTCGGCATTGGGAACCTTTTCTTTCCATAAAGCCACCTGTTCCTCCAGCTGGTCCTGGTTGGAGGTATCAATTTTATTCAACAGTAAAAGGACAGGGATCTTTGAATTGATGATCTTATTGAAAAAAGCTTCATCCTTAAGTTCCTTCTCCCCTATCTCTACCATATAAACCAGGATATCTGCATCTTCAAAAGCCGACTTCACAAAATCCATCATAGACTGCTGCAGGTCATACGCGGGTTTTATGATTCCCGGGGTGTCACTAAGTATCACCTGGAAATCCTCGCCGTTCACGATCCCCAGGATACGGTGACGGGTGGTTTGTGCTTTGGATGTAATGATAGAAAGTTTTTCCCCCACAAATGCATTCATAAGGGTAGATTTTCCCACGTTTGGATTACCTATGATATTTACAAAACCAGCTTTATGTGCCATAACATTTAATTTTTACAAAGATATTTTATTTGGCTGCCCCCTCCTAAAGGTTTAGAAAATAATTAATAAGCAACTAAAACCATATCGCTAATCTTTTGAGGCCCGAAGTTGATTTTCTAATAAAAAGGAGTAATTTTGCCCCCTCCTATGACAAACAGAGGACACATATTCAATTCGCCGGTTACGCCGCCCTAGGCAACCCAATTTTCACCTGCATCCCTTTTAAACACATAACAGGAAGACTTTCCTGTGCCTATAATTTCTAAGCATTTTTTCATGAAAAAGATTTTCAACCTCTTTGATTTTAAACAAAAAGTAGATTACAAAACCGAAGTCCTTGCCGGGCTAACCGTAGCCCTGGCCCTTATTCCTGAAGCAGTGGCATTCGCCTTTATCGCCGGCCTGTCTCCCCTAACCGGTCTTTACGCCGCTTTCGTGATGGGGCTTGTCACTTCTATCTTTGGTGGGCGCCCGGGGATGATCTCGGGAGCCACAGGTGCTGTTGCGGTTGTAATCGTTGCCCTTTCTATTTCCCATGGTGTAGAATATGTATTTGCAACGGTGATCCTTGCAGGGCTCCTACAGGTATTGGCAGGAGTCCTGAGACTGGGTAAACTTATACGGCTGGTACCACATTCAGTTATCTTTGGTTTTGTGAATGGCCTCGCCATTATAATTTTCATGTCCCAGCTGGACCAATTCAAAACGGTCAATGAAGCCGGGGAACTGGTGTGGATGACAGGAAATTCACTTTACCTGCTTTTAGGGCTTGTGCTTTTGACAATGTTCATCATATGGGGCCTGCCAAAATTAACAAAGATGGTTCCTTCTTCCCTTGTGGCGATCTTAGTGGTTTTTGGGATTGTGGTCTTTCTTGGCCTGGATACCCGCACGGTAGGTGACATAGCATCAATAAACGGCGGATTTCCACCTTTCCACATTCCAATGGTGCCTTTAACTTTTGAAACTCTTGCACTTATTTTTCCTTATGCAGCTATTATGGCCGGGGTTGGTTTGATTGAAAGCCTGTTAACCTTAAATATTCTTGATGAGATTACAGAAACCCGGGGACGCAGTAACAAGGAGTGTGTAGCACAGGGAACCGCCAATGTACTTTCCGGGTTCTTTTCCGGGATGGGTGGTTGTGCAATGCTTGGACAAAGTCTTATTAACGTTTCATCGGGTGCAAGGGCAAGACTATCGGGCATCGTTGCTGCTGTAAGTTTGCTTATATTCATTATGTTTGGAGCAGATGTAATTGAATTATTGCCAATGGCTGCACTTACGGGGGTAATGATCATGGTGGCTGTGGGGACCTTTGAATGGGCGAGTTTACGCACCTTTCGCAGAATGCCAAAAAGTGATGTGCTGGTAATGGTATTGGTAACCCTGGTTACAGTCTTACTTCATAATCTTGCGCTGGCAGTACTTATTGGGGTGATCATCTCTGCCCTGGTATTTGCCTGGGATAATGCAAAAATGATTAGGGCAAGAAAAAGTGTTGATGCTGAAGGTGTTAAGCATTACGAGATCTACGGGCCACTTTTCTTCGGATCTGTACAGGCGTTCAACGAGAAATTTGATATTCTTGGAGACCCTGAAGAAGTTATCATTGATTTTTCTGAAAGCCGTATCGTGGATATGTCTGGCATCGAAGCCGTGAACAAATTAACTGAAAGATACCATAAGCAGGGTAAAACATTGCACCTGAGGCATCTGAGTGCAGATAGCCGCAGGTTGTTGAGCAATGCAGATGCTATTATCGAAGTGAATATCCTGGAGGACCCTACTTATAAGGTTGTGGTAGACAGGTTTTAACAGGTACTTCACTTAAACATAATTAAGACCGGGACTTCTCGGCCTTTTTTTTATTGCCGGTGAAATCTCCTGCCCATCTTGCTTTGTAAGCGATGACAGGTATGATAATACTCAGTTTTAACCAACTTCTAACCTTTCTTTTCCCCGCCATAGGCTTTAATTTTCTTAAATTAGTGCTCCTAACCAAAACGAGATACTTATGCCTTCATCACTATTGGGAGATAAGGAACTGGAAACTGAATTATCTGTTAAGAACAAAGCTCTTAGAGTAAATCTTAACGAGAATATATATGGCACTTTTGCTGAAATTGGCGCCGGGCAGGAAACTGTAAGAAATTTTTTCAGGGCCGGCGGTGCCTCCGGAACTATAGCTAAAACCATAAGCGCTTACGACAAGGATTTTAGCGACGCCATTTACGGGCTGGAGCCACAGGGAAGGTATGTTACCGAGGCCAGGCTCAAGGCAATGCTTAATTATGAGACTACCCTTATAGAAGAAAGGATCTCCCGTGAAAAGCACCCTAATAAGCTTTTCTTTAGTTATGCCAATACAGTGGCGACCATAGATTTTGCCAAGAGATATAAGGGTCATGGCTGGTTAGGGATAAGATTCCAGGCCCATCCCAGGGAAGAATACAGTGAAATAATCATTCATGTTCAGTTTCACGAAACCAACGCTGCCTTACAACAAATTACCCTTGGAATTATGGGGGTCAACTTAATATACGGGGCGTTCTATTTACATGATGACCCAAATGCCCTTTTAAAAAGCCTTTATGACCATATCAATAAGGATAAGATCGAGATAGACCTCATCAATTTCTCAGGTCCGCTTTTTAAAGATGTCGATAACAGGCTTATAAGCCTGCAACTCGTAAAGAATGAAATGACCCAGGCCGTAATGTTTTCGCCGGAAGGAAATATGGTTTTGCCTGCCAGTATCCTTTACAAAAAGAACATCTTAACCCTTCGTGGAAGTTTTCGCCCGGTGACAAGGGTGAATATGAGCATGTATGAGAAATCCCTGGAGATGTTCCAGAAGGAGAAAAAAGTAGACCCTAACAATACCGTTGTAATATTCGAGATGACACTTTCCAACCTTAGGGCTGAGGGGGAGATAGATGAAAGGGATTTTATGGCGCGGGCAGATTTACTTGGCTCCCTTGGACAAACCGTTATGATCTCCAACTTCCAGGAATATTATAAAGTAGTGGAATATTTCTCTGCTCACACCAAAGAGCGAATGGGGCTCACTATGGGGGTAAATACCTTCATAGAGATCTTTGATGAAAAATACTACAGGCATCTTAGCGGGGGAATTCTGGAAGCTTTTGGAAAACTCTTCTTCCGTGACCTCAAGATCTATCTTTACCCATTGAAAAATAAGGAAACAGGCGAGATCACCACCAGTGAAAATCTAAAGGTGCATCCAAGAATGAAAGAGCTTTATAAATTCTTTAAAGACAATGGAAGAGTTGTGGATATTACCGATTATGACCCTGAGATCCTTGATATTTATTCCCGGGAAGTTTATGGAATGATACAGGAAGAAAAAACAGGATGGGAAGAGATGTTGCCCGAAGCGGTTACTGCTATGATCAAGGAAAAAGGAATGTTCAGGAAACAGGTGCAGGAAAAGCTGAAATAAATGCTGTTACAATTGTGCCTGGCTACTTCCATAAGAGAATAGTGCTGAACTCTTTTTGCAAGGTTTTGGATTTCCACTGGAAAAACTGAGAGCCCGTATATTTGAAAGGTTGGATCCTAACACGAAGTTTAAGCCTTAATAAATCTCTTCTTTACTTTCAGGAACAGTAAAGGCTCTTATGGCTGCGTTGGGTTCTATAATATTATATCCTTTCCAGAATTCGGGATTGTACAATTTAAAAGTTTCGTAATCAAAAGTGGTTGACGGCTCCAACCCTTCATACTTCGCCTGGTCCAGGGAAGTTTGCTCATAGATCACCATTTGATGTTTTGTAAGCTGCCCTGTATTGATCTTGATATTAAGGTCCAGTTCATTTTGCTTTCTGCGTCCTTTTACATATTTGTTTTTCTCAATGATCTTTAGAGGCCTGTGTAAGCCAAAGCTCTCGCCTTTCTCAACTTCCAGATATGCCGGGTCATATTTTCCCTTATCATTCCTGTTAAAGATCATTTTCCCGCGGTAAACATCCTTCATAGTACTTATCCCAAAAAGCCTGAAACTTTTCAAAGACTTTACATTCTCATATTCCATCCTGTGCACTCCGAAATCCCCGGTGTTTACATATAATTTTCCTTTAAAATCTGCTCCGCGTTTTGGTTCAAAATCGATCACATACACCATTTCCTCACCCATTTGGAGGAAACCCGTTTTTATGAATTTATATTTTCTGGGATTTTCCAGCACATCCATGGTCATATCGGTATTCCAGAAAGCTGTACCAAGCAATGATTTTATCTTGGAGTTTATCGACTTGTGAAGGTTGTTCTGTTTCAGCAAAAAGGCTTTTTCGAGTTCTTCCGGGGTTTTCACTTTCTGCTGCTTTTCCTTTTCTTTTTCTTCCCTGGATTCAAGTTCAAGTTCTTCAGCATCAAGTTTTACCCCAATAATGCCCGTCTTGATCTTCAGGAAGGAATTGCTTTTGATATTTGTTTTCAGGATATCCTCTACCTTATCCACCAGCTCTGTAAGGCCTTCTGTACTTTGAGGGTTATGAAGGTTTGCTGCCTTCAGGATCTGTAGCTTTTGGGTATCGTAATTTCCGTAGAAATCTCCCAGCACCTCTTTGTAAGAATCAGAATACCGCGGTACACTGTTGGAAATTTGGGTCATTAGTGCCTGGTCAAGATCTGGAAATGTGCTTTTATCTACCAGGAGTGCAAACCTGCCAACATTATTTACATTGGATTCCCTGAAGAAGAATTTCTTTTGGGAGAGTTCAAAGTTATAATTTGCGGCTACATTTTCTTTTACCTTTTTAATGATCTCCTCCGGTTTCAGGTCCTTGTTTGTGAGGAACACATTCCCGAGTTCTATAGTGGCAGGCTTTAATGGGATTTGATCCTTTACATCCATTAACCCCATTCTAAGACTGGCATAACCCATTGAGGAGATCTCCATGGTATCTTGTGCTGAAAATTTTCCGTAGAGGCTGAAGCTTCCTTCCTCATTCGTGACCACGCCCTTCCCTGGTGCATATTTTACCGTGGCAAACGGTACAGGTGCCTTAGTTTGGGAATCTATTATAACGGCTGAAATTTCCTGCGCTTCCATCAACTGGACCTGAAACAGGGAAATAATCAAAATGGAAAGAATAAACTTCATAGATCTTCATTTATAAAAAAGACGTGCAAGCAGGATTTTTGTTACATCCCCGGCCTTAAAATTCAATAAAAAATCCCGCCTATCGAGCGGGATTTTCTATTGAATGATAATTTATTTTCCAACCTATCTTTCCTGGTAAAAATTCCCCGGCCAGGCATCATTTGAAAAATTAACATCGGGTAGCACCTTTTCAGGATCAAGTTCCACGCTTTGCACCTGCTTATCTGTTCTTAACAGGTAATTCCAGCTGTTGCCCCGCTGCCATATTTCAACCGGAAGCCTTTTATCTTCTGTATCGCCATCACTATATGTTATTCTCATTTCCACCGGCATAGGGATATCCCCGCGATTGGAAAGGCTTATTACATAATTTCCCTGGTAGGATTGCACCCCATCTATAGCGATATCAATATTACCTGTACCATAGAACCAGCCTTTCCAGAACCAGTCCAGGTTCTCGCCTGCCACATTCTCCATATGGTTGAAAAAATCATTGGGTTGCGGATGCTTAAAAGCCCAGGCTTTAATATAGGATCTAAACGCATTGTCAAACCGCTCTTCTCCAAGGATATATTCCCTTAACAGGAAGAGTCCCATTGCAGGTTTATAATAAGCGATCATTCCCAGGTTTTGCAAATTGGCAACATCTGGATACGTATCTATACCTTCACGGTTTGGATTTAAGAACCAGCCGGTCATATTCCTCATTCGGTTGAGTCTTGATGGATACTCGCCATTATTGAAGTCCAGGGTACTATAGTGGTTAATAAAGGTATTGAAACCTTCATCCATCCAGGCATAGCGCCTCTCATTGGAACCTACGATCATAGGGAACCAGTTATGTCCAAATTCATGGTCGGTTACTCCCCACAGGGAAGCCCCTTTGCTTTGCCAGCTGCAAAAGTTAAGGCCGGGATACTCCATCCCCCCAATATCTGCAGCTACATTCACGGCTACAGGCCAGGGGTATTCGTACCATTTTTCAGAATAATGTTCTACAGAGGCTTTAGAATATTCTGTAGACCTGCTCCAGGCATCCTGCCCATCGCTTTCCTTAGGGTAAGCACTTTGTGCCATCGCTTTTCTTCCGCTGGGAAGATCGATCTTTGCAGCGTCCCAGATAAAGGCTTTTGAAGAGGCAAAAGCCACATCCCGGGAATTCTCAATTTTAAAATGCCAGGTAAGGGTTCCTTCCTGTTTTGCTCTAATAGAAGGATCATTTACTTCCTCTGGCCTAATTAGGTACACAGTAGAATCACTTCTGGAAGCCTGCTCCATTCGCTCTCGCACCTTGGGAGACAGCACCTGCCGGGGATTGAGCAAAGCACCAGAGCCAACCACAATATGGTCAAAGGGTGCGGTGATCTTATATTCAAAAGTGCCATAGTCATAATAGAATTCGCCTGCACCCAGGTAAGGCTCAACATTCCAGCCCACTACATCATCAAGAACGGCTACCTGCGGGAACCACTGGGCCATAGCGTAAATGGTACCATCTCCCACATCCAGCCTTCCCATACGGTCCATTCCTTCTACCGGGATCTTATATTCAAAATCCATAGAGATCGTGGCCTTACCTCCATTGGCAGTAATTGGCTCCTCAAAGAATACCTGCATACGGGTATCATCTATTATGTACTTTGAGGAAGTACTCCTTTTTACTTTAGCCTGCAGGTTATTAATAGTATATCCCCCATCAACATCCCCGTCATAACGGTTTCCCTGTATAGGAGTTGTCAAAGAACCCCGGGAATCTTCCCTAAACCGGTTTTGTTCAAGGTACATCCAGATAAATTCCAGGTCCTCGGGACTGTTATTTGTATAGGTAACTGTGATCTTCCCGGTGAGGGTGTGAGCCTCGTCGTTAAGTGTTGCTTCTATATTATAATCGGCCGCATTTTGCCAGTAGTCAGGTCCCGGCCTCCCTGAAGCAGTCCGGTAGGTATTACCCTGCCTGTAGGTGAATTCATTAAAAACATCCTGGTTGGTTTGCCTAACTTCCTGTCCCTGTACCCCGGGTATACCCGTGATCATAAAAGCCAGGGCAACTGTTACTTTTGATAAATAATTCATTGATATATTTTTTGATGTGGCTAATTTAAAGAAAAGCCTATAAAAACAGAGGCAAATGAATACTCCTTAGCAGAAATATATCAATCTTAAAGCAGGGTTTGCTAAACATTCCTTTTAGATCAAAATTTACCATTTTTGCAGATCCCGTTCTATCCAGATTAAGAGGGCTACCCAGCTCTTCCAGGAGCGAGTTTGGAGTTCAAAAATTTTGAGATCTTCAACTGAAGGTGAAGTTTTCATTTTCAAGTCATTATGACCTACAAGCCTGGATTCTAAATTCTGGATCCTAACGCATATCGCGATCAAGACCCATGGTACACCACCTTGAATTAAAAAGTAGAATTTCTAATATTATTAAATAAGCAGTGGAAAAGTCCGCAGGGAATATAAGGGATTTTACCACCATGTATTCTCCCTGTGAACCTGTACATTCTCAACCCGGTAATCTTCCTAATTGGAAATATTATTTTTTCCCGCTTCTTTTACGAGATCTCATTAGGACCTTTTTTCAGGACGAACATTAAAATAGTAACTATGAAAACGATCAACACTTATGTGACAGGAGTTATTCTTCTCCTTTTCATCTTCATCTCTTTCAGCTTTCTGGACCGTGAGGAAAATCCCAATCCTGAGGCTGTAAAATTAACCGTGATCTATGGGCTTCCAGATGACCCTGAAGCAATTGAAGAATATTATTATTCTACCCACGCGGCACTAGCTGCAAAAATGAAAGGGGTCACCAGAATGGAACTTACCAAATTTGAAAGTTCTCCAGATGGAAGTCCTATCGAATTTTACAGGATGGCAGAGCTTTATTTTCCCAGTATGGAGGCATTACAGCAAACACTTAATTCACCTGAGGGTAAGGCGGTACTAGCAGATGTTGATAATTTTGCAACTGGAGGAATCTCTGCAATTATTGGTACGCCTGGAGATTTTAAATTTGCTGAATAGAATTTTTGCAACTTAACAGGAGTTGAGATAAATTTCCCACGGGAATGGACTATTTCGGGGGAAATTCTGAGGATCATTATTAATTTGCCGCACTGTCTTTAATGAAATCCCTGTAGATCTTCCAGGTGCCCCGGTCCTTTTTCCAAATCACGACATATTCATTTTGTGCAAGTTGTTCTCCCTGCTCATTAAGAATATTGGCCACTCCATATTCATAGGCCATATTTCCAAAAACTTCCAGCTCCTTAATTTCCAGGTCCAAATTGATCCCTGCGCTTATCACCCCGTCAAGCATACCCTCGATTTCGCTCTGGCCAGTGGCCACACCACCCTGAGGGGGATACAGTTTTGCATCACTTGTATAATAATTCTCTACGATGGCTGCAGCATTTCCATCCTTAAAATGTTTGGCAAAATCCCTGTAGACTTCCTCGATGGCAGACTTTACATTTGAATTACTTTCACTTGACTGTGCCTGTACAGCCGCAGGAAAACTGAAACCCAACAGCAACATCACAAACAAAACCACCACTCGTTTTAAATCTCTCATAATTATAAGTATTTAGGTTATTAATTGGTTATAAGGCTCAATGCAGGCAGTGCCAGTGAAAAAGCAGGAGCATTACAATTTAACACGCACTAAATCAATTTTTTGGAGAAATATAAATTAACTAAAAAAACTTTATGCTGCGCAAAAAAATTTATAGCCGCCAAGTTTTTTTGCCAAGGAAGACAAAATGAGTTATAAAATATTCTGGAAATGGAGTCCAAAAAAAAATATCAGCTTCTGCTTTAACACAATATTATAAGAAGAGAGTAACATATTTTGTAATTTTCAGGTAATTAATATTAAAAACCAACTAATATGAAAAATATCTTAATGATCCTGGCTGTTGTTGCAATAGGTTTAACCAGCTGTAATGACAATAGTAAAAATCTATCTAGCGAATTTGAGGAATTACAGAGGGAAAATGACAGCATAAGGACTGTACACAGTGAATTCCAGGGAACTCATAAACAAATGATGGATAATCACCAAAACCTGTCCCAGCAACTTGAGGGAAGGGAACTTGAAGATTCAACCTGGATTGAGGATCTTGCCGAGCATGAAGTGATCATCAAGAGACACGAGGCTTTAATGGCCAAGCACGACCAAATGCTACAGGGCCATGAAGAGCTAAGAGGTAATTTTGGCAACCTTTCTACTGCTGAGATGGAATCACAAATAGCAGCTATGAGAGAAGACCATGATGAAATTATGAGTGATCACGAAACCATGCGAAGCGAGCATGACAGTATGGAAAGCGATTTCGAGAATATACGTCAGAATATGGCTGATGCCGAGAATGACGATGAGAATACCGACGACACAAATTAACCCCCTGTAATTTGTTTGAGAAAAAGGGATCTGTCTTACAAGCCAGATCCCTTTTTTATTTTAGATCATCTCCTATTTATAAAAGAGAAGACCATCAATCCAGGTACCGGGAAATAATTAATTAATATTGCCGGGTTTAGATATTTAACGGCTTTCCTGAGGGCTTCAATGCTTTATCGGCGAAACCCTATTGCACAGAGAAAGGTTTTAGGATCAAAAGAATTTTTAGAATTTTAAAATTATTCAGCAAAGGTTTAGATGTTGTTAAGCATTGAACTTTAAGGTCCAGGTTCTATAAGATCGGGAATCTTTACCATTGTTGTCCGATTAAAATATGTGAAATTTCCATTAACACTTGTTATAGATAGTCAAAGGACATATCAACCTCGACCAGGGGGTGGTTTTGGATCTAAAATAGTTTAGGAGATTTCAAGTTATGCAGCAGACTGTAAGTAACTATTTTCCAGGCACTCAGGTTTTAGTCCAAATTTTAAATTCTAGAAGCAGAGGGATCCAGACTCTTTTCCCGGATAACATTGAGCTTTAATCAATAATTAGTGTATTATAAGTTTATTTCCTTAATCTCCACCCCGGTCGCTCCACGAATTTTTAAGACCAGATAGATCGCTTCCCTCCCTGTTCTAAATTCCCGGATATGCACTTCCTCCATCTCTCCTGAGAGGTATACACCATCCCCTGCCTGCATGGACGTCGCAAGTTTTTCATTGAGTTTCGTAAGTTGCGGTTCCAGGTGGGGCCTGAAATCGACCTTCATGTTCTTCTTGAGCTTCCCGTAAATAATCTTGTTTGCAACGGTCTCAATGGTTTTATTCATCAACCAGTTATTACTGGTGCCCTTAATTTTAAAATCCCCAACCTCCAGGTTTTGGTCCACTTCATTAAAATCTATAGCCGCATGAAAGAGTATCCCGGCCGTTTTATTTTTATAAAGGGTCATAAGGCTGTTAAAGGTAAGTTCCACACTAAGGTCATAACCTTCTTCCATACTGCTGCCAAGCCTAACGTTCAACACCTCGGCATATTTAGTAACATCTCCATTTTCTTTCTCCACCTGGAAAGTCTCTCCTACCATTCTCTCCCGCAAAACATTTTCCAGAACATCAAACCCAATCTTTACGGGTAGGTTGATATCTATATTATCGTGCACCCAGTTTTCCATTTTTATTAATTTCAGGATAGTATGTCAAAGATTTGAAAATTTGATGGGAAAAGCGGCTCTTTTAAGAATAAACTAGCCAATAATTAACGAAAACCTCCCGGAGAACCACCCCTTCAGATTTTTTGCTCTTATTTCCTTTGTTTTTACCACAAGGCAACTGTATTTTTTTATTTTTATACCCATACATAAAACCTTAGTAATATGCCTTTAGTTCTTTCTGTAAAAGATAAAAGCCCTCAAGTAGGAAAAAATTGCTTTATAGCTGAAAATGCAACAATTGTGGGAGATGTAGTAATGGGGAGGAATGCTCTGTATGGTTTACCGCCGTGATAAGGGGAGATGTAAATGCCATAACGATTGGAAACAAAACTAATATTCAGGACGGCGCGGTGATCCACTGCACTTATGAAAAAGCAGCAACAAGAATTGGAAGCAACGTATCTATAGGCCACAGGGCCATTGTCCACGGCTGTACTGTAAAAGACAATGTGCTTATTGGAATGGGCGCCATTGTAATGGATAACGCTGTGGTTGAGGAAAATTGCATTGTCGCTGCAGGAGCAGTGGTCCTGGAAAATACCATTTGTGAAGCAGGACATATTTATGCAGGTATCCCCGCGAAGAAAATAAAGAAGTTAACTGCGGAACAAGTTGAAAATATGAAGAAAACTGCCGGCAATTATATCATGTACAGCGGTTGGTTTAAAAATGAGGGGTAGGTAATAATATAGAAAGTAATTAGCTGAGCTTCACCTGGCTTTTTACGACAACCAATCGGGTTATTCCCTGATCTTTCTGATGACCCGGCAGGGGTTGCCGGCAGCAAAAACATCTGCCGGGATATCTTTGGTGACAACACTCCCCGCTCCAATTACGCTGCGATCTCCTATCTTCACCCCGGGACAAATCACAGCACTCCCTCCAACCCACACATCTTCCCCGATCTCGATAGGTTTTGCATATTCTACCCCAGATGATCTTTCATTATGATCAAGAGGATGGGTTGCTGTATAGATCTGCACATTTGGACCAAACATACTTCGGCTGCCAATCTTTACCTGCATTACATCCAGGACCACACAATTGAAATTAAAGAACACCTTTTCTCCAGTAATGATATTAGCGCCATAATCACAATAAAAAGGTGGCTGCAACCACAGGTCCTTAGCAGCCCCTGGCAATAATTTCATAAGCGTTTCCTTTCTTTTTTGTGGCTGGTCCTCCCCGGTATCATTTAATTCTTTAAGAAGTAACCTCGTTCGAAGCCTTTCCTCAACCAACCCTTTATCAAGGGGATCATATAATTCGCCGGCGAGCATCTTCTCTTTTTCAGATCTTTTCATTGTTTCAAAATCATTTATAGTAATAAAGTAATGAGGAGTTAAAAACAGGAACCAATTAAGGTATGTAATTTTTCTGAGCAGATGGGTGACTAATCTCAGGATTAGGATTTAATCTGAAAGATTCATTTTGTTTCCTTCTTCTGCCTATGACAGTAAATGTAATATTTTGCTTAAATTGAAACAAGAAACTTCAGGATATGAAAAACATACTAGTAGCAGTAGATGACCCCAGGGATGCAGAACAACTTACAAAGCACGCGGTTAATATTGCCGAACTAACAAATGCCAGGATCTGGATAATTCACGTTTCACAGGGAAACCCCCATGATTTTCTTGCGCGGGAGACGGGACCGCAGTTTGTATACGATAAAAGAGCAGAGGAAAATAAAAAAGAGGCTGCTTCTATTAAAAAATGGGCCCGTGGGATCGTAGAGAAATATAATGTAGACGCCGAAGGTTTATTGATCGAGGGGCCGGTTACAGAATCAATAAGGAAGATCGTTGATGAAAAAAATATTGATCTGGTCGTTGCCGGTCATAAGAGAAAAAATCTCCTCTATAGCCTGTTTACATCGAACAAGAAAAAGGACCTGGTAGATGATCTAAAAATACCATTGCTCGCAGTACCACTGGAGTAAAAGATTTTTAAATCTTACATTAAGCTCTTCCATTTGCACCACTCCTTTAAATAAACAGGAGAATCCAGTGACCGCGGTGTCATACTTGAGCCAACCGGTCGACAATACCCATAAAAAAAGCCCCTCATTGCTGAGGGGCTTAGTAGCGGGAACTGGACTCGAACCAGTGACCTTCGGGTTATGAGTTTTTTGCCCTACTAGACTAATATTCCACAAACCGCTTGTTTTTCAATGATTTATATTTTTTTAATATAGTATAGAACCAAATAATATCAAGTAAAATCAACAAATGTTGTACCTATGTTGTACCTAATTTATTTATCTTTATAAACTTAAGCATTTATTATGGCAACAGTTAAAGCAGTACTTCGCAGAAAAAAGAATCCTGAAGGCAAATATCCAATAGCAATCAGGATTACTAAAGATAGAAAGAGCTCCTATCTTGGAACTGGGCAGTATTTAGAGGAAAAGTACTGGGATGAGAAAAATAGATGCGTTAGAAAATCCCATCCTTACGCCAGCATTATCAATAACTTTTTAGTTACAAAAGTTGCTGAGGCTAATAAAAAAGTTTTCGAAGCTGAAAACAATGAGGATTATCAAACAGTAAAAGCAATTAAAAAATCTATTAAAAAGACAAAAAAAATAGACTTTTTTGCCATAGCAAATATGCACCTTGATAATTTGAAAAATAGAGAAAAACATCACCAATATGATACTGAGCTCGGCAGGCTCAAAAAGTTTAAAGATTTTCTTAAAAAAAATGAACTCTCATTTAATGAGCTTAACCCGCCCCTGCTCAAAAAATTCGAAACCTATTTACTTCACGACAAAAAACGTTCTCCACGAACAGTTGTGAATTACCTTATTTTAATACGCACCATTTACAATCTTGCTATTTCTGAATCCATAATTGATAGAGGAAGATATCCTTTTGGAAAAGGAAAAGTTCAAATAAAGATACCCGAAAGCCAAAAAATCGGGTTTAATAGTAATGAGATTAAGAAATTAGAAAATGCCATTGATTTAACCGAAGCTCAACAAAAAGCAGTTCATATATGGCTAATTAGTTTTTATTTTGCGGGAATAAGAGTGGGTGATGTTTTAAAGCTGAAGTGGTCTGATTTTAATGATGGAAGGTTAATGTATAGAATGAACAAAAACAGTAAACTCCTTTCTCTAAAAACTTCTGAAAAAGCTAATGTAATATTGGAAAGGTATCGCCAGGATAAATTAACGGATGATGATTTGATTTTCGACTATCTCAGAGGAACAGATTTAAGAGATTCCCAAGAAATTTCAGTTAGAACACAAACTATTACAAGGAATCTTAACAGACACTTGAAAAAGGTAACAGCAAAACTAGGTATAAGCAAGAAAATGAGTATGCATATTGCACGACATAGTTTTGGAAACATTTCAGGCGATAAAATTCCTATACAAATGCTACAAAAATTATATCGTCATTCTTCTGTTACAACTACTATAAATTATCAAGCTAACTTTATTCATCAAGATGCTGATGACGCACTGGAAAAAGTAATCAACTTATAAACCGATTTTTTTCACAAACAGCAATTTCTGAACTGCAACAAATAATTTGAAAAACCCTTCTAGCAGATTATAACGATTCCCTAAATATCGAAAGTAATTTCTACAAAAACAATATCCTACCACCTGCCAATACCCTAACTTCGTAAGCATAAGAACTTCTTTATAAAAGTTTAAAAATATGATCGAATCCCTATACTTAGCAGCTGGAATTATTATTTTAATTCTGGTTATATATGATTTCTTTTTTACCACCCTCTCGGCCAGCGGAATGAGTTTTATTGCTAATGGAGTTTCTATTTTTTCCGACAGGCTTATCCAGTTCGCGGTAAGGGTGGTGGGTAGGAAAGTCTACAATTACCACGGACTTTTTGTGAATTTGATGATTTTATCTGTTTGGGTGATTTTAGCCTGGCTTGGGCTATTCCTTTTGTACTCTTCAAATCCAGAGATGATAACTAACAGTAGTGGAAGGGTGGCCAACGGTTGGGAGAGGTTATATTTCACGGGTTATACGCTGTCAACTCTTGGGATAGGAAATTTTAAACCTGTTTCCGGGGTTTTCGAAATAGTTACAAGTCTCTTCGCTTTTTTTGGCTTCGTGTTTTTTACGAGTTCAATGACTTATTTTATTTCCGTATCTTCTGCAGTAGTCACAAAACGTACTCTGGTGAAGAGCATCTACAATTTGGGTAAGAATCCAGAGGAAATAGCACATAATTTTTTATCATTAGATTCGTCTTATACTTATCAACAGTTCCTGGCCCTGCAAGAAATGGTTGACCGGCATGCCGTTAACCATCATGCCTATCCTGTTGTTCATTTTTACACGCAGGCAAAGGCAAAAAATTGTTTAAGTCTCAACCTCGCCCGGCTTGATGAAGCTTTTTCAATTCTTTTAGGGTCTGACGATGCTGAAAATCTTCACCAGGAATTAAAGCCCTTAAGATCAGCTCTCACTAATTTTATTCAAACTTTGGATACTAAATTTTCAAGTAGCCTTCCTAAAATCAAAAACTCTGTTGATCCTTCTTTTTTTAACTATTCAGAAAAGGTACAGCAGAATACCGACTTGGAAAGCAGGAGAAAAATCCTTCAAAGATTGCTAAAAAGTGAAGGTTTTGGGTGGGAGGATGTGGTTTAAATTTTAGTACCAAAGCCGCACTTCTAGAAGATATATTTCAAATTAGAAATATTATATGGATTCTTACCAAGAGTTTCTCGGCAATCGTTCCATTCGTCCACACAAATTTATTTATAAGCTGAAGGATTAGCAGTTTTAAAAAACACAGCCTTTATTAGAATAATTCTTCTTCTATTCAAGGGGAATATCTTTTGCTATTCATTCTGAGAGGAGCTCTCAGAAATCGGGGTAAAGTAAATTAAGAGTCCAACAGAAAGTAATACGCTAAAGGTTTTATAACCTCAGATGAAATATTTCGTCGATTTCCTCCGGAAAATTAATTCCTAATTTCTCAAAAATTCGTCTTTCTTCCTTCCTTTGTTCATCAAGAGCATCTGCTAAGCCCTCCATCGAACTCTCTACCACGTAAACCTCCTCTTCCCAATCGTCAACCAAGATTAATGAATATCCCGCTCCTTTCCTGATATCATAGGTAGAGTAGCTACCAGGTGAGTATTTCCCAGCTAAAGAAATTTTCTCCTCCCAAAAAGCCTTAGTGGCTAAAAATCTCCCGCGGGACATGTCAGGTTCTCTTATAATACTTAGTATAGAGATTACGTCCTCCTCATATGGTCGGTGTTTTATCCTCTCAACTCTAGATATACCTGGGAAGTTTTTCTCTTTCAAAGTGACTGCTCATAACTTTCAGGTTTGTTTTATTTCTGCCGTTTTATCTCTTGTTCCAGTTCATCCAATTGGATGCGCCCTTTTTCAATTATACGATTTAATTCCCCAATCTTGTCAAGATAAATTGCTACTCTATAATTCCCGTACCCTTCGATAATCTTTTTTAGGAAATCCTCTTTTTGTAAATGGAGATCAAGAAGATCTCTTACAGAGTTCATATATTCTTCAATTCTATTTTTCTCCACGATATTCCTCCTTTTCTCTACCGCTCTACTCCTTCAAGGATCTGTTCATCAACTTCGGTTTCTTTATCTGAATGAAGGACTGACAACTCCCCTGTTCGTTCCCAAACTACTGCCAATATTTTATTCTCTGCAGGCAAATTGAGTTTCTGAATTTTCATCCTAAGATCTTTTTCTGTAAGGTTAACCTTGCTTAGGTTTTCCTGGAAAATCTTTGAATCCTTCATTAGTAAAATCGCCCTTTTACCAGGGAGAGTAAAATTTTTATTCCTTCTGGAAATCTTAAGAAAATACCACGAAAGGAATATTAATGCCACTCCAACTATCCCTTGCGCCAAGGTCGCAGATAAGGCAATTATAATCGCTCCAATAACAGCGCATAGGACTCCTATAGATGTCACTGTCGAATTTTCCATTTTTGGTATCATTTAATATTAATCTGCATTAACAAAGTTGTGGACACTATCCAAACGAACGATGCAGCAGCAATTATAATAATTTCAAATTTAACAAACCAAATCTTTTCCCTTTTCTAACAATTAGATCTTAGCGGTTCTCAACCTCAAGGCATTAGCAATAACTGAAACGGAGCTAAGGCTCATAGCCAGTGCTGCTATCATTGGGGACAGCAATATTCCGAAAAACGGGTAAAGCAGACCTGCAGCAATTGGAATTCCCAGGGTGTTATAAATAAAGGCAAAGAATAAATTTTGCTTTATATTCCTCATCACCTTATAACTTAAATTCCTGGCTTTTGCAATTCCCAACAGATCTCCCTTTACTAAAGTTATTCCCGCACTCTCAATGGCTACGTCGGTCCCGGTACCCATAGCTATACCAACGTCAGCTTTTGCAAGGGCGGGGGCATCATTAATTCCATCGCCGGCCATCGCAACTTTTTTTCCTTCCTGTTGTAGCCGTTCCACTTCCTTAAGTTTATCTTCGGGAAGCATTTGGGCCTTAAAACCGTCCAAATTTAAAGTCTCACTCACAGCTTTGGCCGTCTCTTTATTATCTCCGGTTAACATAAACACCTTTAATCCCAGTTCATGCAGTTCTTTTATTGCCTCCTTACTTGACTCCTTTATCTTATCATAGATCACCACAAAACCAATAGCATTTCCCCCTTCCGAAAGATAAGACACTGTTTTTCCCTTTTTCTGCTCTGTTATAACCTGTTGTTCCAGGTCAGGTGAAATTTTTGCATTTACCTGCTCCATCATTTTAGAATTACCAAGAGCCAGTTTACTTCCGTTAAGTTCGGCCATCACACCTTTTCCTGTAACTGAATTAAAATTAGAAACAGGTTTCACCTGCACATTCTTTTCTTCGGCATAACGAAGAGTTGCCTCTGCCAATGGATGTTCACTACTGCTGTTAAGTGAAGCTATTTTCTCCAAAATATCTTCCTCAGAATAACCGGAAGAAGCGCTTACTACTTTTTCTACCGAAGGTTTTCCTTCAGTCACGGTACCTGTTTTATCAATAATTACAATATCAATTTTATCAAATCTTTCAAGAGATTCCGCATTTTTGATCAACACTCCGCTTTGAGCTCCCTTACCAACACCAACCATAATAGACATAGGAGTAGCGAGACCTAATGCGCAGGGACAAGCGATAATTAAAACGGCAATGGCATTTACAAGGGCATAAACATATGCAGGGTCCGGACCAAAGATCGCCCAGATAATAAAGGTGAGAACCGAAACCACAACTACTATCGGGACAAAATATCCTGAGATCTTGTCAGCCAATTTTTGGATTGGGGCCCTCGACCTGCTGGCAGATTTTACCATTTCAATTATTTGGGAGAGCAGGGTCTCGGACCCCACTTTTTCCGCCACCATTATAAAAGTTTTATTACCATTTATGGTTCCGGAGCTCACCTTATCCCCCACGGTTTTATCTACGGGAATAGGTTCACCTGTAATCATGGACTCATCAATATTACTTTCCCCTTCTTGTATACTGCCATCTACAGGAATTTTTTCTCCCGGTTTCACCCGCAGTAAATCGCCTTTTTCTATACTGTCTATGGCAACTATCTTTTCCTTGCCATCAATGATCTTTGTTGCCTTACTGGGTGCAAGTTTTAAAAGTTCCTTAATCGCTGAATTTGTTTTGCTGTGGGCTCGAGCCTCCAGGACCTGGCCCAACAATACCAGCGTAAGAATAATAGTGGCAACTTCATAGTATACATAAACCGTCCCCTGATCTGTTTTAAACTGCGCAGGCAAAACATCGGGAAAAAGCATTGCTGCCACACTAAAAAGCCAGGCCACTCCAACACCAATCCCTATAAGAGTAAACATATTAAGGTTCCAGGTTTTAATTGACCTGTAGGCGCGCTCAAAAAACATCCAGGTGGCATAAAAGATAACCGGAATAGACAAGGCCAGCTGAACCCAGTTCCAGTACTCCCAGTCCATTACTTCAAGTAACGGATTACTTGAAAAAATTTCTTCAGACATTGCAATGATAAGAATGGGAACAGTAAAGGCCGTTGCCACCCAAAATTTTCGCAATAGCTTTTTGTAAGTCTTATCTTCTTCTTCATCTACACCACCCTCCAGAGGGACCAAATCCATCCCGCAAATGGGACAGGAGCCCATTTCATCTTCTACAATTTCGGGATGCATAGGACATGTGAATTTTTGGGGAATTCTGGTGGCAGATGGAGCTTCTACCAGGTCCATACCACATACGGGACAATCCCCTGGTTTATCGTAAGTCTTTTCCCCTTCGCAATGCATAGGGCAGTAAAAGGCTCCTGACCCTCCCTTGGTTTTTTCTGCTTTCTTTTTAGATGACCCTTTAGGTTTTTCTCCAGGCATTGTAATTGAATACGTACCTCCGTCCTCTTGAAGTTTTTTCTGAAGACTTTCCAGAGGAATATGTTTTTCCATTTCAATCACTGCCTCTTCCTTCTTAAGATCTACAGTTGCTTTGGTGACCCCTTCAACTTCACTTAGAGTTTTTTCCACATGGGTTCGGCAGCCGTTGCAGGTCATTCCATGAACGGCATAGGTGTGTTGCATTTTTCCTCCATTGCTATGCCCTTCCGAAGGTTCAGAAATACTGTAGTTCGAACCTTTTAAGGCCTCCTGAAATGTGTTAATTTCAATATGACGTTCCATTTCAATGGTAGCTTTGGCGCTATTTAGATCAACCGATGCCTTTGTTACCCCTTTGACTTCATTTAAAACTTTTTCCACATGACTTCGACAACCATTACAGGTCATCCCGTGAACCGTATAAGTGTGAATCATCGTTTTTATTTTGTGATCTTCTTCAGCAGGTTCTGAAATTTTATAACTGGAATTTTCTAAAGCCTCCTGAAATTTTTCAATCTTTATATGATTTTCCATTTCAATAGTGGCTTCAGCTTTTTCGAGGCTTACGGAAGCATTGGTTACCCCTTCAACTTCACTTAAAACTTTTTCTACATGACTACGGCAGCCGTTGCAGGTCATCCCGTGTACGGCATAGGTATGCTTCATTTTTCCTCCTTTGCTATGCGCTACCGAAGGTTCAGAAATACTGTAGTTCGAACCTTTTAAGGCCTCCTGAAATGTGCTAATTTCAATATGACGTTCCATTTCAATGGTAGCTTCCGCTTTTTCAAGATCTACCGAAGCATTGGAAACACCATCCACTTCATTCAAAACTTTTTCTACATGACTGCGGCAGCCGTTACAGGTCATGCCGGTTATTTTATAGGTGTGTATCATCTCCATTTTCTTTTAATTAATTAAAAATTGTAAAAGAATAATGTACCAATTTAATTCAACGACTAATTTATTCTTTTCCTTGATGGTTATGAGTGGTTTCCTTGCCACTATTGGGGCTGCTTTTAAGGAAGAAAAATTCAGCAATAAAGATGAGTATTATTGAAGGTACAGCTACATATATTATAAAAATATCTGTTTGAGCCTTTACAGTTAAAAAAGCAGCAAGCACAACCGCATCCAAAATTATAGCAGTTATTAAAATAGATGATCTGGCCTTTATTTCCTTTTTTAAGTAACGGAAAATGCCCCAATGCACTATTATATCCATCACTAAGTAGAATATAGCCCCCAAGGAAGCAATCCTGCTTAGGTCAAAAAAAATAGTAAGGATAATTGCAATTACTACTGTATATACCAACATATGCCTTTGTACTGTTCCAGACATGCCTAGATGGCTATGCGGTATTAAATGCATATTCGTAAGCATTCCTGTCATTCGGGATACTGCAAAAATACTCGCGATTACCCCGGAAATGGTTGCTACAATTGCGATACCAACAGTAAACCACAATCCAAAATCACCGAATAACGGCCGTGCCGCTTCCGCAAGAGAGTAATCCCTGGCTTCAATTATTTGAGGAATGGAAAGATTTGATCCTACAGCCAGAGCTACTAAAAAATATATCACCACACAAATCGCCAAAGAAATTACAATGGCCCTACTCACGTTCTTGTGAGGCTTTTCGATTTCACTCCCGCTATTGGTAATTGTGGTAAAACCTTTATACGCAAGAATAGAAAGTGCCAGGGCTGCAATGTAATCCACAAACTGGTTACCTGGATCTTCAGAAGGTACGGCCGCATTTAAATCGACACCCGAAGCCCATAAAGCTCCTGCTGCAAAAATTACTAAACCACCTATTTTCACCGCTGCCATATAGAGGGAAATTTTTCCTATTGCTTTATTCCCAAGAATATTTATAACAAATGCAGCTATAAGTAGTCCAACTCCTAATACAGGAACCCAAAAGCTGTTTTCGCCCACGTCAAATAGCTGCAGGGTATAACTACCAAAAGTCCTGGCAACAAGACTTTCATTAATGACCATGGAAAAGGCCATGAGCAACGATGCGGCAGCCGTAATAGTTCCTTTGCCGTACGCCTTTTGTAAGTACATAGCTATCCCTCCTGCTGAAGGATACGCATTAGACATTTTTATATAAGAGTATGCGCTAAAACCGGAGATAATACCTCCCAGAACAAAGGCATAAGCGAAATAATCTCCTGAGAGTTCAGCCACCTGACCTAGCAGTGCAAAGATCCCGGCACCAATCATTACTCCTGTCCCCATGGCTACGGCACCAGTAAGGGAAAGGCTATTCTTTTTATATTCTGACATATGAAATTTTTAGTAGAGGAATACTTCCATATAGAAACAACATTAATGAATAATAAAGCCCGGGTTCCCGGGCTTTATGTTATCAGCTGTACTTCCATTAAGCAGCATACCTTGAACATGCCTCTTCACATTTTCTACATGCTTCGGCACATTTTTTACAGTGATCTGTCTCATGCTTTTCACATTCTTCAGCGCACTTTCTGCAAATCTCCTGGCAGTATTTTACTAATCCGGCAACATCCTGTGAAGTAACGGACAGCGCCTCGGCTGTAGCTATACACGTGGTAGCACAAATCTTGTCCAGGCGAATACACCTTACCATCATTTTTACGTCTTGTTCATCCAAACATGCATCGGCACAGTGGTTACAATGAGCGGCGCAGTTGTAAAGCGCACTAATTAATTCTTGATTTCTCATAATTATTTGGTTTTATTAAACTTGAAGTCAAGTTACATTTTTTGATAGCGCTAGTTCATCAACATTATGGTAAAATCCTTAGGTATTAAGACTTTATGATTTTTTTAGTAATTATCATCTCTTCTACTAGCTATCTTAGGGTAGCCAGAAAAATCAACTCCCTGACGGAGGTAAGAATTTTATTAAAATAATCCCCCCAACCCATCCCCCCAAACGTTTCAATTAACCAAGTAGACTCCTTTAGGATTTACATATTATTTTATTCAATAATTTATTAACCAAAAAACATTTATATGAAGAAATTTAAACTATGTATTGCTTCTTTAGCAGTATTCGCTATGATTTTCACATCCTGTAGTAAGGAGGAAGAAGGAATTTCACAGGCTAAAAAGACCACCCTATCATTTGAAGCTATTGTAAATGATCTGGTCTCAAACAGAGCAGCTTCCAAACAATCATTGGGAGATATACCCGAATGTTCCAATGATGATCCTGCTTTTGTTAGAATAATCCTATTGCAGGGAGGTACCGAGGTGGTGGGAACCTCAAATAATCCATACAGGATAGACCTTGCATCTGGCCAAAATTTTACCGTTGAAGATGCTGCTTTAGAATTAGATCCCGGAACCTACAACCTGGATCATTTTTCTGTCTATAATGCAGATGGGGATTTAATCTGGTTAGCTCCAAGAGGTGGTGATCTTGCAAATTTTGTCGATACTCCCCTGCCATTATCTATAGACTTAGGTGCAGGCGTCAAAAAATATGTGGAGGTACCTGTCTTGTGTTATGATAACAGGGATGTAAATCAATATGGTTATTTGTTCTTTGAGCTTGATACTAATCAAGCTGTAGAATTTTGCTTCTTCGCCAATTATTGTGATGATAGTGGAAGACATTTCACCGCCAATTATAGTCTGGATGTGTGGCTAGGAACAGATAATACGGGAATACAACTCTATAATGATCTTGAGCCTACTGTTGGTGTTAACGACCATGGAGATTTCTTTGCATCACCTCTGTGCGTTGCTTTGCCTTACAACGAAGGTGCTAATGAGGATTATATATATTATGAAGTTACTCTGCTGGATTGGGAAGCTAATTATGATAGTGTGGAACATAAAGTTTTATCAGGTACTCTGAATAAAAATGATATTGAGGCCCATTTTGACGGGAATGATAATATTGATTATGAACACCTACGTTTTAATTGTGTGGAAGAGGGGGTGAACGAAGAGTATGTAGCCGAAATGGAAGCGGCCATAGAGAATATGATGGAGGAAATTAATGCTATACCATATACAGGGGATCCAGATTATGATTTTGCCAGAAAGATGATACCTCACCATAGAGGTGAAATAGCCTTGGCAGAAATAGAATTAGAGTATGGCCACCATGAGGAAATGCGTAATATGGCCGAGCAAACCCTTACATCAGCCCCGGAAAGTATAAACCGTCTACAAAACTTTCTAGAACAACATGGAGAGCCTGAGCCTATATCAGATACCCAATATATAGAAGAAATGGAAGCTGCTATGGAAGAGATGGAAGTAGAAATGACTTCTATTCCATATACAGGAGATCCAGATTATGATTTTGCCAGAAAGATGATCCCCCATCACCAGGGTGCGATAGATTTGTCATTAATAGAACTGGAGTATGGCGTTCATGAAATGACTCGCGAGGAAGCAAGGATGATTATCGACAGCCAACAACAGGGTATTGTGGAGTTGGAAAGTTTTATCGAAGAACATGGTTCTCCAATGGAGTAGATTTTTTTAAATTAATAAAGTAAGCCGCCTAAAAAATAATTTTTAGGCGGTTTTTAATTTATAGCGTTTTATACTCTAAAATCATTTTTTGCCCACAAAAGAAGCAAAATTTAGAAATTAGGATAGGCTGAACTCGCTGGCTGTGTAATAATGTTATTTAATCAATCGGTGGTTGGTAAAGAGTGTAAAATTAAGAAACTAAGCGTGTTTCCCCCTTCGGTGCAAACTAAAAATTATTACAATGCTTATACTTTATCTAAATATTTAAAAATCACCTTTTTAACTTAAAATTGATTTAGGTCAATTTCACGTTTCTCTTTCTGATTATTATAATCAGAAGGACTTATACCCGTCATTTTTTTAAATTGAGTAGCAAGATAGGTTGCACTGCTATAGCCTATTTCTCTGGCAATTTCTGAAATGTTGAGCTCATTATAATCAAGCAACTCCTTTGTGCGTTCTATCTTGATTTGATTTTGAAATTCTTGTAAGGTCTTGCTGTGAAAAATCTGGTAAGGTGACAAGCCTCTCATTTTTATTAGAGAGAATTTCGAAGCCAAGCCCTTGAAATTCTTGCCCCAAAAAAACTTCCTGATAGGAAATTTCCAGTCCTTCCAGTATTTCTTAAGGCTATTTTACACCACTGACGGACTGCATTAATTATATTAAGATATTTCATTTCTGGTTTCAGTAGAAGGTAGCAAAAGGGAACATAAAAAAACTGCCGGCTTTGAGAGACCGGCAGGATTGAAATAGATTTTAAATTACTACGAGTTTATTCCACAGTTACATTAAAGGTAACTTCTGCATCGGTCTCCCCACCTGCATTGGTAACATCCCCCTCGGCTACACCTTCAGCATCTTTATTGGGCAGGTGAATTAAGGTGACGGTTAAAGTACCTTCACTTGCTTCCATTGTTGTCATTGTAAAATTAATTCCTACAGGATTTCCATTGTCATCCTCATCGGTATAAATTATCCGAACATCCAAACCACTACCGGGGTTGTAAAAAAACTGGTGTTCATCAGCTTCTTCAGCAACTTCGAGTGTAATGTTATCAGCCGGCTCCTCAAGTTCGTTCCAAACTTCTGTGCTACCGAAATAAATAGTATTTGCAGCCAGATTACCCGATACTGTGATTACAGGAGCTGTAGGTCCATCACCATCCAAATCCCGGTATTCCATAATAATGGTTTCCCCTCCCTCTTCAGGAACCAACGTCACCCTTAATGTTGTAATTACCTCCTCTTCGTTTACAGGCTCGGGAGTGTTGTCATCGTCGCTCGAACAGGAAGTTAATAAAGCTCCTGCAATAGCAAACATGGATAAAAATTTAATCGTTTTCATAGTAAAAGATATTTGAAATTAATAATTGAATTTAAGTTGTATTAAAAAATTCCGGCCTAAATCATCGGCGTAGAAACGCTGACGATTGAGGTAATCGCGATACTTGGTATTTAAAATATTGTTTACTGAAAACCTAATCCCAAGATTGCTCCGGTTGTTTAAGGGTAGTTTTACTTCAGAATCAAAATACCACAAATTATATCCCTCGGGTGGTTGACTGATTTCAACCAAAGTGGGGGTCAATTCCCCATCCACCGGAATATTTGCCGTAAAATCATTATTCGGATACCGGGTTTGTTTAAAAACCAGGTCATTGCCCAGACCTATCTTTAAGTCCTTTAAGCTTTGATTGTAATATTGAATTTTATTTGACCAATTTGGGGCGGGCATATCAATTATTGGCCGGTTGTTTTCAATATCCTGTCCATTGACATATGCAAAACGGGTGGTATAATTAAACATTTCTAAAAATTGAAAATCAATATTGATATCTATCCCAAACAGGCGTGCATCGACTTGTTTATATTGGTGCACGGGAAAAGCCCCTCGAATGGTTTGCTCGATTCCCAATGGTTCCAGAAAAATAAAATCCCTGATGTGGTTTATATACGGATTTACCGAAAAATCTACGTTGTCAAACCTGCCTTCAAAACCAAGGGAAGCTTTATAGGCCTTTTCCTGTTGCAGGCTCAAATCACCCAGTTCAATGGTGGCTGCCGAATGGTGCAACCCGTCACTAAAAAGTTCTGAAGGATTGGGCATCCTGGAAGCCGCACTCAGATTCATAACCATGCTAAAATTTTGTTTCCATTGGTAATTACCTCCCAGGCTGGCCGAAAAGTTTTGGTAATTGAAGACGGGGTTAGTGAGCCATTGCGAGCCAAAATCCTCAATGATCAAATTGGAATAATTTTCGTCGTAGTTACGTTCTTGCCAACGGGATTTCAAATAAAACTTTTCGGCATCAATTTGGTTGAAATCGTATCGAAAACCAGCGTCAATGGTAAAATCGTTGTTAAGGAAATAAGATCCCAGAGCAAAAGCCCCAGCTGAGAACAGGTTATAATCGGGGATTAACCTACGCACCCCGGTAGCGGGATCTGCAAAATTGTTCTGGAAAGAAAGATTAATGCCAAAAGTAGATTCAAAGTTGTCGATTTGGTCCCAGTTAAAGCTTGTTTGCAGGTTATGCGTCTGTAATGCCAGGTCCAACGAGGCCCGATCGCGAGCAGCACCGCGCCTTATGTCAAATTCCTTCCGTTCATTGAACTGAAAAGAATACTGCATTTTTAATTCTCCCGCATTTCTGAATCTCCGAAAAAAATTGATCTTTGCCAACTGATGTTGCACATCCTGCCTGGGCGCATTTATGTCGTAGGTAAATTCCTCAACATAATTTGGTTCTCCACTGTTTATTACCCTCACCAGGTCGGTTATATTTCCAAGTTGAGAAGCTCTTAATATACCAATATCGGTATTGAAATAGCTGTAAAAGGCGTCAAATCCATAATTTATTCTGTTGAGACCAATGCCCACTGAGAAATCTTTTTCCCTCACCCCGGTATTGGAAAGGATATAATCGGGGGCCTGCAAATCGCCCATATATTTGAGAGTTCCCTGCACTTTCCAATATAGTCCGGTCTCATAGGACTTCAATAAATTGCTGGTCAAACCTGTGCTCCGGCCATTGCTGGCAGCATTCATTATAGTCTTCCCCATAATAGTATCTTTAATGGGTGGCCTTTTAGGCTCCACTATTATTACGCCCCCAATGGCATCACCGCCGTACTGCAAAGCCGCAGCCCCTTTTATGACCGTTAACCTATCTGCCGTGTTAATATCAATATTGGGTGCGTGTTCCACCCCCATTGCTGATCTTCCATGCGAACCCCATTATTTATTATTACAACCCTGCTACTGTGCAAACCATGAATTACCGGTTTTACCACGGTATTTCCGGTATTAAGGGATGAGACCCCGCTAATTTCTTTTAGGGCATCGCCCAGGGAAGCATTACTGTATTGTTCAATAATTTCAGCGCGCAATGTTTTTTCGGGTACCGAAGAATTGACAAAGACATCGCCTAATATTAGTATCTCATTTAATTCTTCCAGGTGATGTTCCAGTTTAAAATTGCGGGAGGTATTTCCTTGGATTGTAATGTTACGGGAAATTGTTTTGCATTCCGGATGTGAAATTTCGACCTCGTAAGTGCCTTCACATATACCATCCAGCCTGTATTTTCCTTCTAAGTCTGAAACGGTTCCTTTTTGCAAACTTTTTATCTGGATAACGGCATTGGGCAACACAGAGCCATCGTGAATATCCGTCACTCTGCCGGAAAGGTCAAAACCGCAATTTTGCGAATATGCTGAGAAGCATCCTGCAAAAAAAATTACAGAAACAATAAATTTTAGCATAATAATGAATGAGACCAGGTTAAAGGATATTAATTAGATGATGGAGATGAAAAAGGTGAAAAGGAAAGCTGAACACTTTCTTTGCGGATACAAAAATTTAAGCTAGTGAAGGGGGTGGCTTATTATAATAAAAGCCATAGTATTCGAATTCAAGATGGTAAAAATAAATCTCAATGTCTTTTTGAGACCGAATCATTGAAAAAGGAAGAAAATCAATGTCTTTATCAGCAGGATCAATAAATTCTATATTATTGGTCTTCTGGAAATCTTCGCATATCCCACAATCCACTATCTCTGTATTGTCCTGAACAAAACGGACAAACGAATGGAGGTTTGCCACTTTTAGAGTAATAAAAAGGGTCAACAAGAATAATGTGATGCTATGCAATACTATTTTCTGCAAAAAAAAAAATGTTGGCACAAATATAATAAAACCAAGTGTACAACTACTGGAAACCAAAAATTAATACTGAAAAAATATTGAAATAACTGTGCCTTTTTACATTTTAAATTTTATACCGGAAAGGGTTCATGCCGTGACTTTTTAAGTTAAGTAGAAAAATTTTTTCTTGCTCACATGGTACCTATTTTTTAAATTTCATCCAGGTCAACTGTTCTCCTACGTTCTTGAAACCTATACTCGGAAGGACTTACGCCTGTCATCTTTTTAAATTGAGTCGCAAGGTAAGTTGCACTGCTGTACCCAGTTTCCCTGGCAATTTCTGAAATGTTGAGCTCATTATTTTCAAGCAATTCCTTTGTGCGTTCTATTTTAACCTGATTCTGAAATTCCTGTATGTTCTTACCTTCTATTGCTGTGAAGACCCGGGTGAGATGACTGTAGTCGTAATAAAGATTTTCACTTAAGACTTTTGACAACTTTCCACTGCCAAAGTTTTCCTCTTTATAAATACGTGCTATAATAATTGATTTTATCTTGTTCACAAGCCGCTCATTTTTATCGAAAAGTATCTCAAAGCCTACCCGGTGGAATTCTTCTTTAATGGCAGACAATTCCCCTGAATTAAGAGGCCTTTCCAGTACCGCTTGTCCCAGGGACACTTCCTGGTAGGGGATTTTTAATCCTTCCAATATTTCCCTGACGCTGCTTTTGCACCGCTGACAAACTACATTTTTTATGTTGAGTACTTTTTCTTCCATATTGATAACCAACTACTGTTAAATTAATTAATATAGGTGATGAATATTTTTTAAAGCTTCACTGCTTCCGAAAAATTATTCCAGGACTGCTAATCGATTCAAAACCATTTTCAATCCTATACACATAAGAAATTATCTTTCATTTCAATAATTATATTTCCAGCTAACGTTCAAGACTATTGACCGAGAATATTCAAATCAATTCTTAAAAATCACTTTAGTATTCGCAAACATATTTTAATATTCCATCCTCGTTCAATTAATCTTTATATCAAAGGGATAGTCTATTTCTTATCAATTATTGTATGGATTTGTTTTTTATTTTATAATCCTTATAAGACTCCTCTGATTCAAAATAAGCAACTGCTCCTTCCTTACTGGTTAATACAATGTATGAAGTAGATTTATCCACGGGTTTCCCTGTAAATGGATCTTGTGCCATTCTCGCAGATTCATCGTTATTTAACTTTCCCACACACATATCACAACAGCCATAATAGGTTTTACCTTCTACGGGCACAGGAAGTTGTGGTTTGCCCATATAGGCATTGTTTACCATGCATACCAAATCGTTTGGCAAGTGGTCGCCAACCTGATAGCTTATCTGGTTGTTTTCGCCGACGGCAATTCCCTTTTCGACTGCTTTTTCCTTTTCTGTAGCTGAATTGCAGGAAAGAAGTGAAATCCCAATCAAAAACATTCCTGTAAGAACTTTAATAGACTTTTTCATTTTTATTGGTTTTATGCCTGACGGTGCAGGTCCTTATTACTGTTTTTATTGATATTACAAAACTTTTTATCTTTTGGCTACTTTAAACGGAACATGGATCTTTGTTTTCTCCCAAGCCAAAGAAATTGTACCCTTGTCAGCTCCGGTTTCTTTTACTTCATAAGATAATGCTTCCTGGATTTCATCCAATTCTTCCGGGGCAACATTTAGGCTAAGTACGTTTTCGCTTTCGTCATACTCATCTTTCCCATGCTGGTCCCATCTGGAATTGAACATGACCTTCCAATTTTCTTTTCCCGGAATTACAAAAAAACCGTATTTCCCCGCCGGAAGTGTTTTGTTATCTATTACCAAATCTTTATCTGTCTCTATCCAGGTGGCTTTGTGGGCCCCGGCCTGCCAAATGGTATTGAAGCCAACCAAACCTCCAAAGATTATCCTGTCCCGAACCCTGGGCGAGGAATAATCTATATGGATATGTGCACCATCAATGACGGCCATTGCACTGGTGTGCGGACTTAAAACTTCCTTGTTGGTGGTACTTTTTTCCTGCGATTGGTGGTTTTCATGTTGGGCTTGTACACCAAAAGTAAAAATTGATGCAAAAAATGTGTAAAAAATGTACTTTGTTGTGTTCATGGTAAATTGTGTTTTAATTAATTGTTTTTATTTATGCTTACGTTAATATTTTCGGTTTCTATATTAGAGAAAAACTTCAGGTCCCCTGCTTCGTAGAGGGAATCTAGGTCACGCAACGGTGTGGACAGATCATCGGTTTTGTAGTTTTTATAATCCACAAACCGAATATTACCTATCGTTCTTGGATTTACTGCTTTTCTAAACCTTATTCCCCCATTATTTGTGAAAAATCTATAAGCCAGGTAACCTACGGTGTAATTCTCTTTGTGTATCCAGTATACAAACTCATCATGATGATCTGTTCCCCCGCCTTCCTCACGAAATGTAACCTTAACTTCGTAATACGTTTCGCCTTCCACCTCATCTTCCCCCAACAATTCTTTATTAGCTGCCGGAGAGTTGAGCACATATGGCAATTGTACAAAATAGTGAACAGAGTTTACCCCGTCGCTTATACGTGTAACCATGGAATCGGGTACTATGGCCACTTCGCCGTTTTTGTACCGGCTTAAACCTTCATTGCTAAGGATATCATGTGTGGTGTTACCGGTGGAATCCTTAACGAGGCGTTCAAGGCGGAATTTTTCCCCATTGCGCTTGCTCTTGTATTCCCTGTTCCTAAAAGTGAATTTAATTTCAGCATTCCCGTAATTTTCTCCTCCAGAGGCCTCTATACTTTTTTCTATGATTTTTTCACCTTCCGTTTTTTCTTCTGAAGTGTCACAAGACAGGAATAAAGCTGAAATTAGCATAACAGATAGTACTTTATTTTTGCGACAGAAGTTTTTCATTATAAGTACTCCCATTTTTAAAATTTTTTTAGAAATTTTCTTACTGATGGAGAGGAGATGTACCATAGTACAAAGCCACTCAGCACCGTTATAAGTCCTAACAGCGAAAAAATACGTAGCACAAGGTTGTTAAAATTATCCCTGCCTTCGTAATCCATGGTATGGGTCATCCATAAGAAATCGAACCACCGCCAGTTGCGGTGCCTCAAAGTTTGGAATGTACCGTCCAAAGCCGAAACATAGGCTCTTATATTCTCTGGGGTTTCGTAAGAAATCACATAGGCCGGCAACGGGCCGCCCCTATACTCGTGATGATCTCCCGTTTCTTTAATCATTTCAATTCCAGCTATCACAAGATCTTCCCGCATATACTTTCCGGCGATTGCAAGAGCTTCTTCCTCAGTTATACCCTTTTTTTCTTCCCCCTTTAGAGCGTCTATTAATTTTTCGCCGTTTACCAGATAAAAAGGTTTCCCCGCTATGTCTTTGAGCTGAAGGGATTTCACAACCCCCGTCAATCCTGAAGGAGCCCTTAAATTACTGAAGGATACCGATTCCACGTGATGTTTCCTGAATTGGTCACCGTGGATCTCATCTATATCTGTCCAGCTAAAATACATGCCGCTTACCGTCCACATTATAAATTGGACACCAATGAAAAGGCCCAGGTAGCGGTGGGTTTTTCTAAGTTTTAAAGCTGTTTTTCTTTTTACCAATACTATTTGTTTATTTCTTTCAAAAACTTTTATAAAAACCCTGCACCTGAAATTTTAACTAACCAATTAAACAAACAGTTTTCAGGCACAGGGTTGGGGGATTTACTCTTATCTCAAATCCGCGGACAACGAGTCCATCCAGGCTATGAATTCTTCTTTTTCTTTTTCTGAAAGTTTTGCATCCCAATGCAATAATGTATAGGAAGAAAGAGGCATTTCCCCATCTTTCACCTGGCTGCTCATTGAGCGTATTTTGCTGCGCTGGCGTCGGGAAGAATACTCCCCAAATTCACTTAAATTTAATTCTTCTTTACCTTCTTCAATATGATCGTTCAAATACCAGGTAACCGGCTGGATTTTATTGTACCAGGGATAATTGGTATTATTGCTATGGCAGTCATAACAGGAGGTTTTCAGGATCTTACTTATGTTTTGCGGCACCTCATAAACCTCTGTAAAATCCGATTTAGGTACATAATCGCTTTGATTGAGCTTTTTGGGGATAAATTGTATCCCCAAAAAGACAACCAGTAAAATTATGCCGATGATCTTTAGAAATTTCATGTACTAAATTTCCTTCTGGACCTCCCCACACTTTAGCATTTTTTGCCCATAGTAAGGGTTCCTTATTTCTTCACTGGCACTTAACCATATTGCACCTTTATTGTCGTTGTACATAGGGCAAAACTGTTGGTAAAGTGTTTTAGGGCTTCCTGTTATTTCCAACATATCTGCAAGATCCACGCTCAATATATCGAAATGTTCCCTTTGATGCGCTATATCACTCATCGTAATATGCTCGGCATGTTCTTTGGCATCTTCAATTATTTCGGTCAACTCTTGTTTTTGAGTCTCATTATATTCGCTCATATTAAACCCATCAAAAGCTGCTACCAGGCTTCCACCGGCTTTTGCCGCCTCTTCAACATTATCTGCTACCAGCGCATCTTTTAACTGCAAATAATCATTGACAATACGCCCTGTCTGTGAATTTTCACTTTCACCTTCCATCATGCCTGAACCTTCCATCATGTTTTCCCCGTCCATCATTTCTGAACCTTCGTTCATATTTTCATGGTTCATTTCAGAATGGTCCATATCCCCTCCTTCATTGGTATCCCTGCAGGATATTGTCGTTAATGTTGCAAACGTCAAAATTGCAATTCCCAAATTTACTCTTAGATTTCTCATTTTTAATTGTATTTAATTATTATTGATTGTATTACAGATATTATTAATTGATATTAAAACCTCACACTCAAGCCCCCACCAGCTCCAAAACGGTTGTCATAACTGCCCATAATGGAAAAGTTTTTTGACAGAAAATATTCGGCACCCACGGTTATAGTTTCTTCCTTTTCGAAATTTTCCCCTTCCGGAAGTTCGTTTACCCATCCAAAGTCGGCCTGATATTCATATTCTGCAAAAACAGCTATCCTGCGAAAGAGCAGTATTTCCCTGCTAAGACTTATTTGCGGCCGCAGTTGGTTATCCATGCGAACATCCAGATTAAACATATAGGGTGTAAAATAGCGAATCCCCGCTATGGCCGTCGTAACAATCTCATCCATGCTATTGGCACCTTCGTTTTCTACATTTACCCCTCCAAAAACCCTAAACCAGTCGTTTAAATAGCGTTCATACGTTAATTCTGCCTCCAGGTTTTGGTTCCAGCCATATTCTCCCCTTAAGGTGAATTGATTCCGGATGTTCGATGAAATAAGGTTAAACTCCGTCATATGGGAAGCAACATCTACCATTCCCCAGGTAAAAAAGTGATTGCTCGCATTGGTGAGGATCTTTAGGGGATGATCTTTTAGACGTTCATCCCTTGGTGTATCGTAACTAAAAATACGCGCCATACCGGAATCTAAATGGTACAAAATATGGCAATGAAAGAACCAGTCGGCATATTCATTGGCATCAAATTCTATCACCACCTTTTGCATAGGTGCAACATTCACTGTATGTTTTAATGGGGAATATTCCCCGTGTTCGTTTATAACCCTGAAAAAGTGCCCGTGTAAATGCATGGGGTGGTGCATCATGGTAAGGTTATTCAGCGTTATACGGGTTACCTCTCCCTGCTTTATTTTTATTTTATCACCTTCAGACAAGGGAACACCGTTTAAACTCCATATATAACGTTGCATATTTCCGGTCAAATTCAGGAGGATTTCTTTAACAGGCTTATCATCAGAGAAATCGGTCGACTCAGGAGCCTTGAGGTAGTCATAATTAAATTCGGCAAACATACCTTCATCCTTCATATCCTCCTGAGAATCCATTCCCTCCATGGGCATTCCATCACCTTCTTTTTTATTCATTTTAGATCCTGCCATTTCCTGGTGGTTCATTTTCGAATGATCCATTTCCCCGGCGGGAATTGTATCCTGTTGGGGCATTTGGTGCCCATTTTCCCCATGTTCCATCATTTTCTTATCCATGGCACCGTGATCCATTCCCTCCATTTGCATCCCATATTTTTCTGCCGTTTCATAAGGAGTTTCTTTATCAGGGTTAAACTTCATTGCAGGGGCTCCCATTCGCATATCCATAGCTGCCATTTCTTTCATCATTCCAATAAGGTCCGGTTTTGGAATATCATCGGGGGCGGCGATTTCTTCACCACGACCCAGGAAGGTTGAGGTTTGGCCGGTTCCATCCTGTGCAGTTCCCCGCACTTCAAATTTTCCGCTCTGGGGAATGGTAACAATAAAGTCATAGGTTTCAGCTACGGCGATGAAGGTCTTATTTTTTTGTACCGGCACTACATCAAGCCCGTCTGCAGCTACAAGCATTGGATCATCTTCCCCTCCAAATGTCAGCCAAAATTGTGTTGAGGCCGCTGCATTAATAATTCTTAGTCTTACCCTTTCTCCCGGTTCAAAATCGGGATACTCCCGGGTCGTGGCGCCGTTGGTAATGAAAGCAGGATAATACACATCAGAGATATCCATTCCTTCCATGCGTTGCTTCCAAAAATTAAGCTGAGCCCCTAATGCTCCGCGTGCTATCACCCGATTAAGTGGAGCAACAGTATTTTTTTTGATCCCATACCACTCAAGACCTCTCTTTAAAGTTCTTAAAACATCCTTTGGTTTTTCAAATGTCCAGTCCGCCAGGACCAGGACAAGTTCTGAATCATATTCAAGATCCTCTTCAGGATCTTCAATAACAAATGAACCGTACACTCCATCCTGTTCCTGTAATGCGGTGTGAGAATGATACCAATAGGTTCCTGCCTGTTTTAAAGCAAATTCATAAGTAAAAGTCTCTCCCGGTTCTATTGGAGGAGTTGTTAGGTAGGGAACTCCATCAAAGAAATTGGGAAGCAGCAGGCCGTGCCAGTGAACTGAGGTTTCAACATCCATTTCATTTGTAACGTGGATTACAGCATATTCTCCCTCGGTAAACCGCAGGGTAGGACCGGGAATACTCCCATTAATGGTCATCCCCATTTTCTTCTTTCCGCCTATGTTTACTTCCTCCTGATCTATGGTGATGTGATATTCCCTTACCGGCAAATTATCAACATTCCCTTCTACAGATTGTTGCTGTTGTTGCTGTTGAGGAAACACACCCCAGGTGATTCCAAGTATTCCTATTAAAGCATAAATCCTTTTCATAATCTTTTTATCGTTTCAAATTTTCTTAAATCAATTTTATTCCTTTTCCATTGTCTTTTTACGAACAGGCTAAAATCTGTATATTAAACCAGGTTAAGCTGTTGCCAATGCAAGCCATACGGCTATAAACAATGCCGCCAAAAACAGACCGGAAATCATGATAATAGCCCAAAATTTATCTTTTTTGGTGATTTTTTCCTCTTCATCTTTTTTCTTCTTCTTTTGTTCTCTCTTAAACTTCCTATCACCTTTCATCGGTCACTTTTTTGTGCCTGCCAATGGGACGGAGAGTAATTTAAAAATTCCCGCCCATTCTTGCAGAACTTTAATTTATAGTCTCTTTCAGTTTTCACACTGCTTCTTTTTTATTACCAGATTAGAACCATTTTTATTCTTCGTGCACTAATACCAGAATATTGTTTTTTTAATTTTTTTAAAAGCTATTCTAAGGTTTGAGTGACTTCCCCACAACGCAACATAGAGGCTCCAAAAAATGGGTTTTCAATTTCCGGGGACCTGCTTAACCAATTTGCACCCTGGTCATCATTGGCCATTGGGCAATGCAAAACATATAAAGTTTCACTATTTAACTGAAATGTTTTGACCAATCCTATCATGGTTTTAGATAGACTAATAAACCCCCTACGCATTCCCGCAATATCTTTCCCGGTAGAAATGTTTTTTGCGGCTGTAGCCAGTTCTTCTTTGTAACTATCCCAGACGATTTTACCATCCTGGTCTAAAACGGAAGGATCGACATTTTTAACAACATCTCCCAATGCCCTGGCCCTCTCTTTCGCTCTTGCCATATCATCTTTGACTAAAGCTTCCTTTAAATCCAAATATGCCGATGTAACTTGCATTAATTCCTTCTTTGCAGCGTTTGAAATTGAAACTGTAAGTGTATTATTGCTGTTTTGTTTTTCTTCTACCGCAGCGGGATTCATCATACTTGGCCTGCCAGATAATTGAACTGCGGCATCTACCGTGAAGGCACCGCTGGAGACAATTTCCTCCCCAGGCTCTAATCCTTCCTGAACCACATAAGAGTCACCGAGGGAAGGTCCTAAAGTTACTTCACGAAGTTGAAAACCTCCTCCACCTTCCACATTATTTTTAACATATACAATAGATCGTTTCCCGGTCCATAATACGGCAGATTTTGGTATTACCAGTGCCTGTACATCTGCCTTTCCTAAACTGTTTTTCACAATTCCCGAAGCAAACATTCCCGGTTTAAGCCTGCCATTTTTATTCTCTACCTCTACACGGGCAGTTGACACGCGGGATTGGGAATCAAGTAAAGGATCTACGAAGGTAATGGTGCCTTCAAAAGTTTCACCCGGAAAAGAATTTATGGTAAACTCTACCTTATCTCCTTCATTTACTACTGCAATCTGCCCTTCATAAAGATCAAATAACACCCATACTTTTGACAGATCAGAAATTTCATATATTGGCATTCCGCGTTCAACATAATCCCCCAGATCTACCAGCTTTTCGGTCACAATTCCACTCACATCAGCAGTAATAGGAAAATTTTGAAGTGTCCTGCCGCTGCTTATAATTTGATTGACCTGGCTTTCACCAATACGCCAGTTTCTCAGTTTTTGTTTGGCTGCTTCAAATAACTCCGGCTGACTTTCCCTTATGCTGGCGGCCTGCAATAACTCCTCCTGGGCAGTAACCATTTCCGGGGAATAAACAGTGGCCAAAGTTTGCCCCCGCTGTACTCTTTCTCCCGTAAAATTTATAGAAAGTCGTTCTATTCTTCCAGGGATATGGGTAGACTGAGAATACGAATTTCTCTCATCTATCTGTACTTTACCGTTAAGTCGCACCTCACGGGTAGCATCCCCTTTTCCTACAATCATTGTTTGTACATTGGCCAATTTCATGGCATTTTCGCTCATTTGGTAGCTTGCCATATCCCCACCTGCTCCGGTTGTTGCAAGCGGAATAAGATCCATCCCACAAATGGGACAATCACCGGGTTCATTCTGCCGAATTTGTGGGTGCATGGAGCAGGTCCAAATTTGTTCTGCGGAATCTTCGGTATGGTCGTGAGATACTTCATTTGTAGCGTTGCCACCCCCAAAGATGAGCCACCCCAGCAGGAGCCCTACTAAAAGGATCACTGCTATTTTTACTATATTTTTCCTTTTTGCATTCATTTTACTCAGTTTTTGAAAATAAATATTCCATTTTTGCCAGTGCTGTTAATCCATTTTTCAGCGCTTGCAGTTGTTGGGTTTTCAGCATTAAAATATCCTGATTCATCCGTAACACCTCCTCAAAATCCTCGGTGTTATTTGAGAATCCAGAAACCAAAAGTTTATTCGCCTGCCGGGAACTTTCTATTTGCCTGTCGTACAATTGGATCAATCTTTGGGCTCTTTTAAGCTCAAAAAGCGTCATTTCATATTCAGATCGCAATTGATTTTTTTGCATTTGCTGTTCCTGCTCCATCGCCCTGGCCATAAATTCGGCTTCTTTTTCCATAGCTTTATATTTTTTTCTGAAAATGGGCAAGCTCACTGAAACCATGGGCATTAGCATATCCCGGCCATTCATGCCGGACATTGCCATAGGGCTTTTTGACAGGATGGTATACTCCAAGCCCACCCCGAGCATGGGCAAGCCTTCTTTTTTTGCCACTTCTTCCTGGATTTGGTAAGATTCCTGTTGTTTTTCATATAGCTGAACTGTGGGATGTTCATCAAAAAAGATTTCCCCATCCACCAATGCTTCATTTTCAGCAATGATCAAAGTGTCCTTAATTTCAACAACTTCATTAGGCGCCCGGTTAAGCATCAAATTAAACTCTGCTTTTAGTGGCCGTAATTGGTCTTTAAGCAACTCAATTTCGGTAGATGCCCCGTCGCGTTCAATATCAATCCTTACCACGTTGACCATTGATGAATTTCCACTGCGGAAAGCACTAAGGGTCAATTCTCGGTAAGAATTGAGAATTCCCAGGTTTTCTTCCTGGAATTCAATGGTTTTACCGACTTCGTATATCTCCGCATAAGCCGATTTTACCTCAAACAGCACCTCATTTCTCGCATTTAAATACTGCTGAAATTTAGCTTCGGCCATTAAATTGGCTGCATCTTCCTTTTTGCCCAGGGTCCCGAACCAGGGAAACATTTGCATTAGCTGGAAATTTGCAGTTTCAGTACCCATTAATGTTTCCATATTACCAAAAGCACCCATTGTTAAAGTGGGATCAAGCAAACCCGAGGCCTGTGCCGATCTTTGCAAGGCGGCTTCAAATTCTGCATAAGCAGCTTTTACCTTCGGATTGTTTTCCACAGCTATCTGCAAGTAATCGTCCAGGGTTTGTGCCTTGGCCTGATTACTGTAAATTCCGAGGAAAAGCGTCAGCAAAATGACTATTTTATATTTTTTTATTTCTTTCATTTTTAATATTCGTTAATTTCATCCGGCACCCCTGAATCAGGATATTTCTTCACCACAGATTCCCTCCAGTATGCCTGCAGCACGGGTACCACGAAAATTGTCATAATCTGGATGACCATTCCGCCTACAATAGGAATTGCCATAGGCACCATAATATCGGCCCCTTTACCGGTGGATGTTAATACCGGAAATAAGGCAATAATAGTAACTGCCGTGGTCATCATAGCAGGGCGAACTCTTTTTAACCCGGCTTCCATTACTGCACTTCGCACTGCAGGAACTGTTTGCGGGTTCCGCTTTTCAAAAACCTGGTGAATATAAGTTCCCATAAGAACGCCATCATCTGTAGCAATCCCAAAGAGGGCAATAAAACCTACCCATACGGCCACACTTAAATTGATGGAGCCCATTTGGAACAGGTCCCTCATATTCATCCCTGAGACCGCAAAGTCCATAAACCATGGCTGCCCATAAAGCCATATCATAATAAATCCACCTGCAAAGGCCACAAACACTCCCGAGAAATGTATGGTAGATGCAATTACGGTTTTAAACTGAAAGTACAGAAGCAGGAATATGATAATTAAACTTATTGGAATAACAATAGCCAGACGTTTCACTGCCCTTACCTGGTTTTCATAATTACCTGAAAATTTATAGCTCACTCCGGAAGGCACTGTCAATTCTCCTGAATCTATCTTTTCCTGAATAAATGCCTGGGCATCATTTACCACGTTAACTTCAGCATAATCGGCACGTTTATCAAAAAGTACATACCCTACTAAAAAGGTTTCTTCACTTTTTATCATTTGTGGGCCGCGGGTGTAGGTAATTTCTGCCAGTTCCCCTAAAGGGATTTGTGCTCCACCCGGAGTTGGCACCAGGATCCTTTCTATACCTGACGGGTCATCCCTAAGCTCCCGGGGATAACGCACTCTTACCGGGTAACGTTCCCTGCCTTCTACTGTCCTGGTAATCTCCATTCCGCCCACAGCGGTTTCCAGGGTTTGCTGTACATCTTCAATACTCAGGCCATAACGAGCAGTAGCATTCCTGTCAATATCTATTTCCAAATATGGTTTTCCCACTGTCCTGTCCGCAAACACTGCTTCAGCTTTAACCGAAGGAACCTGCTTTAAGAGCCCTTCCAGTTCAATTCCAAAATCCTGGATAGTTTGTAAATCAGGCCCATAAACTTTGATACCCATTGGAGCGCGCATTCCCGTCTGGAGCATTACGAGGCGGGTTTCAATTGGCTGCAACTTTGGCGCTGAAGTAACCCCCGGAAGGTCTGAGTGGCTAACGATCTCGTTCCAGATATCATCAGGACTTTTTATGTGTTCCCGCCAATTACGATAGTATTTTCCATCCTCATCTGGAATAAGATCTTTTTTTATGACTCCCCGGTTTATAGCATCCTCATTTGAGAGGGTGTCACCAGATTTTAAAATAAAACGATTGTTCCTGTCAACTTTAAAAGCCATTGGATCTCCATCTTCTGAAAGTAGGTATTCCGATTTATAATTAATAACATTCTCATACATAGAAATAGGGGCCGGATCGAGCGCACTTTCTATTCTTCCCAATTTTCCAACCGCTACTTCTACTTCAGGAATAGCTGTTATCGCAATATCCAATCTTTGTAGCGTTTCTTTCGAAGCCTCAATTCCAGCGTGTGGCATAGAGGTAGGCATCAGCAAAAAACTTCCTTCATTTAAAGAAGGCATAAATTCTTTGCCTACTCCCGGAAAAGTATGTGCCATTGCACTCCATCCCGATGTGGCGCGAATATTCCAGCCAATTTTTTCAAACCCATTAGCTACCGGACCAAAGATCTTCGGAAATCCAAGCCAAATAATAATACCAAAGAGAATGGTGACTACCGGAACCAACAGGAATGTTCCTTTGTTCTCCAGGCACCAGTTTAAAATTGGCCTGTAAAACCTGACGATTCCCATAAGCATCAGCAGCGTCACTGCCAGTAAAATGATCACAAAGAGATAGTTCGAAAACAAGGAGTTTTGATGTCCAAGCGGAACCCATTCCTCAGTTAGAAAAAACAGGGTAACTGCCAGAATAATAAAAAGAGTGATTTGTGTAGAATATTTCCCCAGGAACTGAGGGTTCCTGTCTTCCAGAAGTCGGAGAATCCCAATAACTACCAAAGCAAGTGGCAACCAGAAACTAAAGTAAAATGCGCAGAACAATCCTGCTACTATCAGGATAATGTTCCATATCCTTACCATCCTCGCTTTTTGCAACTTAATATTAAATGCAAAATAAGAGAGCATGGGGAGGACCATAATTCCTACCAGAAATGCTGCTGCAAGGGCAAAAGTTTTGGTAAAAGCCAGCGGCCGGAATAATTTTCCTTCAGCATTTTCCATAAAGAAAACAGGAAGAAAACTTACAACAGTGGTCGCCAAAGCAGTAGTTACCGCAGGAGCAACTTCTACTGTTGCTTTGTAAATAACTGAAAGTAACTTCCCATCCTTTACCCCGGCGTTCTTCTTCATTTCCAAATGCCGAATATTGTTTTCAACAAATACAATCCCAACATCTACCATTACTCCAATAGCAATTGCAATTCCTGATAGCGCCACTACATTCGCATCTACCCCAAAGTAGCGCATGGCAATAAAAGTTATTAATACTCCAATGGGTAGCAAGCTTGAAATAATAAGAGAAGCTCTAAGATTAAGTACCAAAACAATTATTACAATAATACTAATGAGAATTTCATCAGACAACGCTGCTTCCAGGGTTCCCAGGGTTTCATTAATAAGTCCGGTTCTATCGTAAAAAGGAACTATGGTAAGTTTACTTACAGTTCCATCCGCCAGAGTTTTTTGTGGAAGGCCTGGTGAGATTTCCCTTATCTTTTCCTTAGTGTTTTCTATTACCTGCAAAGGATTGGAGCCATAACGGGCCACAACTACCCCTCCAACAACTTCGGCACCGCCCTTATCCAAAATTCCACGGCGTTCGGCAGGTCCCAGAGTAACTACCCCAAGATCTTTAATAAGAACAGGGGTGTTATCTACCGCTTTTACCACAGAATTCTCAATGTCTTCTATAGATTTAATATAACCAAGGCCGCGAACCAGGTATTCTACCTTATTAATTTCAAGGGTTTTTGCACCAATATCGCGGTTAGATTTCTGCACCGCCATCATTACCTGGTCTATTCCAATATTGTAAGCTTTTAAGGCATCGGGATTTACATCTATTTGATATTCCTGAATAAAACCCCCAACCGAAGCTACTTCGGAAACCCCTGATGTTCCGCTTAAACCTAGCTTCACATAGTAATCCTGAATAGTACGAAGTTCATTTAAATCCCAGCCACCGGTGACATTACCTTCAGGATCACGTCCTTCGAGGGTATACCAGTAAACCTGCCCTAACCCTGTGGCATCGGGCCCTAATGCCGGTTGTACACCTTGCGGAACCAGATCAGGTGGAAGAGAATTTAGTTTTTCCAGTACCCTTGTACGGGACCAGTAAAATTCCACGTCTTCTTCAAAAATTATATAAATTATGGAAAAACCAAACATGGAGGTACTCCTAATGGACTTGACACCAGAAATCCCGAGCAAAGTAGAAGTTAAAGGATAGGTGATCTGGTCCTCAATATCCTGAGGCGACCGGCCGGGCCAATCAGCAAAAACGATTTGCTGATTTTCACCAATATCGGGGATAGCATCGACCGGCACTGGATCATTGGGAAGAAAACCAAGGTCCCAGTTAAATGGAGCTGTTACAAGCCCCCAGCCAATCATGAAGATAAGCAATAGAATGGTAACAAGCCTGTTGTAAAGAAAATATTTTATGAATTTGTTGAACATCCTTAAATGTTATTTAATGAAATTGATCCTTCGAAAAAAAATGCGATGCTCCAAAATTGGAGCATAGCAAAGGAGGCATTATCAGAATTACTTCTGCTTAGCCAAATTCATTAAATATCAAATAAGAAAGACCTGGTCCAACACCTGAATGTCGGTGACCAGCAAAGGTGGAGTGTAATCTTTATAAGAAGCTGCCTCTATAGGAAGGCCTTCGAAAAGATGTATATAAGAATATGTAAAAGTGGCAAGAAAAAGCTGCTGGTCAAAATTAAGAGAATTATAGGAAGCCTTTAATTCATCCTGTCCTTCAATAGCTATTTTTTGATTTTCACAACAGAAATCCAGATCTACAAAACCTTCCGTTGTATCGGAATGTTCGTGCATTTCCATTCCGCAGCTTTCAGCCTCTGAAAATATTGCTATGTCCATCAACATACTTCCACAAAAATGCTTATCTACCGTAAAAGAAGATGTAGAGAACAGCACCAAAAATGCCATAGCAATAGAAATAATATTATGGAAAGCTTTTTTCATCGAGGGCAAAGATAGCTTTTTTTTATTACTCTGTAAATTAGTTCTTTCACTATTATAGAAAAATCGTTTAAATGTAAGGAATTCAGCTCCTAAAATTTTTGAGTGGCTATAGATTTAAAGCTTCTCTCAGTCAAGAGTTCGCGGTGGAAAATGAATCTGCTCATTACACGGGGAGTTTAGGAAATAAACGCCCCCCATACCTAAAAGTCACTATGTTAATCTTGGATAAATTCTAATAAAAAAGCGGAGGAACCTCATTCCCCCGCTTTCAACTAATTCAACTAATTCAACAACATTCCATTAGAAGCTTATAGCAGCTTCAAGCACTAATCCATTAAATTGTCCATCAAAGAATCTGCTGTTAGGACGGAAACCATCATATTGCTGATTTACATACTCAACTTTTGCAAGAATGTTCTTTGTCATAAACCAACCTGCAGAGAGCTGCATTCTATTAATGTCTACTTCTACACCACTAACATCATCACCATTAACCGTGTTGTAACGACCTGCGACATACAGGTTTTCATTTTGTCCAAAGCGGTAAATTAATTCTCCTGCCATTTGAGTAAAAGAACGGTTTTCAGTTTGTGTAGATCTTTTTCCACTTGCCACTTCATAAGTTCCAAAGAATTCAAGCCCGCCAAACTTTAGGAAAGGATTCACCATAAACGCAGTTACCTCATTTCCAAAAGCCGGATCGTAACGGCCAGATCTAAAACCATGTACACCTTCTAATTCCATAACCTCATAGTATCTTGATCCAGCACGATCAGCACTGTACAAATAGGAGTTTGGCACCTGGCTTGTGTGGTATACAGAACCAGTAAACCTAAACCTAAAGGCATCTGGAGCAGCAAACTGAAAGTTATCGTATCCAACTTTTCCTAACCAGGATACACCGGCTGAAGATGGATTTGCAACACTCTGGTTTAATTTACCGTTGGTAGCACCTCCCATTAAAAGGAAGCCGTTTTGTCTGTAATAAATTTCAGCTCCCACCTCTGTAGTAAATGAATCCATAATAAGGTTACCTACAAAAGGGTTATAAATAGTTTGAGCGTTATCACTTCTTCTAAAATGAGCATCACCATAATTATTTTCCATATGTCCAATTTTCACTGTAACCTTTTTCATCAAATCTTCCATAAAGCCGGGGGATATAAAATCCAGTGCGTCAATTTGGATATAACCGTCTTTTACATATGGTTCATTGTGGTGACGTGAAGAAAGATAAGTTCTAAGGTGCATTCTTAATCCTGGTGCCAATGCCACGTCTAAATCAAGATTTGCAGTAGGCAGGTTAAAGTTGCTTCCTATTTCTTCAAGGGCCTGAGGATTCCCATTTGCATCTGTCAATTGTCCGGATGTCTCATGACTTAAGCTCTGGAACTGGATGGTAGATGCTCCACCTATTCTTACTCTTACACCATCAAAAGTGCTTACTGTGTCTTTTGGAGCTTCAAACATGTTGATGCCGCGCTGATCAAGTGGCCTGAAGTTATCCAGGTCACGTTGTTGGGCCTGAACATGGAAGCCAAACAGTACTAAGAGTACTATTCCGAAATATTTAACTGAGTTTTTCATTTTAGATTAATTTAATTATTGATTGATTATTTATTAAATGTTGATTGAAATTTAATGGTTACCTGTAAAGGACTCATTATTTAAATTGTATGTTTGGGCCAATGGGATTTGTGAAGTCACAATCATTATAATTAGGCTCCCAAGTACTTTTTTCAAATTTTTAAAATGTTCATGATTATTGTTTTTAATTTGATACAAAGTTGCATAAGGAATGGTGAAAATTATATGACGGGAATCAGCTTTTGGAAAGGTTTAAATAAGCATTCGTTAAGCTGTATTGTTGTGAAGAGAACTTACCGTTTTTTCCGCGTTAAAGAAGAATACGGGGGCCACGAAAGGAGACTGGCCAAGGTAAGCGTCCCTAAAAAGGTGATACTAAATTAAATATACCTCGTATAGCACCTGAAGGTCTTCCGCCAATGTAGGGGATAGATAATGCTTGAAAGGCGGAAGACTTTCTTCAAGTACCACACAACATTTACTGGTGTTAAAAATGAGTTGGGGTGAATATAGGACTGGATATTTATCTTCTTCTGAAATGCTCTTTTTAAGAAAATTATCTGCCATTTTCTTATCGAAAACCTTTAGGCTACAACAATTTGTTTCTCCGGCACAAGGTTTTTCCGTTTGATCAGTTGTTGTTGGTGTTTCATGACAGGTTTTTGAATTACCCAGGAAATCAATATCCACCAAATTATCAGTACAAAAATGAAGACTTGCTGCAAAAGAGGAGGGTGCAAAAAGAACCAAAAGAGCTAAAGCAACGATCGCTATTTTCCGTCTTACAAGGTTCATGACTGCTCTTCTTTACAAATGTTATTTATTTTACTTGGTTAAAGTTAAGGCTCTCCTTTAAACCATTTTATGATATATATCATATTTTAAATTATTTTAAATAAAATTAACCGACTGGAGAAAACCCTACTCATCCCTGGTCGAAAACCCAAACAGATTTCTTTCTCTGCTTTTCAGAAGAAATGTCCTTTAAAATATATTGCTAACTTGAATTGAGAAAGAAGTGAAATTAAATATTCAATGAAATTAAAGCTTGACCAACGATGTTGCTAAACCAACAAGGATTTACATATAACAAAACATTTGGACCGATTAATATAATTTTGGTTTACGTCTGTATTTATCTGACAGTTTGCCTCAAAACAAAGACAAAAACTTATTGAAATAATGGATAAATGCTCGTAAGCAAACCCATGTGGAAGTTGATTAAATCGGTATTGATTTTGCCTTTTAAAGCTAATTTTCAATATAGTAAGAGAGTTGGCAGGAATGTGCCACACTCTACCATTACAATAAAAAAACTCAACAGGATTATAATTCCCCCATTGAGGTTTTTTACCTTAATCATTACTTTTTTCGCATTTTGGCTTTTAGCAGTTGAGCATTAATAGCCACAATAACTGTACTCAAGCTCATAAAAACTGCTCCAACGGCTGGCCCCAGCACAAAACCTGTGGAATAAAGGACTCCTGCTGCCAAAGGAATTGCAACCACATTATAGCCGGTTGCCCATATGAGATTTTGAATCATCTTGTTGTAGGTGGCTTTACCAAACAAAATTAAGTTGGCAATATCCTGTGGATTGCTGTTGACCAGAATAATGTCAGCTGTCTCTGCGGCCACATCTGTACCCGAACCTACTGCAATGCCAACATTGGCCTGTGCCAATGCAGGTGCATCATTAACACCATCTCCAGTCATTGCCACGAATTCATTTTTCCCTTGTAATTCCTTTACAATTTCCACCTTTTGATGAGGCAAAACTTCTGCATAAAAGCCATCCAGTCCAAGTTTATCGCTAACTGCCTTAGCTGTCCTTTCATTGTCTCCGGTAGCCATCAACACCTTTATGTTGTTCTGTTTGAATATTTTTATAGCATCGGCAGATTCCGGTCTTATTTCGTCCGCGAGAGCAATGTACCCTGCTAACTTCCCATCAATGAGAACAAAGACTACTGTTTCCGCAGCATCGCTGTATGCATCTTCCGGGATGGTAATTTTTTCATCCCTTAAATAACCGGGACTAACTACTTTTACCTGCTTACCTTCTACATTTGCTTCTACGCCTTTGCCGGTAATGGCATTGAAGTTTTCGGGTTTTGGAATTGCCACTTTATCTTCTTTTACTTTTTTGATAATACCCACAGCAATGGGGTGCTCCGAACTCTGTTCCAGGGCGCTGGAGAGTCTTAAAATTTCCTCTTTTGAAAATTTTTCATCTACAGACTCTACCCGTGTAACTCCAAAATCACCTTTGGTAAGGGTGCCGGTTTTATCGAAAAGTAAAGCGGAAATTTTTCGCGATTCTTCAAAAGCTGTTCTGTTACGAATCAGTAACCCGTTTTGTGCAGATACGGCAGTAGAGATGGCAACTACGAGTGGAATTGCAAGTCCAAGTGCATGAGGACAGGCAATGACCATAACGGTGACCATCCGCTCCAGGGCATAAACAAAAGGAAAACCTAAAATTAGCCATACAGCCAGAGTCCCAAAGCCGATAGCCAATGCAATGTAAGTAAGCCATTTTGCAGCCCTGTCTGAGAGATTTTGCATTTTGGACTTTGACTTTTGGGCTTCTTCGACCATGGTAATTACCTTGTTCAGGTAGCTGTCCTTCCCTGTATGTTCAACTTTTACTTTTAGTGTGCTATTGCCATTTACCGAACCGCCAATTACTTTATCTTTTTCTTCTTTTTTAACAGGTTTGGATTCGCCGGTGAGCATAGCTTCGTTTAGGTAACTCGAACCTTCCACGATAATTCCGTCTGCAGGGACCTTTTCTCCCGGTTTTATCAATATTACATCACCCTTGAGTAACTCCTTAAGAGGAATGTCTTCAATATTCTCTCCTTTTATCCTGTGAGCCTCAGCGGGCATCATACTCACTAAAAGCTGTAAAGCTTTTGAAGCACCCAGCACGCTCTTCATTTCTATCCAGTGACCAACTAGCATGATGGCGATTAACGTCGCCAATTCCCAGAAGAAATCAACTCCTTCCAAACCAAACACTGTAGCTGAACTATAAACATAGGCCACAGTAATTGCCATAGAAATAAGGGTCATCATTCCGGGTGATCCCTTTTTTATTTCTGACCAGAAACCTTTTAAAAAGGGCCAGCCCCCATAAAAATAAACTACAGATGATAAAGCAAAAAGCACATAGGAGTTACCCGGGAGTAAAAATTCATATCCAAAAAAATCCTGAATCATTTGCGAGAAAAACAATATGGGAATGGTAAGCACAAGCGTTACCCAAAACCGTTTCCTGAAGTCAGCAATCATCATTTTATGGTGGTCATGTCCCATTTGCCCGTGACCGGGCTCATGGCCCGAATGGTCTTTTTGATCGTCATGATCGTAGTGATCCATTGCTTTATCATGACCGTGTTTCGTCTTTTCTGCCAGGTTTTCTTTGAACTCCTTTTCTGCTTTTACGGCATCCTTTTTGGCAGGAAGTTTTTCATTGCTATGATCCGGATGATGATGTTTGTGATCTTTCATAATTGGTGTTGTTTAACAAGTTATCGTAATTTTTTTCTCATTGCTTCCGAAATATTTTCGGCATACACGCCATAGGCATCTACCAAAAGACCCTTTATACCATTTTTGGCAGAAATTGCATAGAGAACGCTGTTGTCATCGGTACTGCTCATTCCTTCAAAGCGATAGGTTTTATCTACTTTAAAATCTTCGGGGTGAATTTCAATTTTCAGTGAAGCACATTCCAGACATTCAGGCTTCAAGTTGAAATCATAGGTATAACCATTTGCTTGCAAATCGCTTATAGCTTCTGAAAGTGTATCGAAATTTTTCATTGATTTTCTATTGGTAATTCATTGTAAAATAACTGCCATCTTCTTCGGTGAATTTTTGAAAGGTCAATAAGCCACTATCGTTAATTTTTTCGTTGACAGAATAATGCAGTTGCTTGATAGGAACACCCCACGCATAGGCTTTAATATTTATTTTTGATGTCATACTGTTCTTATTTTCATCCAATTTTCGGTCGTGAATTTTTATAATGCTTTTTGAACCGAAGAAATTCAACAAGCCCGAATCAAAACTCATTTCCAGTTCAATATTTTCCAGATTATCCAAATTGTACAGTTCTTTAAAGTTTTTTGAAGCGGTATTGATTTCGGTTTCCTTTGATTTCGGATTTGAAAATGGAAATGCCATTACCATTATCCTGGCCTCATCTGGTTTACAGCGATACGTCGTAGTGTATTTATCGGTCAGTTTTTTGTCTTTGTCGAATAATTCAGTAATTACCTCAAGTTCATAATAACCGTTCTTCTCAACAAGTTTTCCCGCTTGAAAGGTTTGTTTATTCAAGAAGGCACCATTTTTATCAAAATTTTCCCGGACTACAAGTCTGTCCGAAATCTGCCCAATGAGCATTTCTGTTTGAGCATTAAGTGTTGTACTGCATAAAAATAAAACCAACAAGAGGAATTGCACCACAACCCAAAATAAATTAGGCTTATGTATTGAACTTATAGTAATATTATGATTTTTTCTCATTAAATAAAATTGTTACTTTCAAGGTTTAAACATTTTTTAAAACAATTTTTACATTATTATATATTTTTTAAAATGAATTTCACACGTTCCATAGGTGGCAGAACGGGAACAAAAACAATTGGAAAACCTAAATTTTCATAAGCCTCAATGATTAATTGGTGAATTTTTTTTTGATCATCTTCATTTTCTGTTCTGGCATAGTCTTTTTTAAAAGGTAGTCTATCTAAAATAAATATTTTTTTATAGGAGGTTTTGTCTATTGCCTTTATTAATTCTTCATCATAATCTAGCTCCAAAAATTGATAATAGGCCAAAGCATCTGGAATGGCTCTATCCAAAAAAACAATGTCTTTTGTTTTAATTGAAGCTTCTTGTTGAATTTGCATATCTAAAACTCCTAATTGAAATTTTCTTTTATTATTTCTAATTTCTTCAATAGAATGTCCTTCATTTCGCATAGAATCGATGTAATGTCTGGCATGCTCTATTGTAGTAGTATATCCTTGTTTTTGCAATAAATCAATTACAGTCGTTTTACCAGTACTTGGACCACCTGTGATAACATACCAATTGGTACGCGTTGCATTATTTAATATACGATTCATGGTGTTAATTTGAGTCTATTAAACTTTTTCAATACTATACAATTGTGGGATTTCGGCATCCCAATCATAGGTTTCCTTGATACCTTTTTGTAATGCTTCCGCACTTTCTTTTTCACCGTGAACAATGAAAATCCGTTCAGGCTTGTTTTTTATCTTATCCATCCACTCCATAAGTTCTGCGTGGTCGGCGTGTGCCGAGAGGCCTTCAATTTCCGCTACCAGCATTTTGAATGGCACCCATTTTCCGTACACTTTTAGTTCCTTATCGCCTTCCAGTAATTTTCTTCCGCGAGTTCCTTCTGCCTGATAACCCACAAAAAGTAAGGTGTTATTGGGGTTTTGTGCTTGGGTTTCAAGATAGTTGAGCATTCTGCCTCCTGTGAGCATTCCGCTTCCTGCAATGACGATTTTTGGTTTGTTATCGGTTCGTAACTCCATAGTTTCACGGTAACTACTTACGACCGTAAAGTGTGAGCACATTTCATCGCATTCATTGTCTTCTAATCGATGCCAATCTCTGGTGCGGTGGAATAGTTCTAGTACATTCGCTCCCATTGGGCTATCCATTATCATTTGTACTTTGGGTATTTTTTTCTCTTTGAGTAATCTCCAGAAAATAAGCATCATAAGTTGGGCACGTTCTACCGAAAAGCTTGGAATAAATAAGCTGCCACCTCTATTGATAGTATCATTGACCAATTTTTCAATCTGTGGAAGCGCTTCCACTTCATCGGGATGAAACCTTCCGCCATAAGTTGATTCTATGAATAGTACATCGGCCTTTTTTGGTTTTAACGGTGGATATAATAGTAAATCATTGGTCCTTCCTATATCTCCTGAAAAGACAAACCGTTTTCCGTGTACCTCCAATTCAATGAAGGTAGCACCCAGAATATGTCCGTTGTATTGGAATCGAGCCTTGATGCCGTCAAACAGTGGAATCCATTGAGATTGCGGAACGCCCTTAAAATGTGGAATGGTTTTTTCAACATCCTTTAAATCGTAAAGTGGTTCTGCGGGGCTATGTTTGGAATAGCCTTCTTTGTTGGCACGTTCGGCTTCCTGTTCCTGTATTTTGGCACTGTCGTTCAGAATGATTTTGGCAATATCCAACGTGGGGTTTGTGCCGTAAATATGACCATTAAACCCTTGTTTTACCAGCCTTGGCAAATACCCGGAATGATCCATATGGCCGTGAGTAAGTAATACCATATCAATTTCTGAAACTTCAACGGGTAGATATTCCCAGTTTTTAAGACGCAATTCTTTTAAGCCTTGAAAAAGTCCACAGTCTATCAGTATTTTTTTATCTCCGGTATCCACCAGATATTTTGAGCCAGTGACTGTTCCTGCTGCTCCCAGAAAGTGGATGTTTATTTTATTGCTTTTCATCTTATTTGTATTTATTTAGTGACCTCCACAACAGGAAGGAGTGTTGCCTTGACCTTGTTCAGGTTTGGATAATGCCACGACTTCCTTAAATAAACCGTGAAAGTCCTCTTTGATGAGATGGGCAATTTTTTTGGTAACCTTTGGGTCGGTACTCACCATTTCCAGTACTATTTCAAAAGCCTCTTCCAGTAATTTTGGGTCATCTTCCAAGGCTTGGTAGAAAGGTTCTAAATCTAAAGTGTTCTGATTTTTTTGTGTTTGCGTTTTCATATTTATTGTTTTTAAGATTAATGAATGGCTACTTTTTATAATTTTTTAAATCATTGTACTTTACATAATTCTTCGGAGTCTTCTAAAATCTTTTTGTGTCTTGTTTTATCAATCCCTATTTGATTTAATAAAGTAGGAGTTTCGTGAAGCTCTTTGCAGAGTACAATGCCTTTGTCCAATAATTTTGTTTTTTCGGCTTTGGTAAGCATTGTTAATGCTGTTAATGGATGCAGCCCCGACTTGTCTATTCTATCTTTTAAACCATTTCCCAAAGGATAATCCCAGCTTGTTAATAATAATCCTACACATTTACCATATTGTATCGCATCAGTAGTAAATCGTGTATTGGTGTAAACGCCGCCTTTATGCAGTTTAGCCTCATGACCTTTTTGATGTTCCCATTGTTTTTCCACATCTAAAAACCGTGAATGGATGTACAAGGGAATCTTGACATTGCAAAACCGTCCTTGGTCACTATGGTATTTGCACTCAATCATAAAATGGTTGTTGTCTTTTTGCGCTATCACATCTACTTCGTGCTGCACACAATTACCTTGCACAATAACTCCCACTTTAGTGTCAAAACCTTCATGTGCCAATAGTTTTCCCACTAACTTTTCAAATGGAAAACCAGAAGGGCCTAATTCCATCAAGGCTTTCTTGAGTTTGTATTTTGATGCGCTTACCCTTGATTTACCCTTTAGCATTTTAAATGCCATTTGGTAGATTTTTTTTGTAGTCATCCCTTCATAAATCGCAGACTTAATTTGTGTTACTATTTGCTGAATTACATCCTCACTTGCTTGGGCACGTCGCAATGAATCTTTGAGTTTGTCAATTTTGAAAGGAACAATATCTCCCGAATGTTTTATTATGTTTATTGAATTGTCCATTGTTTAAATAGGTATAGTCATTACCGGTAATAATGAATGATTGGTTACTCCTTCAGCGATGCTCTTAGAAAATAGACTTAAAAACCCTGTCTTACCAAGTGTAACCATTGCAATCAAATCTGTTGGCTGCTGTTCTACAAACGTATTGATTCCCGTTTCCACTGAAGGTTCATTGTAAACAGCCATTGAGGTTATGAAAAGACTTCCTAAAATAAAACCAATGATGGCGACAATAGGAAAGGTTCTTATACCTGCAAAACCTTGTTCTTCCTTCAACTTATCGTATTCACGCTCCAATCCCAGAATTAGGCCAATGCCCACACTGATGAGTAGTCCAAGGATAAACGGGTTGATATTTTTAAAGGTTTCCTTCATTTTTAGTTTCCAAATAGTTCTAAAAGTTCATACAATTCATCATTTACTTGGTGTTGTTTGACTACGTCTTTAAAAGGGGTTAGGTGCAATTGATTGTTTAAAATCCCGACCATTACATTCTCTTTTTCTCGCAAAAGTGTTTTTACAGTTGCCACGCCAAGCCTAATTCCCAACATTCTATCTAAAGCAGAAGGATTTCCGCCTCGCTGTACGTGTCCAAGCTTCGTTATGCGTAAATCGACATTGGGATTGACTTCCTTAATTTTTGATGAAACAAGTTCGGCACCTATTTCATCGCCTTCAGAAACCACGACCAAAAAAGCATCTTCGCTATCATAATTTTTAACCTTATCCAATAAATACATCAAGTCTTTGCCACTCTCCGGGATTAGTATGGCATCTGCACCTACCATCAATCCCGAATGTATAGCGATGTAACCTGAATCTCTTCCCATTACTTCAACGATAAATACACGGTTATGAGATTCGGCAGTATCCCTTATTTTATCAATATTTTCAATGGCAGTGTTTACTGCGGAATCAAAACCAAGGGTAAAGTCAGTGCCGGAAATATCATTATCAATAGTTCCCGGAATATTAATAAAAGGGATGTCGCATATTTCTGAAAACGCCAATAGGCCCTTAAAAGTGCCATCACCACCAATGGCAATTAGAGCATCAATCTTATTTATTCTTAAGGTTTGAAAAGCTTTTTTACGTCCATCCAATTCCATAAAGCGTTTGCTTCGAGCTGTTTTGAGAACAGTGCCGCCTTGGTGGACAAACTTTTGCAATTCGTGTGATTTTAATGGAACTACATCATTATCGATTAAGCCTTCATATCCTTTTCGAAAACCACTTACTTTTATATCATTTACTTCAGCAGCTTTTACAATGGCGTATAATGCTGCGTTCATTCCAGGACTGTCACCTCCAGAGGTAAATACGCCTATATGTTTGATTTTATTAGTGTTCATGTGATACTGCTTTTTTTGAATTTTCTTCCAAATTGCTAAAATCCTGAATGGTTTGCCAAACGAAATCTGTCTCTTTAAGAAAAATTTGATGGTCTCCTTCAGAAGAAGTAATTATTTGTGCGTTTTTAAATTCCCTTGATAATTTCAAGGCATTTTCTAAAGGTGCCGTGTTGTCTTTTTCTCCGTGAATGAACAGTACCTCTTTGTCTTTGATGCCATTCGCTAAAGCGAATACATCTGTTTTAAGGACTATATCATTGAGTGAATAATAATAACTTTGCCATGTATGTTTTTTGGCATCTTCAAAAACATCATCGGTAAGATTATCCGGTTTCAAGGGACGTGTCATCAAAATGGTATGGAGCATACAAGCATATTTAGAATATTTGCTCCCTGACACTCGATCTACAAAGGAACTTGTGGATAAACTTTGCTTAAATTCATCAGCATCCTTGTAAACAGGTATGCTTATAAAAACTCCGGTTTTAAACCAATTGGGGTGTTTTTCCAATAAGGCCAATGAAATTATAGCTCCCATTGAATGCCCACCAATAATGGATTTTCCATCATTGAATCCTTCTTTTTTAATTATTTTTTCAAGCGCGCTTAATTGGACCGAAAGGGAATAATCATTATTTGGCATTGGGGAATCTCCAAAACCTAACAAATCTATTAATAATAATTTGTGGGTTTTACCAATACTGTCTAAGTCTTTTTTCCAATAGTTTTTTGAGCCGGCTAAACCGTGTAGTAAAACCAATTTTGTTGGTCCGGAACCTATAATTTCATAATTTAATTGCATGGTTTCAGGATTGTATTTCGGAGCCAGTGCCACTTTTAAATATTCATATCCGCCTACCAGAAATAATATACCCAATAGAATCAACAACACAACTATTAACATTTTGCCATATTTTATTAGGTTTTTTTTCACTTTTACAATTTTGTTTTTTTGTTCAAACTGTCTTTTTTGCAAGTTGGCACGACGTTCACAAAGAATGCTTCGAGCTTACTTTGCGTACCTATGACTTTCGTCCATCAGTTTGCACCTATTGGGTTTTCAAAAGTCACCTTCTAAGAAGGTGTGATTTTTACTTTTTTATGCAATACTAATGTTACCGTCCAAATAGACTTTTTGCACCAATCTTAATAGTTCAATCCCTTTAGCGAATGGTTTTTGAAATGCTTTTCGACCCATTATCAAACCAGAGCCACCAGCTCTTTTATTGATGACAGCAGTTGTTACCGCTTCGACAAAATCTGATTCGCCTTTGGAACCACCACCGGAATTAATCAATCCTATTTTACCCATATAACAATTGGCAACTTGCAACCTGCATAGGTCAATGGGATGGTCTGTGGTAAGGTTTTTATACATTTCATCATCATATTTTCCAAATCCTATTTCTTTAAACCCAAAATTATTGGTCGGTAATTTTTGTTTGATGATATCTGCCTGAATGGTAACGCCCAAATGGTTGGCCTGTCCTGTTAAATCGGCAGCAGCGTGATAGTCTTCTTTTTCAGTCTTAAATGCATCATTGCGTGTATAACACCATAAAATGGTTGCCATTCCCAAATTGTGGGCTTCTTCGAAAGCATCGGCAATTTCTTTGAGCTGTCTGTTACTTTCCACCGACCCAAAATAAATGGTAGCACCTACGGCAACAGCACCCATATCCCACGCAGATTTTACTTTTCCAAATAGTGTTTGGTCATATTTATTGGGATAGGTAAGTAGTTCATTGTGGTTAATTTTCACTATGAACGGAATTTTATGTGCATATTTTCGAGCGTTCAATCCCAATACCCCAAATGTGGATGCCACACCATTACAGCCAGCTTCAATAGCGAGTTTTATAATATTTTCGGGGTCAAAATAATCCGGGTTTTTATAGAACGAAAAGGCTGCACTGTGCTCAATGCCTTGATCGACCGGAAGGATACTTAAATAACCCGTGCCTGCCAGATTTCCGTGATTGTACAATTGGGCAAGACTTCGCAGTACCTGCGGATTTCTGTTGCTATTACCAAACACCTTGTCTATACTGTGCTTGCTTGGGGTTTGCAACTCATCCTTTGTTATTTTTTCACAAGTGTGCTCCAAATAAAAGGATGCTTTATCTCCTAAAATCTCTGATATGTTTTTATCTATTTGCATTTCAATAAAATTTAATGTATTCCTAAACTTTCATTGGTTTTGGCAATAGATTTTGCTCCATCCATTTCAATTCCGGTAAGTGCCCTAATGGCATCGATAGTTTCAGGGATTACAATCGCTTGATTATCTACTACATAGGCATAGAACAGTTCATCGCCCACAACTTTTAGCATATCTTCCCAAAGGGCTACTTCATACATATCGCCCCAGGGTCGTCCCATATCCAGAAACATTTCCTTAATGGTGTTATTTGAAACAAGGCCTTGATCGTACCGAATCAATTTAATGCGGCTGGTGGTTTTAAAAACATTCAGCACTTCTTCTTTTGTCACCTGCTTTTTCAACTTTACATTCCAGTAGTGCATATGGCTTAAAGTCTCCGGTACTTTTACTGCCGTAGTTATTACATCCAAATCAGGGTCAACACTTTGAGCATCCGGTCCTTGATGGCTCGGAATGTCTTTTTCGGGAACCATAGTGTTCATAATACCACCGAGATGGCTTTCCCAGGGATCAGTTGCCCTTCTTAATAGTGTACCTCTTGCATAATCGAGTAAGTTGGCTCTTTTTAAAGCGGTCAATGTTCTTAAGATAGAGGTAGTGTTGCAGGAAACAACCCTTGTAGCATTTAGTTTTATAGCCGATTTGTAATTATTCTCGGCACTAAAGGAGTGACCTGTAGTTTCGTGTTTTTCTCCACCTTGAACTATAAATTTGATTCCTATTTCTTTATACATTTTTATATTCTGGGCAGCGATATTTTTCGGGGTACAATCCACGACTAAATCTACCTTCTTTAAAAGTTCCTGAATATTGCCTTTTACTGAAATTCCTTCAGCCTTCATTTTATCAGCGGCATCTTCGGTAGCCGCATAAATGTTGTACTCCTTTCTTACGGCATTTTGAATGCGCCAATCACTAATAACATCGCACACTCCCGTGAGCTTCATATCGTTTTGTAGATGAATGGCATCTGCCACTCTTTTTCCAATGACTCCGTAGCCTATTACTGCTATTTTTTTCATATATTTTAAAATTTAATTATTGTTTTTTGAAATTGTTTCGAGATTGGATGCTTTAGGCTTTACTATAGTGTTGTTATTTTTAAAATTCCTAATAATCACGCGGTTGCTCTTTTCATACGTGAAATAGCTTACCGCCCAATTAAAACCAACCATCAATCTGTTTCTAAAACCACTTATGGACATCAAGTGAACGATAGACCAAAGTAACCAGGCGAAATATCCAGCAAATTTGAATTGACCCAAATCTGCCACTGCCTTGCGTTTTCCTACTGTTGCTAATGAACCTTTATCGCTATATTGGAAAGGTTTAATTGGTTTGTCTTTTATGATATTCAGTATTGAGTTACCGAGATATTTGCCTTGCTGAATGGCTGCTTGGGCTACCTGAGGATGTCCTTTTGGTGTTTCTTCTGTAATTATAGCTGCGATGTCACCTATGGCGAATATGTTTTCGTAGCCCTCTACTTTTAAATTGCTATCGGTCTTGATACGGTTACCTCTAACCACGTGTTTCTCGTCAATGCCTTTTGGGAACTGTCCTTTTACACCTGCTGTCCAGATGAGGTTTTTAGCCAAAATGGACTTGCCACTTTTTGTGATAACCTGTGCCCCGTCATAATCACTTACGGATTCATTGAGTAATACGTTTACATTCAAATTTTCCAAATATTTTAGTGTTTTTGATGAGGCTTTGTCTGACATCGTGCTTAACAACTCATCAATGGCTTCAATCAAATAGATGTTCATTATAGAAGAAGGGTATTCCGGGTAATCTTTCGGTAAAATATATTTACGGAATTCAGCCAAGGCTCCTGCCATTTCTACACCTGCCGGACCACCGCCAACGATAACGAAATTGGTCAGTGCATCCCGTTCTTCATCGTTACAGGTAATGGCCGCCTGTTCCAAATTTTGCAACATCATATGGCGGATGTTTAGGGAATCGCGAATATCTTTCATTCCCAAGCTGTTTTGGGCTATTTTGTCTAACCCAAAGAAATTGGTGCTTGTGCCTGTAGCCAACACCAAATAATCGTAATTAACATTTCCTTTGTTGGTTATTATCACATTTGAAGAGGGTTGAATTTCTTCTACTTCAACCAAACGGAATACTACATTTTTGTAGCCATTGAATTGCTTTCTAAATGGAAATACTATACTATCCGGTTCCAACGCGCTTGTAGCCACTTGGTATAACAAAGGTTGAAATTGATGAAAGTTATTTTTATCGAACAACACCACTTGCAACTTTTGATGTCTTAGTTTTTCTACCAAAGCCAAACCTGCAAACCCTCCACCAATGACAACTATTCGTGGGAATTTGGAATCTGGAATACAGATTTCATCTGCTACCATACAAGTAGAATCCATTGAGTTGTTAAGTGCGCTGTTATTTTTCATACAATATCTTTTACCATTAGGTATCGGTTCATTTTTTTTCTTTTTCTTTTACAATCATTACTGAACATTTGAAGTGTGTTGCTGGATACTGCGAATTAATTACGCGCTTTATTTAAGTGTATAAGTTTCCGCCAATAGAAGTGTTCAAACAATCCAGACCAGTACATCCCAAAGGTGAAGGCGAACAATAATTCTTCAACTGGGATTCCCAAAACAAGGATATGTGTCAGGTTTTCGAGGTTCCAGTACAACTCCACATATTGCGGATAGAACAGCAAGATGCTTCCAAAATAAATGACGTACAGTAGGGTAAACAAGAATCCGCCAACCCATATCTTTCCTTTTAAATCCGGGCGACAGTACAATGTTGCCAAACCTCCCGAAAATAATGCAATGGTGCCGCAATAAATATGATTAAGTGGCGTGAAAAACGCCAGTAAAACAAATACAATCACTGGAACAAAGAGGATATAAATATGCAATCGGTGCATGCTATGACTTCTTTCGCCTTGTGGTATTTCTGCCAGGTTTTTTTTGAATATAAGGTTATACAATACCGTCCCGATACCACCAATAGCGAAAGAGAAAATGAGACTCTCAATGTCAAAGCCGGTTTTCTTGGCCAAATCAAACAGCGAGGGTGGAAACCAATATTCCGGCACAAACAAGGGTTCTGTCAACCCAAAGGGCATAGTAATAAGGCTCATTTTGAGCATTTCTTTTCTATGCCCCTTTTTTGACAAATAGGTTATTGCCCAAAGTGCCAAAATTATTAACGACCATATAAACCAGACGTTCTGCATAAGTCTTATTTTACTCTTTTAACTTTATCTGCGCATTATAAAAAGCACCAATGCAAGCACCTATAAGCCAACCTAAAATAAACGTTTGTATAATGCCAAAGAACGCTTCCAGCAATGGTACATCCATTCTAATAATGCTGGTAGTGTCCAAACCATGTATTAGGCTGTTGAAAAAAGTAATTGTTCCATCCTGTCCTGCTGTTGCCATTACGATCATACATCCCAAATAAATTAGTGCTCCCGTAAGGCCGAAGGCAAATCCGAGTTTTTTTACGTTTAAACGATACATGATTTATAAGTTTAGATTAGTTGTCTGAGGTTAAAACCTTTTTTGATTCTTCAAATTCTTCCTTAGATATTTCGCCTTTTGCATAGCGTTTTTTAAGGATATCCAGAGGACTGTCTTTCTTTGTTCTTTGATATGGAATATCTGCCGGGATAAAGAATATCCAGGCAAGAAATATGATCCATATAATCCACCATACTAGGTGCATTCCTCCAAAATGTCCGTCATATAGATACATAATTTTTAGTTTTTAAATTGTTATTGTTAAATTGCTGTAATTGTGTAACCATTGAGCCTATCAAGCTGCTTTTGTAGTTCGGCAACCGAAAGGGATTCGTTCATAGTAATTTTTGTAGTGCCTTTTGGCGTTAGCGAGATTTCTGCCTTTTCGATGTTGGGATGTTCTTCCAAAGTCTTTTTTACTCTTGCTACACATCCACCGCAACTGATTCCGTTAATTTGAAAATTTTGTTTCATTGTATTTAGTTTTTAATGATGTTGATTTTCTTTTGTTTTTTCTGTTGAATCATCGTTTGAGTGCTTTTGAGTATGGTCGTGACCATTAGGGTTTCCATTATTGTGTTTGTGCCCTCCGTGGCCGTGAGACCCGTGCGGCATAAACATATGGATAGCGAACATAAAAAGAATAAAAATGAACAGAGAAGAGCCTCCGCCTATACCAAAAGATGGCGCTAAAAAAATGATCAGTAGTGGTAGGCCACAACCGATGACCATCCATATCCAGTGATTGTTTTTCATTGTTATCAATTTTTAGTTTAGTTTTTAAAACATCTGTAACAGTCTTTGGGGCCTCGTTCTGAAGTATCAATTTTGACACTTGAACATTGCCCATTAAGTATGTTGAGGCTCATCACAGTCTTTAAACTTTTCAGGCGTTTTCCCACAAAAACTACAGGGCTCGCCATTTTTATTGAGCTTAGGGTTTTGGCTTGCACAGGTTCCTGCAAACTTACCATCCCTTTTAGCCCAAATTTTTATAGCTATTCCAGCAACTGCCAATGCTAAAAGAATAACAGTGATTATTATAAGTTTCATTTGTTTTTATTTAATTTACATTTTGTACTAATTTGTATGCATATTTGCCCTATTTACGCCGTTTTCTTCCATCATTAATTACAGGATCCTATACAGTCCTCGCTCCTCATCTCTTTTTCGATTTTATTGTTACCATCTTTAACTGCCGAAACGCCTGTCCAGAATATCCATTGGATTCTCATTCTTCTCTGTGTTTTGTCTATTATTTCTATTGTACAGAAATACGACCAATACAAGAACAACCGGTATCAATATCCACGACCACATCATCATAATTATATAGTTTTAATAGTTGATAAATGGTTTTGAATTGTAGTTATACCAATCTTTAGGGCAGGGATTTATTGTCCTTTATTTTTCATTTTTTCTTTCATCTTCTCTTTCATTTCAGGATTTTTCTCCATCATCTTTTGCATCATTTCTTTCATCATTTCTGGGTTTTCATTCATCATTTGCATCATCTTCGTTTTCATCTGATTAGTCATCATTTTGTTGTTATGGATTTCATCCATCAGCATTTCACGTCCCTTTTCACTCTCCATCATTTTATTGAGCACTTTTGATTGCATCTTTTGCATCATTTCCGGATTTTTTTCCATCATCATCTGAAAATGGGATTGCATTTTTTCCTTCATTTCAGGGTTTTTCTCCATCATCATTTTCATATTTCCAGATTCCATCTGTTCCATGTGAACTTTCATCAATATCTTTTTGGCCTCCTCGCTTTTTTGTACCTCACTGAGGAAATTGGTTAACTGAACAGGGTTTGAAATGATTTCTTGATAAATGGCAGTTCTATTTTCTTCAACCTGCAATGTCTCGGTTGCATTGAAGGTTGACTTGCAACTGTTTAAGCTTAAAAGTCCAATGGCCGATAAAACAATTAGTAGTGATTTCATGATTTTTATTTTAGTTAACATTTATTACAACTTTAATGAACCCATTCCCAATCCAAATCATTGTAGTTGAAGGAATGTATTTTAAACATCAGGTGTGGTGAGGTTTTTATTAGTCATGCCAAACCGTTTCTTTGACTCCACAGAGTTTCCTCGAATCTTCTAAAATTTTGATCAACCCATTTTCACCAACATTCATTTCCTTAAGTACGCTGGGATTCTCCTGTAGTTCTCTGCATAGCACAATTCCTTTTTCAGTAGTATTACTTTTTCTGCCTTAGAAAGATTTACAAGGGCTGTTACCGGATGCAGACCTGCGCTGTCTATTCGGTCCTTGAATTGCCTCCTTCGAAAACCGGGTGTTATTATAAACTGCGCCCTAGTGAATTTTCTCTTTGTATCCCTGCTGGCGTGTCCATTGTTCTTTTAGATCAAGGAATCTCGACTGGATGTACAAAGGAATTTTTTCATTACAAATTCTCCCCTGGTCACTATGGTACTTACATTCTATCATGTAGTGACGGTTTTCCTTTTCTGCGATGACGTCGATTTCATGCGAGACACAATGCCCTTGGACCACGACCCCAACCTCGGGTTGAAAGCCCTCAGCGTCCAGTAATTTTCCCACAATCTTCCGAATGGATCTCCGGAGGGGCCCAACTCCATCAAAGCTTTTTTTAATTTGTATTTTGATGCATTAACACGAGAATGGTCTTGAAGCATTTTAAATGCCACCTGGTATATTTGTTTTGAACTTATCCAATCAAAAATTTCTTCCTGCACCTTTTTAGAAATTGTTTTCACCTGATTGCTATCGGCTCCGGCGCGATTTAAAGATTTTTGGAGCTTACTTATGTCAAAAGCTTCCAATTCTCCTGAGTACTTCCTGATTTGTGCCGCTCCTCTCATCGCTCTATCCTAATAGTCATCACCGGCAAGTCTGAATGATTTGTTACCTTTTCTACAGTACTACTGGAGAAAAGACTCAAAAACCCTGTGCGCCCATGGGTACACATCGCGATCAAATCGGCATTTTTGTACTGCAGATAGTTATTGATACCTTTTTCCACGCCAGGTTCGTTGTACACATTCAATGAGTAATCCTTCAAACTGGGGAATTTTTCAACAAATTTCTGTAAAGGCTTTAAGCCTGACTCGATATTGTTGTAATTCTTCTCTGTGTTTACCTTTAATAAATGGATTCGGGCAAGGCATTTATCAGCAATTGACTTTACCCGCGTAAAAGCTTCTGTTACATCTTCCTCAAAATTAGACACGAACAAAATATTCTTAAAAGGGAAACACACCTCCTGGTCTTTGACCACAATTACAGGCACATCCGCTTTTCTTACTATTTCTTCCACGTTGCTTCCCAACAGCTCTCGAATTCCACCTTTGGTACCACTGCTCCCGGTGATTATAAAATCATGTTTGAAATGACCACTGTGATTTAGAATATTATCAAGGTCTCCGTTAAATTCCAGAAAAACTCTACATCTTAATCCCTCTCGTTCCGCTTGTTTCTCAAGTTCTCTCAAATCTGCTCTTGCACTTCCTATATTTCTTGCAGTTTCTGGATACCTGAGTTCTTTTTGTTTATCTAAATTGACCCAGTCTACAGGAGTGTTCATCAAGTGTAAAAAGTGAATCTCTGCATTGTAAAGTTTAGCCATTTTTATGCCCAGCTCTTCAGCTTTTCTACAGTTTTTAGAAAAATTAGTTGGTACGAGTATATTATTCATTACTTTGAAATTTTAGAATTGATTTTTACAATTTTTTTATTCATTGTCACGACGACAATTCCCAGGGGACAAAGTTTTCCGGTCCATTAGTTGTAAAAGTTATCGTGTGGCCGAGTTTTGTATTACCAGAGTAATTTAATCTTCTTCGAATTTAAAACATTCTCGTAATCCATAATATGATATATATCATATTATGCCACCTCTTTGAAATAAACTTTTAAAAAATACCACCTTTAAAGGTAGGATGCGAATAAAAAAGATCACGTATCTCTTAGAAAAGCTCCGTAAACTGCCAAAAGGAATATTATAAGAAAGGATAGGAAAGCAACAATTTTGTCCGTCGTAGTTATTCTCTTAGAAGGCTTTTTGTTTCTCTCTTTCAACCTTTTTTTTTGTTCTCTTCTACATTTTCTGTACGTTGCCATGCCACGCCTTATTTGGAGGCTGCAGTTTTAAACTTTGTCTTCCTAAAATCTAAAGTTCATACCGACTGCTTTCTCCTGTTGTCACTTTGAAAATTTCTTCCACCATAGTGATGTAAATTATACCGTCTCCTATTTCTCCTGTACTGCCATTCTTGTTGATAATCTCAACAATATTTTGAACATCTTCCTGCTTACAGACCAATTCTAACTTGGCCATTTTATTATGAGTGACAGTGAAATTAAAGGATGGTTGTGCTTTACGACTGGTAATGCTGCCGGTCCCTTCTACTTCAATTATCGTTATACTTTTAAAGTTTTATTGCGCTGTCCCTTTATATCTTCATTGAGTCTTTCATGCCTGACAAATGCCTTAACTTCTCTCATTTTTTTAAAATATTCTTCAGTTAACTAAAAAATAAAGGTCTTGGTTGGAAAAACCTTCCGTCTTATTTACTAATGTGCGACTTGTAATTTTGTTCAGATTCAAAATATGCCACATTTCCATTTTCATGCTGGAGGACTATAAATGCAGTGGCTTTATCTACCGTGGCACCACTGAATGGATCTATTGAAATGCGGAAGTTTCTTCATTAGTTAGCTTTCCCACGCACATCTCACAACAGCCATAGTATGTTTTACCATTAACAGGTACAGGCATTTGAGATTTACCCATATAGGCGTTGTTGACCATACACACCAATTCATTTGGAACATGATCCCCAACCTGGTAGTTTGCTTCCAGCTTTTCCGTTTTGAGAATTTCCTGCTGAACAACCTCATGAACATCTTGATTTTTCCCTACGGAATAATTGCATGAAATAAAAGCTATACTTACAAAAGCCATCCAAATTATGTTAATTGACTTTTTCATCTTAATCGTTTTTGTTAGTGCCTGCCAATGGGTTGAACAAGTTTTGGGGTTGCCCAACCCATATTCTGCAGGACTTAATTATTATTGAATGGTTTCTTTGACACTACCGCATTTTTTCATGTTTTCTCCCATGTACGGGTTTACTATTTCCTGTTGGCTTGAAAGCCAGTTAGCTCCGGTGAGACCATTGGCCATAGGACAGAAGTGAACATATACTACACCCATAGATAATTGACCGTTTTTTACGAGTGCGGTCATCTCATCGCTTAGGGCTGCAAAGGATTTTCTCTGGGCTCCCAGAGAAGTTGAAGATGCTATTATTGCAGCCTCTGCCCGAGCCTGCTCACTGTTGTCCATTTTTTTAAGGGTCTTTAAAAGACTTTGAGCTGCTTTTTGTGCCTTTCCCGCTTCGGCAGCTATCAAAGCATCTTTTACATCAAGATAAGCCTGATAGGCCTTGGTTACTTCTTTCGACTTGAACAACGGTTTTGTTTGGATAATCTCCTGTTGCACGGCCTGGCCACCGTGGTTGTGTTGTGCGTTTGCTCCCCAGCTTACTAAAGCCAGACATAGCATGATCATTGTTTTCTTCATTTTTCTATTTGTTTAATGGTTAAATACTTGAATCAAGGTCACACCGATAACCAAGAGGATCGCAATCCTCCAGGCCGCTCGGCCCAACCATACTTTTATTTTAGCTGGAGACGCTTCATCTCCTGTTTTGTAGCAACCGGTCATGGCGTTGTGGTTGTTGTTTTGATTTGTATCGATTTGATATTTGAAAGCCCGAAAATCACCAGCAGAAAACTCTGCCCCACCTCCATCATGACAAGCAGTTTGGCTGGTATGGAAACCGGCACTATATCGCCATAACCAAGCGAGGTAAAAGTGACAACACTTAGGTATAAGTAATCAAACAGCCCATTCCAAAAGGACAGGTTTTCATCATTGTTTAATCCCTCAAATGAGTGCTTGTCAAAGCCTGCCAGACAGGAGAAATCCGTAGCAAATGAGAAGCTCATCAGTACAACCAGCAAGCCAAATGTGAATAGTACTTCACCTATAAATGCACAGCTATTAATCACTGCCTGCATTTGCCTGAACGTATAGAAGGTGAAGAACACTACCTTGACAAGTGCCAGAAATACGACAAGGATCAACATCTAACTACTGCTGTGGTTCATGTACTGCATCAATACCGCATAGAGCAAAAAGACTGCACCAATAAATAGGATGGTCGGACTTGATTTGATTACCAATTGCCTGATGAACTTCAAGGATTTCATTACTTTTTTTTACATTTGATTCAATGAGTCATTTTAGTGATTATGCCCTCCGGCAGATTGCTGCTTAGCAGGGCCACCCTCTTCAAAGACCTTTTGTCCTTTCAGGTACGTCTTTTTTACTTCTCCACAGGAGACCATTGTTTCTCCAAAATAGGGATTCAGGATTTCTTCGGATTCGCTCAGCCAGAAAGCACCCTTATTGTCAAAAGCCATCGGGCAGAAATCCTTGTACACCTTTTCTTTTTCCAATCCGAATGATTCGGTTATTTCCAGCATGTTTTGCGAAAGCATAGAGAAATGTTGACGCAGCGTTTCCAAATCTTTGGCCTCCTTCATCATTTGAATAGCTCCGGTCAATTGCTCTTTCAAGGCCATCCAATGGTCATGTGCTTTTCCTTTCAGGTTTCGCATTTCCACTTGGGTAATGGCATTTTCCACTTCGTTCAAAGCCGAAGTGGCTTCCTCAGAACTGTCTTCTACCAATGCATTTTTCACCTTGAAGTAGGCATCAGCAACAGCTGTGATCTGCTGACGAAATGCCTGGGGCACGTCCATCGTTTTTGTTTCGGGACGCATTAACATACTGTAGTTGCCGGAAAGCTGGGCAGCGGCATCAATGGCAAATACACCATTGGTGACGATTTCCTCCCCTGCCTCCAGGCCAACTTCCACCAGCCACATTTCGCCCATGCGTGGGCCAATGGTGATTTCACGCATTTCGAAGGCAGGAAATTCTGTTTCTGGCACTTTTACATATACAATAGAGCGTTTGCCAGACCAGAGTAAAGCCGTACGGGGTATGGCCAGCGATGACTGGCCTTTGCGCAAGGTGGTACGGATGCGGGCATTGATGAACATCTCAGGCCGCAGCTCACCGCTTCCGTTGGAAGCCTCTGCACGAACGGATGCTGCACGGGTGTTGGCGTTGATCACCGGATCAATATAGGTGACTTTTGCTGTGAAGGTTTGGCCGGGAATCCCTGCAGCCGTGAAGCTGACTTCATCACCCATTTTCACAAATGGAAGATCAGATTCATACGCATCGATCATTATCCAAACCCTGCTGAGATCTACCACGTCGAACAAAACCGAGCCTGTACTCACATAGTCGCCAACAGCGATGTTTCGCTGGGTTACGATACCTGCTTTGTCGGCCAGTACGTCAAATTGGTCCTGCACCTTTCTAGAATTTTCAAGGGCGTCAATTTGCTTTTCATTCAGTTTCCACAAGCGAAGTTTTTCCCTGGCCGCATCATACAGCTCCGGATAAGTAGCTTTCGTAGAAGCAGCTTCTAAAAGTTCCTTTTGCGTTGTGACCAATTCCGGTGAATAAATGGTGGCTAGCCTTTCTCCCTGCCGTACTACCTGGCCCGTGAAATTGACAAAAAGCTGTTCTATCCGTCCCGGGAACTTGGCCGTAACAGAAGCCAATTGGCGTTCATCGGCCTTCACTTTTCCGGTTAGAAAAAGCTCCCCTTCAGGAGACACTCCCGTAACCCTTGAAGTGTGGATATTGGCCATAGCTATTGCTTGAGGGGTCATTTCATGTACCAGAGGATTTTCATCTAATGTTGAGCGCTGGGATGTTGCAGGGATCAGATCCATCCCACAAATTGGGCAACTTCCTGGCTCTGATAGTCTTATCTGTGGGTGCATGGAGCAAGTCCACACTTCATCAGTTGTTTCGGTATGCTGATGTTCCGTTGATGCTTTAGTTTGATTATTTGATGCTTTGATTAGCCATCCGATAAGACCTCCCAATACCAATGCAAGCAGCAATGCGAAAAGGACTTTTTTATTTTTGAGAAAATTTTTCATTTTTTTAAATTTTAAAGCGTCATTAATTCAGTTCTGTTGCTGCCAGGTTTTCCAGCATGGAAATGGTTATGTGCTGATCTACTATTGAAGTGATCAGTTTCAATTGAAAATCGAGTAATTGCTGTTGTACGCGCAGCACTTCTTCGAAATCCCGTCCGTCCGTAGCGTAGCTGGCCATCAGCAGGTTCAGGGTTTGCCTGGCCAGGTCGGTTTGCTCCCTGTACAGCTTTGTTCTCCTGTTTGCATCGTCCAAATCCCGCAGAGCGGTTGACCATCGGGTGGTCAACTGATTGACGGTGTTCTCCCTGCGCTCTTTTACTGCCGTTTGCCTCAATTCGGCTTCTTTTTGCATGGCGTTGTACTTTTTGCGGTAGATGGGAATAGTCAACCTCACCATGGGCATAACCATGTCATCACCCCCCATTGACACTCCATTCTCAGTTCGTGGACTAAAAGGCATGTAATTAACACCTGCTCCCAGCATTGGCCTTCCCTCAAGCTTTGCCATCCTTTTTTGAGCCTCGTAGGCTTCCTCTTCAGCATTCAGCATTTTCACCATGGGATTGTTGTGCGTAATGCTGTCCAGCAATGCCTGACGTTCCCATATTATTACTGATAAGCTCAATGAATCGGCAATCGCAACCTCTTCATTGACATTCCGGTTAAGCAACTGATTGAATTCGGCTTTTAAGGGCAGTCGGGTGTCTTGCAGCAAGGCACTAGTATTTTCCAACTCCTTGATTTCAATTCTTACCCTGAGTACATCACTCATGCCGGACCCACCTCCGCTCATTGATGGGGAAGAACCCATTGAAGACCCGCCTTTTGGGCTGCTTTTACCAGTAGTACCGCTGTTCATTCCACTGCTCATTCCACCCATTGAAGTTGCTGATGAAGTGGAGGTACCGCTGCTCATGTTTGAAGTTCCCTGCATACCGGTAGAACCGGTACCTGAACCTGAACCTGCACTCTGAAAGCGGATGAGTGCCAGCCGCTCATACTGTTTGAGAATGCCGAGGTTTTCCTCCGTAATGCGGATTTCCTCTTCCAGCCTGTATAGTTGATACCAGGTGTTTTTTACCTGATAAAACAAACTGTATTTGGCATTCTGAAACACTTCGTACCGTGCCAAGGCCATTTTGCTTGCCTCATCCTTTCTGGCACTCAGCGTACCGAACCATGGGAACATCTGCATCAACTGTAACTGACCTCTTTGATTACCCATAGTGAATTCCATTGGTCTAAGGAAAAAGCCCATATCCAGTTCCGGATCAGGCAGTGACCCAACCTGTGGTACTTTTTCCAAAGCGGCCAGATATTCATTGAAGTAAGCTTTTAGCTCAGGGTTGTTTTCGGCTGCTATTTTCAGGTATTCATCCAGGCTTTGTGAAAAGCTTGTGAACTGAACGCCTAAAAGCAACAGGAATATGATTGCTATTTTTTTCATTTCCTTGATTTATGATTCTGTAAATACTTCGGGATTGCGTTTAAGCTTACGCTCTGCCCACCAACTATAAAGCACCGGAACTACCAACAAGGTGATCAATGCAACCACCATTCCCCCGAAGGAAGGAATGGCCATTGGAATCATGATGTCTGAACCCCGACCTGAGGAGGTGAGTACCGGCAACAAGGCCAATAAGGTAGTAGCTGTAGTCATAAGGCAGGGTCTCACTCTTTTCATCCCTGCTTCCAGCACTGCCCTACGCACTTCCTTAATATTTTCAGGAGTGCGCTTTTTAAAGCTTTGATCCAGATAAGTGGCCACTACCACACCATCGTCTGTGGCAATGCCGAATAAGGCTATGAAGCCTACCCAAACTGCCACACTCAGGTTGTAGATTTTCATCTGGAAAAGCTCCCGCATGTTGGTGCCAAAGACCGAAAAATCCATGAACCATCCCTGGCCATAGAGCCAAAGCATGAGGAAGCCACCGGAAAATGCCATAGCAATTCCCGAGAACACAAACAAAGTGGTAGATACTGCTCTGAACTGAAAATACAGGATCAGGAAGATAGCGATCAAACAGAGCGGGACTACTATGCCCAACCGTTTTTCAGCCCTGATCTGATTTTCATAACTTCCTGAAAAGACGTAGCGCACCCCGGCAGGAACAGACAATTCCCCGGAATCTATTTTCTCCTTCAAATAGCGCTGAGCGTCTTCCACAACCGTTACCTCTGCAAATCCCGCCTTTTTGTCCAGTAGGACATAGCCAACCAAAAAGCTGTTCTCCCCACGGATCATTTCAGGGCCGGGCCGGTAAGTAATATCCGCCAATTGGCCTAAAGGTATGTAAGATCCGGTAGGAGTGGGTACCTGCATGGTTTCAATGGCTGAAGGGTCATCCCTCCACTCCCGGGCATAGCGAACCCTGATAGGGAAACGCTCCCTTCCTTCTACGGTAGTACTAATTTGCATACCACCAATGGCCGTCTCCACGTAATCCTGGACGTCCCTTATGCTTAATCCGTACCTTGCAATTTGTACGCGGTCAATATCAATTTCCAAATAGGGTTTCCCAACAATCCTATCTGCAAAAACAGCTTCAGATTTAACAGAAGGGACTTCTTTCAAATATTTCTCCAGTTGAAGTCCAAATCCTTCTATTGTTGCGAGATCTGGACCATAGACTTTTATACCCATAGGTGCCCGCATGCCGGTTTGCAGCATGACAAGCCGGGTTTCAATAGGTTGTAGCTTGGGTGAAGATGTTACTCCCGGAATATTGACCACACCCACAATTTCATTCCAGATATCATCTGGGGTTTTGATGTGGTCTCTCCATTGGCGGAAGTATTCGCCTTTAGGATCAGGAATAAGCAGCTTTACATTGAGCTGCTCAGGAGACATGGTTTCATGATTGTAAATTTCTCCATTTGAAAGCTCAAAGTGTCCGTCTTTGTTGATTTTAAACCGGAGTTTGGTTCCATTAATATCAGAGACATATTCACTCTTGTAGCTAATGGTGTTTTCAAACATAGATATAGGGGCAGGGTCGATAGCCGTTTCTGCCCTTCCCGCCTTCCCCACCACCATATCTACTTCCGGTATAGCCGTGACCATCATATCCAGCTTTTGTAATACCTGGCGGTTTTCCTCCACACCTGCATGGGGCATGGAAGTCGGCATAAGGAGAAAAGTACCCTCATCAAGCGAAGGCATAAACTCTTTGCCCAATCCCGGTAAAATTTCTGTCATTCCTGACCATGCAGAACTTTCCCTTATATTCCATCCTACCTTTTCTGTAGCCTTTGGAATGATGCCAAATACTTTATCAAAACCCAGCCAAATACTGACTCCAATCAATAAAATTATGGCTGGCAGGGTTAAAAAAATCGCTTTATGATCAAGACACCATAATAATATCTTAGGATAAAACTTTATGAATATGGAAAATCCGCCCAGAACCAAGGCAATAATTATCCCGATGAAAAGAAAATTGGTCAATATACTATTGGAAACGCCTAATGGCACCCATTCGACTGTTAGCAGCCACGCTACCGCCACCACGGTAAAACCGACCAGCATTAAGTTACGATGTTTTGCGAACTTCTCTGGATAATGGTGAAGCAGTATGTTGATCAGTCCGAAACCAAAAAGTACCCAGCCGCCCCAAGACCAAACTGTAAACGCTAAGATAGGGCCTGAAATGACCAATAAATAGTTGAAATATTGCCCAAATCTCCCCTTTCCTTTTTTCATGGAGAAAATCCAGTGGGCAAAGGCAGGCATGATGATAAGCGTGAAAATCAAGGCAGATATCAAAGCAAATGTCTTGGTATAGGCCAGCGGGCCGAACAGCTTGCCTTCTGCTGCCTGAAGTGTAAAGACAGGTAAGAAACTTACTATGGTGGTGCTAACCGCAGCAAGAATTGCCGAGGCAACCTCGGTGGTGGCATCATAAACGGTTTTAAGTTTGGATTGGCCTTCGGGCACTTCATCCATATGCCGCAGAATATTTTCATTGAGGATAATCCCCAGATCGACCATCGTGCCAATCGCAATGGCTATCCCTGACAGGGCGACAATATTGGCATCTACTCCTACGTATTTCATGAAAATGAAAACCATGAGCACGGCCAGTGGTAATAAGGCGGATATCATGATAGAGGCCCGCAGGTTGTACAGCATCACGATGATGACAATAATGGTAATGAGTATCTGTAAACTTATGGCTTCATAGAGTGTGCCGAGCGTTTCATAAATCAATCCGGTGCGGTCATAAAATGGGACTATAGTAACCTTGGATACCGTTCCGTCTACGAGCGTTTTAGAGGGAAGGCCAACGGCTATCTTTTCGATTTCCTCCTTTAAACTATTGATGATTTTGAGCGGATTATCCCCATAACGTGCGATTACCACTCCTCCAACAGCTTCGGCACCTGACTTGTCCAATAAACCACTCATATTACGTGGTTGAGGACCTATATTTACTTTACCGATATCTTTGATACGAAGCGGCACATTATCCACAACCCTCACCACAGCCTCATCCAAATCACTTAATTCTTTAACATAGCCCAACCCCCTGACAAAGTAATCCACCCTGTTTACTTCTATGGTATTGGCTCCCACATCGATGTTGCTGTTTCTCACCGCCTGCATCACGTCCATTAAGGATACATCATGCGCTTTCAGAGCGGCAGGATCAACATCCACCTGGTATTCCTTGACATAGCCACCCACGGATGCTACTTCGGCCACACCTTCTACACTTGTGAGGGCATAACGGATATAATAGTCCTGGATAGTGCGGAGTTCGTGCAGGTCCCAACCACCTGTTGGTTTCCCCTCCTTGTCCCTGCCTTCCAGCGTGTACCAATACACCTGTCCAAGGGCGGTAGCATCCGGCCCCAATTTGGGCTGGACGCCAATGGGTAAAAGGCCACTGGGAAGGGAGTTAAGTTTTTCCAGTACACGGGAACGGCTCCAGTAAAATTCAATATCTTCATTGAAGATGATATAGATGCTGGAAAAGCCGAAAGCCGAACTACTTCGCACGCTTTTTACGCCCGGCAAGCCAAGCAATGCGGTGGTAAGTGGATAGGTAATCTGATCCTCCACATCTTGCGGGGAACGACCCATCCATTCGGTAAAAACAATCTGTTGGTTTTCACCTATATCCGGGATGGCATCCACTGGCACAGGATCGCGGGGAAGGAAACTTGTTTCCCAGTTAAAAGGAGCTGTGACTATGCCCCAGGCTACAATGAGTAGCAATACGAGAACAGTAACGAGCTTATTCTCGAGAAAGAATTTGATAATTTTATTAAGCATGACAAATTTGATTAAGAATTGATTATGAACCCCTAACAAGTGGCCCCTCCAAACCTACTGTATTAACAATCTGAATAAATACAGGGTGCCGGAAATCAAAACTTAATCAAATAAGAAAAATCTGGTTACGCAATTGAATGTCATAAACCAGCAATGGAGGACAATAGTTTTTAAAGGGAACTACCTGACGCTTTTTCCCCTGAAAGAATTGGCCAAAAGAAAATAAATACGAGACGAGAAAAACCTGCTCATCAAGGTCCAAAATATTTAAAGGCAGCTGTAGTTCATCTTGTCCTTCTACTGTTGATTTTTCTTCGTTACAGCATCCTTCTTCCAAACTTTCAATTGTGGGAGATAACGGTTTCTGAGCATGCAGACTACAGGATTCGGCTTTACCAAAAACAGAAGCATCCACTAAAAAAGTTCCACAAAAATGTTTTTGTACGGTAAAAGAGGTGGTGGAGAACAATACCAGCAGAGCTAATAAAAAAGTTGATATTTTATAGAATCTGGTTTTCATTACTTAGTTCTATCTTTTATCCTTGTGCCCGTTCTGTATACCTTTAACTATACCTTTTGGGAGCTGATATGTGATATTGTAAAGATAGACCACCTATTCTTTGCTAAATATGATTAAAATCATATTTGATAAACTTTTGTAAAAAAACACGGGTAATCCCGGGGAGCATTTTTGTTAAACAACTGTTAAGCTCTTGGAATGCTTCTTAGACAGTTTTTAACTTGCTCATGCGGAGCCATAGTGTTGCTCTTTTAGGAGATCTTTTCTAAAAAGAAAAGGAGGGGAAAAGTAACCAATACCCGTTTTTTAATTCTTTTTCCATTTTATGAACTAAAAACAATTGTTATAATGAAGACACTTAAAACAACAATAGTATTTTTACTCCTTACAGCCTTTATGGGGTGCAAAGAAAATCAATCGGTGGAAGTAAATACTCCGGAAGAAGTTGAGCAGGAAGCAAAAGAGACTGCTGATATTGCTGACCAGGAATTTATTGATGGAATGACTGGTGCAATATGGCACCATTATCTTACAATGAAAATGGCATTGACTGCATCTGATGCAGATCAGGTCCAACAATCTGCTGGGGATATTGCAGAGATTTTAACTGAAGAAAGAGTTCAAATGAAAGGGATCGCTCAATCTATTTCAGAGACAGATGATATTGAAGCTCAAAGGAAGTTGTTTGCCCAATTTACTGAAGAAATCGGGCCGATGTTTGAAGAAGCTCTTTCAGGAGGTACGATTTACAAACAGTTTTGTCCAATGGCTTTTGATAATAAAGGAGCATATTGGTATTCCTCCGTAAAAGAAATTTCCAATCCGTATTTCGGTGAAAAAATGCCTAATTGTGGATCAGTAGAAAAAACCATTTCGAAATAAAAGAACTTTTAATTAACAAACTATAATTTCAAAAACAATGGATCAAAAAGATAAAAAACACGAAGGAATGAAAAAGGGGATGTATAGCAAATTCATTACTATGTTGGTTCTTTCATTTATTGCCATGTACATAACTATGTATATGAACACTTATGAATGGGATCACCTCTATTTTAGTATTACAAGATTTTATATGGCACTACTCGGGATTTGCGCAATGGCTGTAATTATGCTTACCGTGATGCTGGGTATGTATAAAAACCGAAAAAAGAATATTGCTATATACGCAGGGAGTTTTATAATTTTTATTGGTGCTTTAGGATTGGTAAGGGCTCAGGAACCAGTTGGAGATGTGCTGTGGATGAAGGCAATGATACCACATCACTCAATCGCTGTTCTAACCAGTAAGAGAGCTGATATTAACGACCCGGAAGCAAAAAAACTGGCAGAGGAAATCATTGAGGCCCAGTTAAGAGAGATTGCGGAAATGAAAAAAATAATCTACCGGCTTGAAAACAGGGAAGATTAAATAATTTCCTTTTCATACAAATTCAAACAAAGCCCAGTTAAAATAGTGATGGACTTATGACCTCCTGTTCATTATTCGTCTCCCTATTTCACCGTAGGTGAATGATATGAACTGGTTCTTATCCTTCTTTTTCATGCTTCAGTTTTTCTACATTTAAATAACGAAAATCCCTTGCCCTGGATTCTATTTATCCTCCGAAGCAATTTTATGTTTGCTTTTAATCTTTCGAAAGGGAAATCCCTTTCTTTTTAATGTAGCTCTGAAACTAAAAATATAAATTTCAAATGATGAAATTTTTCACCCTTACTCTCTTCTTGTTGCTATTTAATTTTTCTACCTACGGCCAAACAAGTCTGGTTCTCGAAGGCACGGTAGTAGATAAAAATGGAGCTGCTGTTAACAATGTACAGGTTGAAATACTTAATACTGCTTTTTCGACAAGATCCGATTATGATGGAAAATTTCGTTTTCTTGAAGTTCCGTATGGCCGCTACGTTCTAACTGCTAAAAAGTCGGGCTTCACTACCACATTTAAAAGCTTTCAGTTTAATTCTGAAACAGAAGAAATAAGGTTGGTTATCGAATCAGACTTGAAACGACTGGAGACGGTAGTGGTAACTGCTCAAAAAAGAGAGGAAAATATTCAGGACATCCCCCTTAGCATTACAAGCCTTTCTGCTGGAAATGTGGAGCAGAGCCAGATCCGGAATGTAAATGATTTTACAGCCATTTCCCCAAACCTCTACGCAAGTGATCCTGGCGATCGCAGAACAGTGACTTCAATAAGAGGAATTGTCACGACTTCTTATGATCCTGCAATTGCCACTTATATTGACGGCGTGAATCAGTATAACCTGGATACATATATCACCCAGCTTTTTGACATTGAAAGGATTGAAGTTTTACGGGGGCCGCAAGGAACTCTTTACGGAAGAAATGCTATGGGCGGGGTTATCAATATCATTACCAAAAAACCTGAAAATGAAACAGCTGTCTTTGGAGAGGCTTCAGTTGGAAATTATAAACAACAGCGACACATGGCAGGAATTAGAACTCCTTTGGGAAAGAAATTCTTTTTAGGAGCGGCTGGCCTTTATGAAGAGAGAAATGGATTTTATACGAATGATTACACTGGTTCAAGCTATGATGATCAATTTAATTTTTCAGGAAATTATTACCTTAAGTACCTCTTCAGCTCCACCTGGGATGCAACTATTAATTTCAAACATTTTACCGCGGAAAATAAAGGAGCTTTCCCCTTAAACATGGGGATTGAGGCTGCTTTTGAAGATCCCTACATTTTAAATCAAAACGAGATTTCCACCATGAAGGACAATACGTTCAATACTTCTTTGGTAATCGATCATAAAGGGAAAAATGTCAATTTTAGTTCGCAAACTGCTTATCAACAGAATTATAGGTATTATGAAACTCCAATTGATGCCGACTTTTCCCCTCTGGATGCTTTGTCGATCATTAATAACTATGGAAAAGACTGGAATACCGTGAAAGTAGCTACTCAGGAGTTTAAATTCTCCTCCACAAAAGGTCCCTGGAGAGACCTGGATTGGACAGCAGGAACTTATATGTTCTACCAGGAAAGCCCGGTAAAACAAGCGACACACTTTGGTGAAGATGCAGCCTCAATAGGGTCTGAACAAACAAATTACTCGCTTATTAATACCACAGAATCAACAGGTAAAGGAATTGCTTTTTTTGGGCAGCTAAATTATCAGGTCACAAATAAAATCGGAGTTATAGCCGGGCTAAGATACGATCACGAATACAGAAAGCAATCGGTGCTGGGAGAATACCAGCTGGATTCTGATAACGAACCACAATTCGAATATCAAAGCGATTCAACGGCTACTGCAAGTTTCAATGCTTTCTCACCAAAATTAGGTTTAACTTATGATCTTTCAGAGGAAAATCTCATCTTCCTTACCTACAGCCGTGGGTTCAGAGCCGGCGGACTTACACCTTTGAGCACAGATCCTTCCCAGCCACCTTTATTTGTGTTTCAACCTGAATTCAGCAACAACTATGAAATAGGTACAAAAAACTCATTTTGGGAAAATAGGCTTTTGGTAAATGCTACTCTTTTCTTTACGGATGTGAAAGACGTACAGGTGCCAACTTTAGTATTGCCCGATGGTGTAATCATAACACGAAACACCGGAAGCCTTACGAGCAAAGGCTGTGAAATAGAAGTTCGTGCCTTGCTCACCCGTGGCCTTGAATTGAGTTATGACCTTGGCTTTACTGATGCGAGTTACAAATCGCTCCTTATAGCACAAGATGGTAATGAGGCAAACCTGCAGGAAAATAACCAGATCTATACACCGGAAGTAACTTCCATGTTCGCCCTTCAATATAATTTAGATTTTGGACCTGGGGATAAATGGAATTTTATAACCCGTGCAGAGTGGAAGTACCTGGGAGAACAGTATTTTGATCTTGCAAATAATCTAAGGCAGGAGCCTTACAACCTGTACAATGGGAATATTGGTGTCTCCTACCAGGATATGAAGCTCATGGTTTGGGGCCGTAATATTTTTGACAAAAAGTATGTTAGTTATGGGTACGACTTTGGTGCAGTTCACCTGGGTAATCCCGCCACCTACGGAGCAACTTTATCATTTAAAATATGATCTATAAATAATAAGAAAACCACTCCAAAGAAGGGTGGTTTTCTTTTTTCATGAGGACCCGCTGAAAATTTTAATTTCCTGATACAATTTTAAAAACTTTACCTGTATTACCTACAGGTCCATTTTCATCTGTTGTAAGAACAAACATCTCTCCCTCCTTATTTTGCCCAAAAGAAAGCAAATAATGCCCGATTGAGGTAGAATTGGTTTGAGCAATTTCCAGCTCTTTAAAATCCCACATTCCGGTCTCTTTTGGAGTTGCCACAAACATAGCTCCTGCAGGTTTACCATGTTGTTGTGTCCAGGTCCCGAAAATATATTTTCCCGGCAGGTTTTCAACTACTTTACCTCTATAGACATAACCACCTATCACCACAAGGCCTTTACCTCCATGATCCGTACCGCCTTGTTTAAATTCGATGACGGGATCTATTAAAGGATTGCCCATCTTATCTTCTTCAGGACATTCCTCCTTCTCCTTGTCATTGTTATAGGCATTAAAGCAGTGAGTTCCTTCTTTTACATTCCATCCGTAATTGCCACCCTTTTTAATCAAACTTACTTCTTCCCAAAGTACCTGTCCCGCATCACCGGCAATGAGATCATTGTTCCCCTTCATATCAAATGAGAACCGGTAAGGATTCCTAAGTCCATAGGCATAGATCTCATCCATTCCGTCTTTTCCTACAAAGGGATTATCATCCGGAATACTGTAGGGAGAATCACCGTCAACATTTATTCTTAAAATACTTCCAAGTAAAGTCTGCTCTACATTTTGCCCGTTTCCTCCTGCGTTTTCGTCATACCAATCTGGTACATGTCCCCTGTCAATATCGTTTGCCCCTCCACCGTCTCCAAGGGCAATGTAAAGGTAATTATCCGGGCCAAAGGCCAGGGTTCCGGCATTATGATTATCCTGTGGCTGATGAACCTTCATAATAATCTTTTCTGAAGACTTATCGGCCATTTCCGGATTGTCCTGAGAAACCCGGAATTCAGAAATGTGGCTGGTATGATCCCAATTTTCAGGACCATCCTCACTCAGTGGCGCACTGTAGTGCACGAAAAATCTGCCGTTCTTGCTATATTCGGGATGAAAAGCAAGCCCGAGCAGCCCTCTCTCCTCGTGTTCGTCCTTAAGGGGAACTATTTTTTCCTTAAGATCCAAAAAAGGTTTCTGTAAAACACCTTTCCGGGGGGTGTGTACTCTTATTACCCCAACCTGATCCACAATAAAATATCTTCCAGAATCGTCGGGAGATTCAACCAATGCCACCGGAGAAACAAAATTGTCAGCCAACAGTTCCAGCCCCACCTTTTCCTGAGAGAAACCAGGGTGCAAAATCCCGAGACTAATTAGGAAGAAGAATAGTCTGTTTTTCATATTTAAAATATTTTAGAAGTTAATTCAGTTCTCTTAGAATTTAAATCATTAATCTATAGAAAAAAGTTAACCACATGTTAATTTACGTGTTAAAAGGATCTATAGAACGGATCAAATCCTGAAATTTTACCCTAACCTGTAAACGTAAGTGCCTGGAGTTATGTTGTTCTAATTCTTTGTTTGGAGTTCCTGAAGGTAAAGCTGAGTTTTTACTAAAATTACCTGCCAAAATGACAACCATAGCAAAACCTAAAGCTTATCATTATAGTTGCTGTTTCCATCAACGGTTTTTCCTATTACCTCATTTCCGACATTGAAATTTTCCTGAAGAGAGACAGGTACAGAATATTTTTCTGGTTCAGACCTGCCGCAATTTCTAAAAACAACTTCCATTTTACTATGGTTGAAATAAGCTGAACCAAAGAAGAAGCAGGTTCTGATAGTTCGGTAAAACCCATCAAGATCTGAAGATTCGGATAAAAAGCAAGACGCAATTTGTTTACCTAATAGCTACATTCATCCTATTAAAATAAATTAGAGCAAAGAATTTCCGCCTTTCACACAAGTCAAAAAACGTAGTCAGGTCGAAATACCGAATAAATATTTTTTCCTGATTTCAATATATTTTGATACTATTTGAGCATATAGAATCAAAAACACGAGATAAAATCCGTCCAAAATACCTCATATTTCAAGATGTTAAACTTTTACCGTACTACGGTAGAACTAGGGAATAAATCTCATTAAACCTCTCCAAATTTGTAGAACGAAAGTCAAATCCTGAAAGGGGCTACCAACTAAAAAGTATTAACCGTTTGGTAGTCTCTTTCTTTAAAAACTGTACTTATATGCCAACAACTATTATTACCACCGACGATCTTCGGGAATTCAAAATGGAATTACTTGAGGAAATTAAAAGTATCCTAGCAAAACAAACTTCTGGAACTTTAAAGCGATATCTCAAATCTTCTGATGTCATGGATCTCCTCCAGGTGAGCCCCGGGACTCTTCAGAATTTAAGGATCAATGGCACCCTGCCCTACACAAAAATTGGGGGTATTATTTACTATGATGCCGAGGAAATACAGAAAGTAATGACTGCCAACCGGGTACAAAACAAATTCGATTACTAAGATGAATTACATAAAGCAACTGAACTCGGCTTTTGAAAAGTTCTACTTTGATGATCGTCTCAACCCTACTCATATAAGCCTCTATATGGCTTTGTTCCAGGAATGGAACAGCAGCCGATTTGCAGCAGAATTTTTTGTGAACCGAAGAGAACTTATGCAAGTAGCCAAAATCGGTTCGAAATCTACCTATCATAGATGTATTGTTGAAATGCATCAATGGGGATACCTCTCTTATTTACCTTCCAACAATCCCTACAAAGGCAGCAAAATAAGGATGACTACTATTAGAGTGAAAAAAGAAGTGTTTGAAGAAGATTGTGATCTACTCTTAGAAAAATTGGCCGATCAACACCGTCCCACCAGCGACCCGGCAGTGAGCCGGAGCAGTCCCATTTCTGAACAAGTAATGGACCGCCACCGTCCCATAGGTGGACAAGCATTGGTACCTTATATAAACAATTCTAAACAAATAAACAAAAATAAACAGCCAAAGGACCTGCAGGCGGTTTTATTATTTTTTACAGAAAAAAGTTTTTCTGCTGAAGAAGGGAATAAATTTTTCGAATACTACCAGAGAAAAAACTGGAAAACCAGCGATGAACAAGAGATTAAAAATTGGCAGGCAGTAGCAATAACCTGGATGGACCGTGTTGAATTATTTGGCTCACAAAACAGCCAAATAAAAAAGAGAACATCCCAAAATCGGGACAACCTTAAAACTACCAAAATGAAAGACTATGGACAACCCCTCTAAAATTATGGAAGGTGGCGTAGAGTTTTCCATTGGAAAATTTGATGGCAAATCCATGAACTATGATTTTCCAAAAATCCTGGTATATCTCAATGCTAAGGGAAAACTTCTTTTTGGCGAAAAATTTAAGCTCTACAAAGAGGACAGGAATATTTTACTTAAGCTATGTTCATATTTTATCAAAGACAAAACGATTTGCAAGAAATTCGGAATAGATGTTGAAAAAGGTCTTTTACTCTCCGGTCCTGTGGGATGTGGAAAAACCACATTAATGAAACTCCTTCGTCACCTTGTGCCCCTGCAACGGCCATACGAGATGATCCCCTGCCGTAACGTGACCTTTAGTTTTAACCATCTGGGATATAAAACTATTGAAGATTACGGAAACTCCAGGTTCTATTGTTTTGATGATTTAGGTGTAGAACCTCCGGGAAGGTTCTATGGCAAAGATTGTAATGTCATGGGTGAAGTCCTTCTCTCCAGGCACGATCTTTTTCTTCAAAGCAAACAGAAAATCAAAACCCATGCAACTACGAACCTCAATGCGGAAGAACTGGAAGAGCGTTATGGAAACCGGGTTAGAAGCCGGATGCGGGAATTGTTTAATTTAATTGCTTTTGATGAAGGGTCTGGGGATAAAAGGAGATAACTCAAATTATAGTATTTCTCCACCTTTTTATGATTACCTTTTTATTAAAAATTTAAGATCTGTAACAGATTTTTATTTAGGTCAATAGTCATAATTACTATTTATCTTTCTGCCCTGCGAAGGCAAAAAAAGGAATTTAAGAATTTCTTAAATAGACTAGCAACAAATATATTTGGATCAAGAAAATTGGAAAATGGAAAAATTTAACATAACCCAAAATTCCCTTGAAATTCAGAATATTATTTCCAGATATACAAAAGGAAGCTTTGTGTGTTTTTTTGCGGATTATATTCGCCATAATCCAGAGAGAGATCATTTTAATTTCTCACATAAAATGAAATCAAAGTTAAAGGATTCCCTTTATTTAATAATGCTAAGGCTTTCTTCTCCTGCCGAGGGAGAAGAATATTTAAGATTTTCAGAGGAGGTTGATAAAAAGCTGAACAGAGTAATGGATATACTTTTACAGATAAATCACTTTTACCTCAATGAATATAACTCTACGGAGGATCTTCAGGAAATTAAAGATGAGAGACAGAAAAAACTCATACACGAAATGGTTTTTAAGGATTATTTCTTAAATGGCATTCTCAATTATAGAGAACAGGAGTTGAATAAAGTAATCCGATTATATCATCCATATCAAGATAAAATTCGCGAAAGATTAGGAATTGATTTGAAAAGCCTTATTGAGATCTGTCAATATTCAGAAGAGGATTATATCAAGAAATCTATTAAGTCTAAATCATTTGCTTTTACAAAAGAATTTTTCAAATTTAGAAGTGGTTTAAAAGGAACAATTCCACCTACTGAATTCTTCAAAGAATTTTCAAACCTATCGGAAAAAATTCAGGATGATTTTGTGAATTTTTATGAGCAACCGCATAATTGTCTTCTATTTACAAAAGAAGATTATTACGAGAGATTTGAGAAAAAAGATGTTGATATTTTCTGCAAGCTCTTCTCTCTTGATATAAATGAAAATTATAATGTTATTTATTATTCACAATTAAACCCGCTGGAAGCCAAACCAATAATTAGGATTAACAGCACAGAATATCTCCACGTATATCAAAAACAATTACCCACAGCCCTGCTTAATTTGCTTTATGTCACCCTAACAACAACCCAAAAAGAAAAGGAACAGCTTAATCTCAGAAAAGGCAAAGTAATATTAGAAAATGAAACTAGAGAAATTTTTGAAAAGTTTTTCAAAAATTCGAAAACTTTACAAGTGTTTAGTAACTATTATATTGATAACAATCCTGAAGAAAAAGATCTTCTTATAATTAACGAAAAGTATGCTTTTGTTATTGAATGTAAATCCTCTCGAAATAGAGAGCCGCGAAGAGATAGAAATCAGGCTTTCAAAAGGATAAAATCCGATTTTAATGATTGTATTCAGAAAGGTTACGAACAGTGTTATCAGGTAGAGCAATTAATTCTTAAAGGTCAAAGGGTTTCTATAAAGTGCAAAAACTCCTGGCAAGAAATTGAAACTTCCACCATAAAGGATGTATTCAATATTGTAGTTACTTCTGAACGATTTGCATCTATTCAAACTGATTTGGGTCTACTATTAAAAAGAACGAATGACTCTGATCTTTACCCATGGTCAATAAACCATGACGATCTTGAAGTATTTCTAAAAACAATAAGTTTGGTATGTAATAATCCTTACAGAAGTTTCACTGAATTTTTGGAATATCGCGAATTATTGAATGAAAGATTAATTGCCAGGGATGAATTAGATGTCTGTGCAATGTATTTAGAAAATCCATTTAAGTTTAAAAAAATATGTGAAGGCAAGGAATATGTTATTCCTGACCCAACCTTTCAAAATTATTTTGATAAATTGTATTTTGCGAAAAAATTAAAATTTAAAATTGAGGATTTTTAGTCTTTTATTCTGCTAATACAGCTACAGTAATTTTTTTCGCAGTATTTTGAATTTTACTGTTATACACTTGGTAATAAACTAAGTAGGCAATCACCACTTCCCGAATCCCCTTTTCAATCACTGCATCAGGATCTTTTTCTCTTTGATCATTATCAATAGTGGTATTTTTTGACGTTCTTCTTCCTTTCCAAAAGCAAACTATTTTTTCAGGCCGCAAAGTATAAATCTGACGTCTTTCAGTCTCCTTCCCCTTTAATTTTTTTAGACTACTCCTTTTCCTTCCTCTCCTTTTAATAAAGTTTAATATCAATTTCCATCAAATTAATCCATTGATAACCACATAATATTTTTTGTTTATTTGTTTGATTTTCAGTTAGTTATATTTAAATAATTGTACTTTTTCCATAACGAGAACAACACTAAAATTTAACCCGTTCGTTATGAAAAAATCAATCTATCCCATGCTCTTTTTGTCTCTGATTTCTTTCCCGCTTTTCGCCCAGATTGGCGGGATTGAAAATTCAGTTAATGATGTTGCCGATACCATTAGAACTATTTTCCCCATTCTCCTGGGAGTAATTTTCCTGGTGGGCTTTCTATTTAACGCAGGTCACTTCTTTGGAGAAAATGCAGATCTTAAAAAAGGAATTACCCGCGTTCTAGTTTTTGTTCTTATTGCAGGCGCGGTGGTAGGCATCTTCACCTATTTAATTTCAATTGTGGTCTAGTGAAACAATTTGAAATTTACAGGAACATAAGGAAGGGAGCCGTCATTTTTGGACTGCCCGTCTCCTCCTTTGCCATAATGATGATATGCATAATAGCTTCATTACTGGTCGTCATTTTCTCCTTTAACTTCTGGATCATCATTGGTGTTTTGATCTTTAATTGTGCGCTCTATTTAGTGCTAATCAGAATCAATAATATGCTCCAGCTCTTCCAGCTCAGGGCAATGTTTCCGGATATCATCAGTAACAAAAGAAATTCAGGTTTTGATTATGATAAAAATTAATCTTTCGGCAAACAGCCCAATAATTGAAATACAGGATAACGTTGTTTTTGCAAATAATGGAAATGCAATTCTTTGTTATAAAGGGCTGCTGCCTGAAATCTACTCTTTATCTGAAAAAGATTTTGAAGATATTCATGGAGTTTGGTTCCAGGCTCTAAAATCCTTGCCCACAGGAACTGTGGTTCATAAACAGGATATCTATTTGAAGAAGGACTATTCTGCTGAATTATTACCGAATACCACCTTTTTAGAAAAGGCAACATACGATCATTTCAAAGGCAGAAAATATATGGATCATTACTCCTATTTATTTTTCATTCTCACCAAAAACAAAGCTTTAAATAATCCAAAGTATATGAATCCTTTTAAAAAAGTTTCCAAAGGTACGTGGCAGGAACTTGATGATATTCTTAAAAGCTTTATCAGCTCCGTCAGCGATTCAATTTCTTTTATCAACAACAGCCGGAAAATGTCTTTTCATCCTCTGGATGTTAAGGAGATCCAAGGTTTGACTAATAATTATTTCAATGGCTTTCAGGAAGGTTTTGATACGGATATGTTGTTGGAAAGATCCAACATTCAGATAGGCGAAAATTTTGTTGATGCCTTGGCCATCAACAGCGAACTCTGTTTTGGGGAGAGTGTGCAGAGCAGTAAAGTCGATGAGCGGTTTACTTCCGATGACTTTATATTCCACCAGGGTTTTATTGACGGCCTTGGATTAACTCTTAACGAAAATCATATGGTAAACCAAGTTCTTTACCTTGATGATAAGCAAAAATGGCGGAAGCTCCTTGATAAGAAAATTGAAGAGCTCCATAAAAGTTCGAATTTTGGATCTCAGAATAAAGTTGTGCTGGAAAAAATTCAGCATATTCTTAACCAGATAAACGCAGATGATACATCCCGAATCATCCGTGGGCATTTAAATGTCATTTACTGGTCTAAAGACGCCAGGGAGTTAACCAAGATAGCTTCAAAGGTAAAAACAGAACTGAAGGAACTGGATATTACGCCCTACTACCCCAGGGGAGAAGAGCGTAAAAACTACGTGCTAAACAGCTATTGTTGTTTTTCTTCCAACTTTTCTAATTCAGATCTATATGTGACAGATTTGAAGCACGCTCTGTGCCTGCTAATTAATAACACAAATTATAAATCAGATTCTACAGGAATTATCTTCAATGATCGTCAGCATAATATACCGGTTCTAAAGGATGTATGGGACGAACAAAAAAAACGAATTAAGGCACGCAACTTTGCCATATTTGCCCCTACCGGTGAAGGAAAATCTTTCCTGGCCAACAATATTCTTCGGCAATATTTTGAGAGTGGAGTGCGCCTGGTGATCATTGATCTTGGTGGATCTTATACAAAGTTCGCAAAGTTATATCCGGGAAAGTATACGATCCTTAGATATGAAAGCGGAAAAAACCTGGGGATAAATCCTTTCTACATCACTAATTCAGAAGATATCAATCCTGAACGCCTGGAGGATTTGTCAATGTTCCTGTTTGAACTATTCGGTTCAGATTTGAAAGTGACCAAAGCTCAGTCTGTTTCAATTAAGAAAATTTTACTTCACTACTATTCCAATGTCTCAGACAAACATTCTCTAAATAGCTTTTACCAGTTTATTGAAGCTAATCAGAAGGATCTGCTTCAGAAATTAAAGATTCATCCGGACTATTTTAATATAGTGAACTTTCTACACGTAATGTCGGAATATGTGGGTGACGGCCTTTATAGTTTCCTCTTTGAAATTGATGAAGATCAAACCTATAAAATCGAGGACAAACGATTAATTGTATTTGAGCTTGATGAAGTGAAGGACAATAAGGAAGTTCTTTCAGTAATGCTCAAGTTGATCAAGTCTGCAATACAACGAACTATCTGGAAAAACCGTGCGGAGAAAGGAATTATCCTGTTTGATGAATTTGCCAAGCAGCTAAAATTCGAAAATGTACTGGAAAGCGTGGAATTTTACTATCAGGCCATCAGGAAACAGAACGGGGCAATCGGTATCATTTTACAATCCATTAACCAGTTACCTAATAATTCCGTTTCGGCGAGTATCCTGGACAATACACAGGTTATTTACAGCCTTCATAATGAAAAAGGATATAACGAACTGGTAAAACGCTTAAACCTCTCCAGTCACGATCTTAACCAGTTAAAATCCATCAGGAACAATCTTTCCGGAGAGCGTAAGTACACTGAAATATTTATTAAAATCGGGAAGCAGAGCAATGTCTTTCGTCTGGAAGTGCCCAAGGAAGTATATGCTGCTTACCTAACCGATGGATTCCAAAATGAAGAAATCCTGGAGCTTTATGAGAAGTATCAGGATATGGAGAAGGCAATAAAAGAGTATTCATCAAAAAAATAAAAATATGAAAACAAAAATTTTAATCCTTGGAGTGGCAGTGCTTTTCAGCCTGAATATTCAGGCTCAGGGAATGCCGGTTTATGATAATACAAATTTTGTAAGTCTTGTAAAATCTCTTGTAGAATCTGCAAAACAAACCTCTCAACTTTTAAAGACTGTTGAATTTCTAAAACAACAAAAAGAAAATCTTGAAAAGGTAAATTCTGTTGTGAAACAACTCAATGCAGTGCGGGAAATAAGCCAAAACAATCAACGGCTCATTGGAATTATGCAAAATGATTTAAGGGAAATATTGAACTCGCCTTATATCAAACCCGAAGAAGTTACGAGGGTATCGGAATCCTTTAATTCCATTGTACAAAATTCTTTAGAAACAATGGATTTTATAGATCAAATTTTGTCCAGTGATTACCTCAAAATGAGCGACGCGGAGCGTTCAGAAATTCTTCAGCAAAAGGAGATGCAATCACGGGAGATGGTTGTGGAGATAAGTATGAAGACCAAACGTTACAGGGATATAATTTCCTTTAGGAAAATGCAGGATAAGATCAATAATCGTGAAGCAAACTTTTAGGGATGGCCGCTATCATACCTTTAGGAATTGGACTGGAATATATCGATACGGTCTTCCAGACCATAAAGAACAGCGAATTTTCCCAGTATACAATTGTGGGTATGAAGACACTTGCTGTGCTTTTTTTTCTTGTGAATATCCTTAAAAAGTACAATGAAGGCATTGCCGATAAAGATGGATATACCTGGGGATTAAGTCCAGGAGAACTTGCGAAAAATTTTGCCGTAGTACTCCTTGTAATTTTCTCAACACAAATATTAGGTTTTTTCGATGAAGTATTAGTAGCCATAGAAAACCGTTACCGGGATACGGCTCCTGCTTTGCTTCCCCTGCAGATGCAGGATATACCCATTGAAGAAGACGTCACCGCACTTGAAGCCGCAAGGAAAGCTATGGCATTACTTTATGAAGTACTGGTAACACCCCTTTACGGCTTTAAGTTTTTCGCTTTTCTAATTGGTTTGTTTTTATGGATATTGGATCTTTTTATCTATCCCCTATTCCTGGCTGAACGTTATTTCCTGTTAGGATTGATGCAGGCATTTTTCCCCCTAGTCATTAGTCTGGCTGTGTTTGAAAAGTTTCGGTCTCTGGCATATAATTTCTTCAAGTTATATGCTGCAGTTTATATGCTTGTTCCAGCGTTTTTCTTAGTGAACGTTTTTATTAATGCCATTTACACAGAAATTAATACCAACTTCTGGACAAACCTGTTCGGCACCGATGTGGGCAGTGACTTTTTTTCTCCGGTAGTTCAATTAGGATCCGTTGGTTTTATTGTTTTCCTAAAATTCAAACTTTACAGGCGGGCCACTTCTTTCACTCTTAGACTTTTTACATCATGAAAACCCCTTACCAAAATATATATTCCGTATTAAAACTAAACCGCTTTATAGTTATTGCTGTAGTTCTTTGCGCATTTTCTTCAAGTTTAATTTCCGGCTGGATGGCATTTTCAATTCATAAGAGGGCTTTAAACAGCGCCTTTGCTGTTAATACTAACGGGGAAGTAATTCCCTTAAAACTGGTTTCCCAAAAGGAAAATTTTCAAGTAGAAGCTTTAGCTCACCTGGAGCTTTTTCACAACTACTTCTATAATATTGATGCCAGCAATTATATAAAAAATCTTGATAAAGCGCTTTGGCTGGGAAACAGTTCCGTGGACAACCTCTATCGACAAAAGAAGGCTGATGGTGTCTATAACAGGTTAATTCAATATTCCCTTGTACAGAAGGTATTGAGCATTAATTCTGAAATAGAGGAACAAGACCAGAAGTTTAGCTTTAAAACCACTACAATTTTTGAAATCAACCGCGGATCTATTATAGATACTTACGAGTTGGTTTCTACAGGTAATCTAATTACGGTGGACCGCCATTTTCCTAACAACCCCCACGGCTTACTTATCACGGATTATTTTGAAAACACTCTAAAAAAATTAAATAATGAAAATTGAAAAGAACAAAATAGTATTTGGATCTGTAATAGCTGTTATAGTCCTATTCTTGATTTCTTATTCGCTATTAATTATGGATGAGGAAGAAACTGAAAACTTTCCTTTGAAAAATACTCTGGTACCTGAACTGGAGCAGGAAAATAAGCAATATGATTCTAAACTCGATGCTATTAATGACCTGAAGGTCGTACGGGAAACCAACGCTCCCAGTATTTACGATGAGAAGCTAATTGATTCTTTAGGATTCTTTGACCCGGAATTAACTGAAAAGGAAAAGGAAAGAATAGTTGACAGCATCTATGAATCCGGAGGAATAACATATTCAAAAGAATTTAATGAGGAACCGGAATTGGAAGAAGAATTGATTTCCCCTACTCTAAAAAGGGATGTGGACGAGATAGAGGAGGAACAGAAAATACAGACTAAAGAGATGGGTCTTGAGCACCAACTTTTTTTTGCCTCTTATAGCTCACAAAATCCAACTTCTTCTAAAGCAGAAACTGATTCAGTTATATCTGTTTTAATTGATGGGAATCAGGTTGTAATGGCTAATTCCCGTCTCCGGATGCGCGTGGCAGAAACGGCGAAGATTAACGGCCAAGTAATCAAAAAAAACACCCTTGTTTATGGCTTTATTAGTTTTAAGCCCAACAGGGCTCTGGTGGAAGTTGAAAACATTAATCATCATCCTGTCAACTTAAAAGCATATGACCTTCAGGACGGAAGCGAAGGTATTTATGTGGAAAACAGTTTTCGGGCTGAGGCAACCAGCGAAGTTTTGGATGACATCATTCAGGATATAAACATTCCCAGCGTGCCACAAATAAGCGGAATAACTAAAGTACTCCGGCGTAATAACCGAAACGTAAAGGTTACCATACTCAATGATTACAAACTCATACTAAAAGAAAAACCATGAAAACTCTTATGCAATTTCTCGCCCTTTCCATCTTTGCTGCAGTTCCTCCTTGCCTGGCACAGGAGAGTAAAACCCTCGATACAATTTTTGCTAATGACCAAAAGAACGTAGCCTTGTTCTTTCCCGATCCTATAAGGCAGGGAATTACCGGCTCTGATAACTTTGTTTTTACCTACAACAGGGAATCACAGCAGCATTTTGGGCTCTTACAGGCTAAGCCCGGAAAAGAAAGTAATTTACTGGTAGTCAGCACTAACGGTTCCGTTTTTTCGTATATTGTGAAGTATAAAGAACAGCTTAATCAGCTGAATTATTTCATATCAGCCACGACCAAAATAGGTATTGAAAAGCCGGATAGTAACAGCGGGTTAGAGATTCGAGAAGAAAAGATTGAAAAGAATGATAAGATCTTTTATTACAACAAGTTTTGCTCCTACTTAGCTGAAAGCAAACAGCATATAGGAGGTTTAAAAAAGCGAAAGCAGGATATTATCTTAAGTGTTGAAAATATAGTTTTTGATAAAGAAGAACTCTACTTCGTAATCCAGATAGAAAACAAAAGTTCTTTGGATTACGATCTGAATTTCCTGAAGTTTGGAATTGAGACCAGGCCAAAAGGAAAGAAGAAATCTTCCCAAACTATTTATCAGGAACCTGTTTTCAAATACAATTTACCCACTAGGATAAAAGAAAATGGAACAGAAAAACTGGTTTATGTATTCCCTAAGTTTTCTTTGGGAGATGACCACCGGGTAATCCTGGAAGTGAATGAAAGAAACGGCGGGAGAAATGTGAGATTAAAAGTACCGCATAAATTTGTCAATAATCCTAACTAGAAACGTCATGAAAAGAATCCTCCTCTATTCGTTCCTTTTAGCACTTGTTGGATGTAACGAAAAAAAAATGTCCCATACAGAAACCGCTAAAGCTGTAGCAGAAAGCTTTTATCAAGGTGATAAAGAAAAACTTGAAAAACATACTACCGCTGAGACCTATGCTAACTTCATGACTATCCAAAACTTATATTCAGAAGATAGTGAAGCAAATTTCAATGTTATACAAGAACAATCCGATGGCCAAACTGCCTGGGTGAAATTCACAACCTCCTTTACCGATGAACCAGAAATTTTCAAGCTCATAATGGAGGATGGGCGATGGAAAGTTGCCGAGCGAGATGAAGGGGAGAAGATTCCTTTTTAGACCTCACAAAACAGACAACTCCACCAGTCGTATTCTTTGGCCTCATACATCGTAATGTCTGCTAAATTTCCCTGTCAATTTCCTCATCAATGGCATTTGAATATGCTTGCAAATCAATGGCGGCTACCGTGCCTATCGATTGCTGAAGATAACGAGTTAGTTGAAGAAAAAATGTAACCAAGGAATTTTCAGATTTGCTGAAATGGATTTCCTTTATTATTCTTTTTGAATAAAAATCCATATAACGATTTTCGATATCAGTTATATCAGGATTTTCCTCGCCTTTGTAATCAACAAAAAAACTACCATAGTCGGCTATACACCCGAAATCAATACTTTTTAAGCCTGATTGTGCTTTTAAATGTTTTTTTAAAGTTTCGTTACTAGTTTTGGAACCAGATTTAGTCGAAGTTAAAATACCTCCTACAATTTTTGTCAATCCCCTAGGGCTTTGTTTTTGACCAACACTTATGATGCTTGTTGTTGTTCTTTTAAGTTTTCTTACACTTTCTATTTTTTCAGCAGCATACTCGATATTGTTTACACCTTCTGAACTACCTGAAACATCGGGTTTCACTTCAAAAATCGCATAAACTCCTTCAGCAGGAATATAGTGGAAGCCATTCTGCGAAAAAATGAAGGGCGTAAACCAGTTATCGTAAATTACAATATCTATTTGTTGACTAGTGTTTCCATTACTATCTATCACAATAGCTTTATCAACACTATACCTATTAGGTAAATATTTTTGCAACCATTCAATCCAAGCATTTTCAAGAGAATCTCCCTTTGAGCCAGGATGAGTGATAAAATCTCTATTAGTACTAAGTTGTGAAATCATCTGTTTTTGAAGTCCTTCAAACAGTGATTTTAAATCTATTTTATTCATAGGCTAAAAGCTGATTGTCTTTATAAATATAAAATTTATGTTTAATGGGTTTAATTTTTGAAATACTGATGATTAGTAAAACTGGATTTAAAATATTTACCTTTTTATGATCGGCTATTACCTTCATAGCAACTAAATCAGTTTGACTATATTGGGGTGAACTTTCGGGGTGAGTGTGCCATTCACCAATATAATACTGGTTTTTCTCTACAAATAGCCGTTCCAGTTTTTCCTTCAGTCCGTCGGTACTCCTCTCAAACATACTGGGGAGCCCAATGTATTTCTTTGGAAGAATAAAATCTGTAATGTATAGGATTCTTAAATCGTCCGAGTACCTTCCTACTAAGAATCCACCAAATTCATTCGGGTAGTATTCCAGTCCTATTTGGCTCATTTCTGAAAGCAAAGCTTCAGGAATAATTAATCTTAATCCATTACGTTCTTTTACCAAATTCAATATTCTTTGATATAAGGGTTAGTGGTTTCATCATTTGATTTGATCACAAAATTGAGTTTCTGTTTGTTCTCACTGTAAACCTTATTTAGATGTTTTAGGGCAAACTGGACGAGAAAATTTATGTCATTATAAGATGCTTTAAATGTCGGACTCCAACAGCCTGTGGGATTATATAAATCCTCCAAATTATTCTCTAAATTCTCATATTGAATTTTAAAGAAGCGATATGAATTTGGATGAAAACCTGCAACCAATGCCTTAGCTTTATTAGTTATAGATAAGCTAAGAAGAGTACAATCCAAAGATAACTTATCGAAAATGTACATTAAATCATCATCCGTAGTACAGTCAATTACTAAATCATACTTATTTAACTCCTTTATAAAAATTTCTCTTGCAGTCTTTTCCTTGTAGAACCATTTAACGATAGTTTGAAAATAATCTTTATTAAGAGGAGCTATTTCAACAAAGGGAGATATTGCCGTGAGTATTTTTGCAAGCTCGTCTACTTTGTCGTTTAATCCTAAATTGAAGAGATATTCAGAACGGCAGACATTCTCCGGTTCTTTAACATCAAAATCTGCTAAATCGATTTTTGTACACCCTCCTCTTACTAAGGTTTTTGCAACCATACTACCTACCGCCCCTATTCCGATTATTAAAATCTTTTTATCGGTAATATGCGGAGTTAATTTACCTCTCCCGAAATAGTAGTTATAGGAGGAGTTTCTGGTCAACGCCCAGTTAATTGATCCAGTGGTCAATTGACTGGTCCATTTTCCTGTTTTTCTTTCATTGATTTTGATCGGCACTCCTTCTATTGGAAATTTTCCTATCTCCATAAGCGCTACCTGCCAATGAATTTCACCTTCAGTTGTATTATAGCCAAAAAAAATTGGAGTGATTTGGCCTCTAAATTTCTTTATGTTGTTGACTTGAAACGTATGGAGTAAGGATAAAAAGCTTTCAGGTAGTAAATCATAAAAATCCTCCCAGTCTTTCAGTATAAAACGGTTTAACCTGGCTGGAGGATCCTTAATAAAAAAATAAATCCCGGTATTTACCAATGGCAAATTCAGATATCTTGTATTCCATTGACAGGTAATATCGCCATCGTCCCTAACCGAAAAATGACGCACCAAAAAATTAAAAATTTCTTTTTCTCTATAAAGACCATTACTCAAAGAGACCACACCCACAGTCCCATAATCTCCTTTACAAAATTTATGTTCTACATCCGTAAAGCAGAAAGAATAGTATTTTCCATTAACAGGGTTTTCAGGAACTATGATATGCTCATAATGAGTATCATCTTCTTTATGTATGTAATATTTCACAATCCAGTTTTTCAGGGATGTGAGGTCCATAAAAAGTTTTTGTTCCAGGTTGGGATTATGAGAGGTATGAATACAAATAGAACCATCACCCATTACGTGTTTGTAATTGATTAGATCCTCATTTATAAACTTAATGGATTCTGAATCATAGCTTCTTAAAGGGTAATGAGCTGCTATTTTTATATCAAAATCAAGAGGTTCAGGTAATTCCTTAAAATCGATTTGAATTTTACCATTTATAAAAATATCTCCTGCCCTTAAATCAACAATTTTTGTGACAAAAGGGATTTTTTCCAAGATGGTTTTTATGGTGGTTACGTTGAGCAACATTTACCCGAAACGCTGGTTTGTTGGAGGTATTGAAGCAGCAACTGTTGAACCTTTAATTCCATAGCTAGAATTACCTAATTCTTTGTTTTCAAATTCTTCATTTACCGGAAAATAGGATTTTAAGTTTTCAGCGTTTTCTTCCACTCTGTCTAGAATGGTTCCCATTCGGGCTGAAAGATTACGTCTTTCCCAGTCTTCCAAAGTATCTATAACATTGTTGTTAGAATTACCTGGGTCAATTAATTTAAAATCTTCTTTTTCCACATTGTCCCTGATATACTCCATTACCGCTTTAAGTTTATCCCATATATTTCCAGATATATCTTCTTTATAAAAAGCTTTTATAGTCATTAGTTCAAGTAGAAAGGATTTATATTTTTCTCCATTGCTATTTTTCCAAATCTTTAATAGCCTGATAATTTTTCTCTCATTCTCCTTTGCTTTAATATGTTCAATTTGGGAATGGATGTTTGTTTGGATATATGTACTTTTTTGGAAAAGACCATACTGGGAATATACATATAGGTTCAGGTTTTTATTTTCTAAATATTGATCTTGATTTAATTCTCTGCCTGGAACTATATCTAAACTTATGACATCCTTATCCTCGTCTTCGTAAAATTCTATACCTATAGATACTTTTTGTTTACGTACATAACCTTCGTCTCCGTATTTTTTATACAAGAAATCAAAAAGGCCATTAAACATATCTTCTAATGTTCCAAAAGAATCTTTTTTAAACGGAGCGACTACATCTAAATCGAATTTGGTATTAATAGCTGTGTGCTTCTTGAAAGAACCCGAACCAAAAGGATTGTACATAGCACTACCATACTCTTCCTGTATAGCCGATTTTACTTCATCTCTTTTTGACTTGAATTTTTTAACTAAGTCATCAATTTTCGACATTCTATGTGTTTCTAACACATCGGATAGATATTCTACTTTATTTAGCGACATATTTATTTATTTACATGAGTAACAAAAAAATTTATAAAGCTGTATTTCCACTACACTGTATACTTTTCTTCTAGTTTTTAAAAATTATCCTTAAAACGCACTAAACTTATCCCCTAAAAAATGCTTCAGGTTCCACTTTTTTGTGGTGTCCAAGGCTCGTTCCAAGACGATCATCTTCTGACCTGTATGGGTTTTAAAATGGGCTACGGTTTCATCTGCCAAACTTACATCCAGACAAATCAAAGTTTCTTTATCGCCATCTGAGGCCAGGAAAATCTCATTCTGTTTAAACTGCTCTTGTTTCTCTAAGGAATAATTGAGTTTAAAGCCGTTTTTAATTAAAATTTCTGTTATGAGTTCTTCGCGGTTAAAGGCCGAAACAAGTTGAGCCTCTTTTTCAGCAATATATTTTTTGAGGAGGGCTACATTTTCCTCATCAGATTTCTCCGGGTCAGGAGCATAATCTACCCTTGGGAAATTAGATTTAACCAGTTTAAAAACTTTAAAACCCAGACCTTTTAGTTGGTCTTTTTCGTCTTCCTTTTTCGAGAATATATCTAGTGTTTCATTTTTCTTTTCGGCAATAATGTTTTGAATAACTCGTTTATTTCGCTCAATTGTGATATCGCTTATTTTTTTATATCCGGACTTAAAAGCTTCACTTTTTTCATCGGTTGCTTCGGGTAATTGGACTAAAATATATTTTCTATTTCCACCATCTTCTTGATTAAGTTTGGTTACTGCTTGCGCTATAGTACCAGAACCCGAAAAGAAGTCTAGTACCAAATCCTCATTGGAACACGCAATCCGTAAAATTTTCTCAATTAACCGAACCGGTTTAGGCGTACTAAAAATTTTTCGACCAAGAATTTTTGCTGTCTCTTTTTGGCCCTCATCGTTATGACCAACCTCCTTAAAACTCCACCAAGTTCCAGGAACTAAACCGCCTTGGATTTCTGAAAGAAATCTTTTAAGCCTTGGCTTTTCATAATTAAAATCCTGACCCCAATAAAGTCGGTTTTCTTTTACGATATTTTGATGTTTGTCCTTTGAATATCGCCATACCGCGCTTTCATCTGGCCAAACTTCTTTTTTGGTCTTTGGATGCAGAATTGGATAATAAAGTGTTGGTCTTTCCTCTTTTGTTTTACTACTAACGTATTCAGCAGACGCCCAAGGGCCTCTAAAATCGTCGTCTGGATTTTTATACCGTAATAATTGCTTCTCCGTTCTGGGTAAAAGATTACGATGAAATTTTTCAGATTTTTGGAAACATAGAATGTAATCGTGCATAGCTGCGATACCAGGATCGTCATTGGAAACAGAGTATTTCTTTTGCCATATAATACTGGAAACAAAATTTTCCTCTCCAAAAACTTCATCGCATAACTTCCTTAGATGATGCACCTCATTATCATCAATGGATATAAAAATCACGCCATCCTCTCTTAAAAGCTGCCGTGCCATCAACAGGCGGCTATACATCATATTCAACCAGTTGCTGTGAAAACGTCCGTCTGTTTCTGCATTAGTATCTACCTTAATTCCATTTTCTGTCATTTCGGAATCCTCCCAATACTCCTTTCTATTCTGATTAAATTTATCTGAATACACAAAGTCCTTTCCCGTATTATACGGCGGGTCTATATAGATGCACTTGACCTGTTCCCTATAACTGTTGCTCAGCAACTTGAGCACTTGCAGGTTCTCCCCCTCAATTATTAAATTTTCACTATTCTCCGGGTTTACACTTCGTTCTTCATCATAAACAAGGGTGGCATTGGTAGGAGTAAATGCCTCACGTTTAGCCTTACTCTTACCAAACCAGCGAAATTCATAACGTTCTGTTTCGCTCACACTCTCCGGGTCAACCACTTTTTTGAGTTCGTTTAAATTCAGTTTCCCTTCATTGGTAAAAAGATCGGGCATTAGCTGTTTTAACTGCTCCAGCCGTTCTTTGTTCCAGTCGTGTGACTGTACCTTTTCTAAAGGATTCGCTATGGTTTCTTTGGTATCACTCATAAAATGCTATTCAAGGTCTTTTTCAATAAAATGTTGCAGCTCTTCCTCACTGGGCAGGTACATTTGATATTTTGAGGCAAACAAGTTGTTCTTGTCACTAAGTACCGAATATTTTGCCACCACATTATCGGTATCGGCACATAAAAGGATTCCTATCGTTGGATTATCGGTGTCAGATTTTTCCAGTTCATCAAACATTCGCACATACATATCCAGCTGCCCTATATCCTGGTGAGATAACTTCCCGCTTTTGATATCAATAACCACAAAACATTTGAGGTGGTAATTGTAAAACACGAGGTCTATAAAAAAATCGGAAGTTTCAGTGCGAATTAATTTTTGCTGCGCTACAAAAGCAAAACCTTTACCAAGTTCAAGTAGAAAGCTTTGCAGGTGGGCTATAATTCCTTTTTCAATATCTTTTTCCTGATGGGTAAGATTTGCGGGAAGTTCCAGGAATTCCAGTACATATGGATTTTTGATAAAATCCAGTTTAGACACTGCTTCTGTTTCCGCAGTATTTTCTATATTGGACTGGCTGGATAATATTCGCTGATAATATTGACTGCTAATATTGCGATCTAATTTTCGGGTGCTCCAATGTTGGCTGACCGATTCCCTAAGGTAAAAATTTTTTACGGTTTCATCTTCTATCCTTATCAACAAGCGATAATGTGACCAGCTCAATTCGGGACGCACTGTGTCCCGAATTGGAAAACTTAAGTAAAACTGGCGTATTCTTCTAAGTTCACGGGCATCAAAGCTTTTACCAAAGTCATTGCTTAAGTTCTTTGCCAATTCCTTCAGCAAATAGGACCCATATTCCGCCCTTTCGCTGCCTTTCTGCTCTTCTTGTACAATACGTTTCCCAATTTCCCAATACGCAAATACCATCGCCGAATTAACCGCAGTGACAGCCTGCTGTCTTGCTTGCTTCAAAATACTCCTAATTTCTTCCAGGAGTTGAATATTTTTCGTTTTGGGTTTCATACGTATTAATCGGCTTTTATTTCCTGTACTTTCCGAATCTCCTTTTGGGCCTCCGTTTTAAAGTATTCATATTCTTTAAAGGGTGCTTTGTATTTTACCTCCACACCCAATACGGCGAAGTGTTTTAAAGCGCATTCTATTTTATATTTCTCACTTTCCTTCAGAGCTCTTTTGTCATTGATGTCATTAGTTCCTTTTGTTTCTATAACAAAATAAAATTCATTCTCCATACCGTTCTTTAGACTTTTCCGCTTCATCACGATACCAAAGTCGGGCTCATAGTCACCAATGGGTGTTGGGATTTTATAGTAAGCAGGAAGTTTAAGAAAACAAATAACTTCATCATCATTATCGGCAGATAAAGCAAATTTGTGCTCCACCTCACTATCTACTAATGTTTTATCGAAAATGCCGCGATTAGGAGTTGGCGTGAAACGTTTATCATCAATCTGCTTTACGAAATCTTCAAAATTAAAAGGAAAAGTTTCATTGGTTAATTTATAATCCAAACCACGAAGCATTTCTTCCAGTTCAATATTCTTAATTAGTGCCGTAGCCCGGTGGATAAACTGCGGCGGATTTTTAGCGAAATGTGTGTGGTCGATATCCCGTATAATGGCAAAGGTTGTGTTGTAACTTAAGCTTGTGTTTTCACTGAGTTCTTCCACTAAATCCAAAGCGGTATAATTGGCTCTAAGTTTATAGCTTTCGCTCCCGCCAAAATCATCCTTAAACTCTTCTTCTGTTATTGCACTGATGGAACGGCTGCTGACTTCTGCCACATAATCGGCAATATTAATTTGATTTAAGGCTTCCCTACTTCTTGAGATTATGGCTTCTTCATCAAAGGCTACAGTATAATTTGTTTTCTTCGCCAGAGCCTTCCAAAACCGCTTGAAAGCTTTATTAATATTCTCACTGTCATTCCGTTTGAAACGAACCTCGTTCTGAGGAGTTCCTTTGTGCGTATGTGTCATTCCTGCACCGGCAGTTGGAGTGCCATAAACTTCTTTTATTTCTTCCTGATACTGGGTTACAAAAGTTTCATAAGTCTCATTGGGTATTACGGTAAGCTGATTAATACGTTCCGCGTCTGAAACATCTACTTTATCATAGACACGGTGTCCTTTATCATTTAAGCATATGCGTAGACCCCGACCTATTTCCTGTCGCTTCTTAATTTCCGAATAAGAATTGCTCAAAGTAGCGATATTGAAAATGTTCGGGTTATCCCATCCCACACCTAAAGCTGAATGTGAAAAGATAAACTCGATTTTATTGGCCACGCTGTTTCCATAATTCAGAAGCCCTTCCTTATCTTTTAATATAGCATCAAACACTTCACTGTTCTTTCGCATCGAGCTTTCATTGTCTGTAAACTCTCCCTTACCTGTTTTGGCAAAGTATGAGCCTTGTATATGCTCAATATGTTCTGCTGAAGGAATTTGGTTATTGTGAAACTCCGGGTATAGCTCTAAATATTTCTCTATGAAAATATTTTTAATAATGGGATTATCGCTCACATAGTTTGACACCTTATCGATAAAAATTAATGAAAGGCATTTTATGCCTTGTTCTTTTAGTTTCTGCTTCTTGGTAAAATGACGAATAATAAGCCATTCCAATTGCAGGTTCCAGATACTCTGCACATTGCCTGAGGTTTGTTTCTCCAAAATTTCTGTCCCATTTGTAAAGGATACAGTCCATTTTTGAGTTCTTAAACTTTTTTGAATGCGCTCTATTTTATAATTCAGGTAACTTGTATTTTTTGTTTTTTCGCCAAGATTATCGCCATCTTTTAACCAACCGGTATTTTTAAACTGGATTTTTCCGCTAGCCATCTGGTGCCAGGCTTTTATTTTGACTTTGATTGAACCCTTAGCGTTTTGCACTTCCGCTAGCTCCAGCTTTAAGGTGGCTTCATCGTTTTTTTCTGTAACCGTAAGCACCTCAATTTTTTTCACCAGTCCATCCTTGTAACTATCATAGGGGGTCAACCGGTACAACTTATTTTTGGAAACTTTATGGGTAGCGGAGTATCTTAATTTAAAAAGAGGATTGAGCTTCGCAATCTGTTTTATTGAATTTGGCGTGTCCATTCCTTCCTGCGGTTCATCCATTATAATAATTGGATTTGTGCGACCAATGGCCTCAATAAAAGGAATGTTGGCAAACAAATCCTCCCGTTTCGCCTGGTTCAATATCTTATCTTCAGAATTAAAAGAAGCCAAAGTCATTATCATTATTTGAGGATGTTGCTCTTCAATAAAGTTGGTGACTTTGTTCAGCCGCTTGCTATCATACTCAAAAGCCTTGGGTGTAAAACCGTAGATATCCTCTAACTGTTTATTAAAAGTTTCCAGAGTACTTAGCACTCCTTGCCTAATAGCCACAGAAGGAACGAGAATTATAAATTTCGTAAAACCATAGTGCTTATATAGCTCATAAATCGTTTTTATATAAACTAAGGTTTTTCCGGTCCCAGTCTCCATTTCTATAGTCAATTCCTGCTCTGGAGTCAGTTTGGCTATTTCTTCGGACAACCCATTTTCCTGAATAACTGATTTAATATTTTCCTGTACCTGCTCTTTGGAAAGCGAAATTATATTAGATCGTATGCCTTGACTGCTGGCATTATCAAAGCCGTTTTTGACGGTGCCATCGAAAACATCAACTACTGATTTAATGGCGGTTTGCTGATATGCTAACTCCTCTAACTTTATTCCCATTAATCCTGATTATATTTTTGGGCATTATATTTTAATTTCCGCTCCGCAACTTGTAAAGCTTTTTCTGCTAACTGTTCATCCCGTATTTCATAAAGAATCTTCTCACTTAAATAATGAACTACTAAATCCTCCTGGTTCAAATCGAGAATTTCTGCCAGCTGAAGAATTTGCTCCTTCCTTGCCTTTCGTTCTCCACGTTCAATTTTACTAAGAATCGCCGAATCTATATTTAAAAGAGCAGCAACCTGCCTAAGCAAAAGCCCTTTCTTCTCCCTACGCTCCCGGAGTATTTGTCCAATAGAACTATTTCTATCCATTTTAGAGATATGAGTTGACGAATTTCTCTTGACAATATTTGTCAATTTAGAGGAATTTTCAAAGGGGATGTTGCGGATAGTGTTAATGAGTTATTAACATTTTCAAATTTCCGGAATGTGTAGCTATAGATAAACCAATTTAGAAGATTGCCAAATTCTTCGTGAAACTCTTCCCAACAGGAAATAAAATATTAAGAAAGCAATAAGGAAAATGATATTAAAACTCATCCAAGCCAGAAGATCAATGTGTTGGTAGGTTCAATTTGTCGAACAGAATTTGATTTCTTTTTCTTGAATCCCCAATCATCTTATCAAAACTGATTATTTCAGTATAAAGTTCAAAATTACCATTGTACGAGAAAAAACCCTGGTTATCGGGATGAGTAGTAAAATCGGCTTTCTTCGCTAGAGTTCTTAGTTTAGGTGTGAGATCTGAAATAATATAGGCATAAAATGGTGTCCCTTTTCTAATATTTATTGGACGCCCATTAGCATCTATTGCATTATTTTCTTGTATTTCAATTACATAGTTTAAAATTTGGGTAATTGGATTATCAGCTTCGCTATAATCATCCCTCATAGGCTTTTTAAACTCTACAATTACCACAGAAGAATAGTTGTTATTCTCGTTAAGCAAATGAGCTTTATTAAATATTAATAAATCAGGTCTTTTTAAAGATGTAGATTCCGTTCGATTAATACTCGTTAATGGGATGTCTGAAGCCAAATAATCATGGAAAGCCAATCTCTCATCTATTACCCATAAATTATGTTCCTCCAACTGTATTTCATCCGACGTTTTCTTAACAGGAAAAATTAAATTATGAATAATTTCCTCTTTAGAATATTTTCCGTCTTTAGATTTTTTTAAATGTTTATTTAAATGCTGGAGAATATAAGACCTGTGCACCACATATTCAGCCAGCTTCGAATTCCCGACTTCAATTATCTTATTATAAAGCTCAGTATGTGTTTTATCAAAAGCCGATTTATGGTCAATATCCTTTATGGATTTAAGCATTTTGTTAGCGTCACGCTTAACATCTCTTTCTAGCTCATTCTGAAGCTTAAAAAGCTCAATTTCTAAATTTTTCCCACTTAAATTAGAAGATATTTTTTTTAATTCTGATAGTTTGTACTTCTCAAGATATCTGTATCTCGGATGTTTCCTAACAAAACTTCTAATATTCTCAAGTCGCTCCTGCTCGATGACCTTAATATATTCTTGATAAATTTCTCTTACTATAGAAACGGCTTTCTCACTCACTTCAGTTTTTTCTATTTCATCTGGAAAAAATTCATCAGCTTTTGAAAAAGATATTTCTGTCCTTTCTTCATTTACCTTATCGTCAAGGTACTCGCTAGAGACATAGACGGCAAGCGAAAATTTCTCACCTTCTTCATCAGTAAGTTGTTGTTTTAACTCGGGTATAAAATCGGTTAGTTTATCATTAATTACTTCTCGTCTATGGGCTCTATAATGAATTTTATTGTCTGGCTTAGAGGAATACATTTTAACTACTTCAAATTCAAAATTATGTCCTTTAATCTTCGCCACCCTTTTATCCAGAGAGTCACGAGTATAATTCCTGAAGTAATCATTAACAACTATTTCATCATAATTGTCCTTTAGTATAATCCTTGGACAATTTGGCTCTCGGAAAAAGCTGAAGCAGTGTTCAATAATTTTAATTGCTATTTCTTCTAAGTTGCTATTTGTCCACCTCTGAAATCTTTCATTTAAATTTTTAAGGTAAACTACAGTTCGTCTAATTGGACGAGGAGAATCTACTTTAGTTTCCCACGGGTTTTCCACACCATCTTTACTTATTTTGAAATCAAACTTTCGCTGATTATAATTCCCATTGTATTTATAAATACTATCAATATGGACACTGCTAAAGGCACGTAACCAGGTTATTCGCCCTATTCCCTTCCCACCTTTTCCATACTTGTAGCTCGAATGAGCTAAATTAAAAGAATCCCAGTTGGCAGCATTAAATCCTATCCCATTGTCGGTTACTTTAAAAGAAATAATTGGTGGTTTTTTCTCAAACTCTTGGCTATTGGAATCATTACCTAAGTTCTCTTGGGGTAATCTTTCGGCCTCAATTTCAATAATACCAGGTGTCTGCAAATTAAGTTCTTCGATGGCGTGAATGGAATTTACTACAGCTTCAAATAATGGCAGTAGAGCTTTATTACTCGCTAACTTTTTTTCACGAACTTTACCGGCTATATCTATACGCATATGGGATGATGAGCTATTTGTTGAGAGGAACAATTTACACATAAATTAAATAGATTTAAAAGTATTAGAATTACCTTCAAATATCGACCTAGCCTCAATATAGATCCTGTCAAAGTTTGTTGCCAAATCAGCTTTGGAAAACTGCTTCGAAATTTCAGGAATTTCCCGCTGTATATTCGGTAACTTAAACTGAACCTTTTTTTCCTCTCCATCAGCATATGTAATAAACTCCCCTTGCTTTAGGCGGAAAAAGACATCAGCTCTTATTTTCGGAATCTCCTTCTCTCCAGTTGTAATTCGGGTATCAAAATCCAAACTATAACCTCGATTGATACTGGTAGTTTCTTTTTTAACTATTTCAAAAAAGCGCTCATAGTATTTGGCAGTATCAGGATCATTTACTTTTCCGAAGAACTGATAAGAAAGGTTGCTCAAAATAGCTTTGCTTGCTTTGTCTCCATACATCATATCATTCTGGATCTTGTCCTGCATTACATATACCGTGGCTATATCATAACTTCTAAGGGTTGCCGGAATCCGATGCATATTAAGCAAGCGAATGGTCGGGGCTTCTTCCATCAACAAGAAAGAAGGCAAAGATTTGCGAACACTCATTTGTTTTACAACTGTATGGATTATAGTTGCGATAATTGGAGAATAGGAGGTTTCAAATTTAGGATTGTTTACTACGGAAATTACTGCAGGATTTTCAGGGCAATTAATGTTTAATGGCACTTCATCTGCAGAAAGAGCCATAAAAATATTTTGAGTGCTTATGCGCTTTAAGGCATTCGCAAGGGTACTTTTTACTCCAGCCGTTTGCCTTTCGGAATCTTTGCCGCTAATAAAGGCATCTGCCATAGCCCTGGACGTTGTATTGGTCTCTAAAAATTTAATTAAGCTGTCGGTATCCAAATATTGATAAATGGCTATTAAATGGGGTAAGGTGCAAAATTTCGGGTAGGATGTTTTTAATTTCCAAATCAATCCACCTATCAAACCTTCGGCTGCATCATTAAAAAATTTCGTTGTTCCGGAAGATCCCGATTCTCTTTGTTCCAGGAGATTTTCAATTAACACCCGGGAAATTTCATTTACGCTTTCCTCATTATCAAGATAGCGTGGAGCAATAGGATTCACTCTCTGGAAGATTTTATCAAAGGAGATAAGATGGAAAGGAATATTCCCATTTTTAAAAAGTGGGTAAGCCATTTCAGTAAGTTCAAAATCTTTGTAATCGTGAATGACCCCACAGAAATTATGTTCCTGAAAATGTTTTAAGAAACCAAAAACCACACTCTCGGTCTTTCCACTTCCCGCAGATCCTATAATGGACACTCCCCGTTTAATATTTTCAACCTTAAAGTCCTTGCGGCTCGTTTTAAATTTAACTTGATATTTCTTGGGAACTGTATCTATTAATTTACCATCAAAGAAATAAGCATATGCAACGGTGTTCAAAAATATTAGAGGACAAGCCAAAAAGACCATTCCTCTTAGTACAGAATTTACTCCATAACTGAATATGAATATCATCAACAGAATGCAAATATTTGTTATAAAAAGGTAGTATTTGAAACTGTAGTAAAGGAAATAAGTAAATAAACTTTTTGTCTTCATAATATATAATCTTAATAATTGTTCCGTTAAATTCCGATTGAACTGGATTTTATGGCCATATCCACACCCCGTCTTAACTGATTGAAAACTTTAAGCGCCAGTTGTGCCTGATTGGTGGGGATTCCCGGTAGCATTGGCATACCTGACTCACGAAGAATTTTAAATGCTAATGCTTTTTCATTTGTGGGAAGTTTCATCAAAGCAGAAAAATAGCTCTTAGGATCTTTTATAAATTCTTTCCTGGAAGTATAGGTTTCTACAAAATTCCTTTGGTAGCCGAAGGTTTTATCAAAGGTCTTTTCTGCACTTTTAAAAAAGTTATCCCTGTCAAACCCCCTTTTGATCGTTTTGCCATTCAGCGCCACCTCAGATGCTTTATATTTACTTCCGGGAGAAAGACTATAACGATTAGAGGCGTCCTTTCTGCTAACGATGATATGGATATGGCTTTGTGGACCATCTTTTAGCATTCCCTGCACAATTCGCTTTCCATTCTGTTGATGCGGAGCGTCCTTTTCAAGTTTTGTAATTTGCTTTTCAAGTGCTTTAATGTTTCCGTGTATTTCCCCACGGTCAATTTTTCGGATCTCATTTTTTAATTCCAATATCTTACTTGCAAATGGCTGGTTCTCCCGAACCTGTTTGTCATTCCCCTTAAACGTCCTTTGATGCTCAATTTTTGCGTAGTATTTAATATCCTCCACTCCTATTGGTCTCCCGTTAATCTCCCTGTTAAATGAGGCAACATAATCCTTCATAAGTTCCCGGGTATAGCGTTTTAAGTCTTCACTGTGATCCTGCAGACGGTTTAATTCATATTTTGACGGACTCACGGTAATTGAATAAAAACGAGGTTCTGTTTTTTCTAATTTAGCCGTGTTCCCATCAATTTCTCTAATTACTTCCTCTGCGGAAATTTCATCTCCGTACTGATTAAAAAAATGTTCCATGTCCTCCTTCTCCAGTCCCTGATTTTCTTTCTCCAGGTAATCGACAAATCCGGAAGAGCTTTTAGAATATGTCTCTCCCAATTTTTGAGGTGTGATTGTTATATACATATCAAAAAATTTAAAGCTCTTTATGAGGATCCTGCTTCTCCCGGAAACGAACTTCTTGTTTCTCTTCTAAAAATTTCTTCTCCAAAATCAGAGGTTTCTTTTTTGGTTCGGTTTCTTCAAACAGGGATTGCATCATTGCTACCGTCGGCTTCGTTTGGCTTTTCTCAATATCCTTCAAAATGGCAATAACACCATTGATCCTTTTCTTGATCAGGCTCTCAAGGGTTTCCATTTTTGGGCCCAAAACTTCGTTGGGAGAAACACCATTCAGTTCAAAAAATTCAATCATCGACAACAGAGCCATTGATTGGGATTTTGAAATAGAACGGCTGAACCGTCTAAATTTCTTGGCTACAGAAGACTTTATTTTAAAGGTCTCGAACTTCTCTTTTTTATATTCCTCATCCATTTTTTTAGTAAAATTTTTGCCTGTTTTCAATGGTTTCGAAAGGTTTTTAGTAAATAATGTCCTTCCATTAAATATAGATTCATGTAGAATTTTATTTAAAATGCTGTAATACAGTGTTTTAAATAAAAAAAGGAATAACATAACGCGGCTCTGCCCGTTACCCTCTTGCTATTCCTTTTTTGTCCCGCTAAAGCGGGACAAAATTTTAATACAATCTGGCAAACGCCAATTGCTCATTTGTGGAATTAAAAAATTCCTTCTAAAAAATTATGATTGAAAATAGTTACCAGCGAAAGTCAAAAATGGGATAACTATAAAATATTTGTGCTGAGTTACAGCATTTTAAAGATACATTTTTTAATTGAACCAAAGCTCAAATTTAATTTGAGGTTTAAAATTTTTATATAAAAAAGACCTGAAAGTAATCAGGTCTTAATTTCTTTGGTTTATTTAAAATTATAGCAAACCTTCATCGGCAAAACTGAAATAATCTCCGTCTGGAGTAATAATTAAATGATCAAGAATTTTCACGTCTAAAAGTATCCCTGCACTCTTAATTTTCTGAGTGAGGCTTTTATCTGCTTCACTGGGTTTTAAAGTTCCGGATGGATGGTTATGTGCAAGAATCACAGAAGTAGTAAGGCTCTTTAAAATTACCGCAAAAATAATTCGCAGATCTACCAAGGTGCCGGTAATTCCTCCCGTGGAAACCTCATAAATTCCTTTAACCTTATTGGCGTTATTTAAAAGAATAACTTTAAAACATTCCTGCAGCCCAATTTGGTCTTTGTTCCAAGTTTCAAATAGCAATTCTTTGGCACTCATAGAAGAGGTTATCTTCGGTGCCTGTGCGATTTTAAAATTTCCATTATATTTTATGGAAATTTCGTTAACTTTATTTTTCATTGTGATCTTTATTAAAAGGTGAATAATGAAAGAGGGCGCAACATTCCACTGGGACGCCCTCTTAATTTTTTAATCCGCTGAATTATTGCCGTTCTTAATGCTTAACAAAAGAATTTCTTTTGCTTCAACTTCCGTAACATAGCGTGTATTGCTTTCTTTATCCTCGTAGCTTCGGTATTTCAATTTTCCGCTTACTACGATCTCGGAACCCTTACCGGCATATTTCTCTATAATTTCGGCAGTTTTACCCCAGGCTACAATATTGTGCCACTGGGTGTCCTGCACTCTTTCACCATTAGAATTTTTGTGAAATTCATTAGTGGCAAGTGAAAAATTTGCTACTTTTTTACCGCTCTCAAGATGGATAATTGAAGGTTCCTGTCCGAGATTTCCAATTAACTGCACGTGATTTTTAATAGTTTTCATAATAAAAAATTTAAAGGTTAAAATGCTGTCCGAACCATTCAGACAGTTTTCGTTTCTATTTTTTTAAAGTGATTTACTTATTTTATCTGGAGCGTTTTCCTTTTTTGTTTTTTGGTGCCGCTTCCTTTTTGATGTTTTTGAACGATTTCATAAGATTTATTTTAGATTTACTTCCTATAGCGCCCTCGCTGTTACCTTTTTTGTTGCTGATACATTTTCAATATTTGGAATTGATAAGGACTTATAAAAAGGAGGCACGACTGGCTTATGCAGTCTGTTCAACTTCCAAATGTTGGTATTTTGCTTTCAAAAAAGGTTTTTGCAGTGAGGGTGCGGGAGTATATCTAAAGGCTTTTGTGAAGTACCAATACATAGGAAGCGGCACCAAATGATTAATGGAATTCCGATTTGGCGGACTCCGTTCACGATTTCATATTGAAATTGAGCGGGCTTCCCTGGCAGAGGGAAGGGCGTGGAATGGAAAGGAGAAATTGGGGATGGGGTCCAAGACCTTTATAGGGAAGCTCTTTGCCCGAAATGGAGCTTTTTGCGAAATGGAGCGGCAATGTGCTGACCGGGTTATTAAAATATTAGTACACTTTAAGTAGAGGGGACTAGAGATAGATTTGACAATTTAGTCACTTAGGAGATTATAAAAAAAGTGGAATTGAAAATTTCTGTTTCACAAAGGAAAAAAGTAAGAGTTTTTATGTCCGGGTAAGAAATAATAAGGTATGGGAAGAGTTTGAATGGAGCAGGAGTGAAATTAAAAACTAATAAATTCACCTGGCGGACTCAGGTGAAAAAGTGGTTTTGGATAATTAAGCTGGTAGGTAGAGATTCAGAATTGCACCAGGAACTTTATAAAGCAGTAATGCCGGTTTTTCACCTGTGTCTAAGAACCCTTTCAAGAGGCTCTTTTTCCTGCAGGGACGGCAGGGAAATGTGCCTCGGGTATGTTAGCACAATCTGGATATGGAGCAGCAGGGTTTTCACAAAACCAATTTCTGAGTAATCTGACCCGCCCTTTGCTAACTTTAATTGGAATTTTATTTACAAAGACTTTCTTTGGTATTGAAAATTTTAAAGTATGATTATTAAAACGTTATTGTTTTTCATCCTCTTCTACTTTTCGTTCAAACCTCCAGGTTAATTCATCGAGAAATTTGGATTTTTTGCCTTTCCGCATTTTTATTTCTGAATAAGTCTTATAAATGTTATCGAACTTGATCTGGAAAAAATCTTCAAATGATGTGGCTATAGTAATTAAATCAACTGTTCCGTTGTTGATGGACCCCGCATGTTGTAGAGCATATATTAGCTCAACAAGAGATACTTTGGAAGCAGTCCAGTGAAGCTCTTTTCTTTTTCCACTCACATTACCGGAAACAGTAGTAGAATCATTTAAATAATCGTTAAGAAGAGGCAAAAGCATACGGTAAGCTTTTAGCTCACCTAGCAGAATATCTTTTGAAGTGGAGAAATTAGGATCTTCATAATAACAGCCATACACCGTAAAGTTATCTCCTAAATTAAACTCACGGGTGAAATAATATTTGTCCAGGTGATCCTGATCTAAATCAATGTACTGAACAAACTCCTTATTACAATTGAAGAAATTACTGGCTTCTTCAATTTTTCTTTCCACATAAATTTTTCTAGGATCTCCTCCAATTGGTAAACTTGCTTCAAATTCTTTAAGGTGTAGGTAGAAGATGAGATTTACAAGAGGAATTTGTTTGTGTAACTTAAAAAAAGCTATTTCATCTACAGAGGTATTAAATTTCTTTTGTGCAATTTGGTGTCGAAAAGTTTCTAATAATTTTCTACAGAGTATAATTATCTGACTATAAATAGTTATTCTGGTTTGAGAAGATCTTTCTAAAGTATAGATTTCTTTCTCTAATTCTTGATTAACCAAATTAAAGTCCATTGAAGTTTAATTTTATTTCAATTTCCTCCAAAAGAATTACTTAAGAAAATAGAGTTTACCGGGCTTTATAAATGAATTAGTCCGTTTATAAAGAATCAGGTAATTTAGATTTCTAAACCCCCTGCTTTTCTTGCTTTTAATTCGGCTATAAATCTTGAGGGATATACGCCGGTCTCTTTTAAGAAGGCCTTCGAAAAAGATTCTCCTGTTTTGAAGCCGAAGAGTTCCGCCAATCCTTGATTACTATACTTTGTAAGTTCCAGATTAATTTTCAACTCCTGAATGGCATAGGAAATCCTTAGTTCCTTTAGATAGTTTGGAAAACTTTTCTTTTTATAGTAGTTAATTACTAAAGAGAGATAAGAGGTATTTGTATGTAATTCATTTGCAAGAGTAGGCAAATCAAGGACCTTGTCAAGGTATCGATTGCTATTCTCAAAATTATCCAACTTGAGTATTAGATCATTCTTAATATCTTCAGGTATTGCAAGTGAAAAATCTAAGGTCTTTTTAGAAACGGGTTTTTTTTTTGGCTCTTCCTCCATAAGAATGCGTAATCTCCTCTTCATTTTCCTATTCCTGGTATAGAAATGAAGGCCGGAAAGTATTGTTATTCCTCCTAAAAATCCTGCCAATAACTTGTACCTCCTCTTGGCCTTCAACTGGTTTTGGAGTTTTAATTTTTGCTGTTTTAAAAGAGGAATATCTAAAGCTAATGTTGATTTGTTAAGGATCCGCTCCTGTCCACTAGAAAGGACACTGTCATAGTAGACCAGTTTATCAATATAATCTATTTGCTTCTCCTTATTATTCTGCTGAATAGTATGTAAAATGAGATGATGATAAACATCTTTAATTTCTGGAAATCCATCCTGAGTGTAGTTTACAATTGAATCAATTTTTTCAAAGTATTCAATCGCCTTTTCTGTATTCCCAAGTTGATCCTGGATCTTGCCGAGATAATAAAGTTTAATTGCTTTACTGGTGCCTTCTAAACTGGAAACATACTTTTCTAAAGTGTCATTTGCGGTCTGTAGATTATCTTCATAATAATTAATTTGCGCATCCAACAGAACAAAGTCTTTAAAGTTGCGATCATCATTACGAGTGATTTCTATGCCTTGTGCCGCATAAATTCGAGCCGAATCATTTTCCTTTAAACGTAATTGAGTAAGTGAAAGGTTGTACAATAAGACTATATAATCAGAATAGTGCTCTCTTTTATACTTCTTATTCTTTTTGAGCAGGTTTAAAGCTTTGTTGTACAGTTCCAGGGCTGCATAATGTTGCCCTGTTAAATTTCTAATTGCAGCAATAGCTAGAGATATCTCCCTTTGTTGTTCAATATTTTTCTTTTTTTCTGCCAGTTGGAGAGCTATTAAATAATTGTCCAGGGCTAATTCAAGTCTTCCAGAATGATAGTAATAATGGCCTTTTAGGGAATAACCCACCGTTGGATAATTATGATGAGTACTGGCTTGAGTTAGATTAATAATAGAATCAGCATAATCTAAGGCTTTTTCATCATCTGAAATTGCGTATTTATAATAAATAGCGTGAGCAATCTCCAACGTGTCCTCTTCTGCTTTCGCTTTTGCAATATGGAAATTAACCAGTTTATCTAACTTACCTAATTCTTCATCTTCAAATAATTTTGTCTCCTTCGATCTAATTTCTTTATACGAAAGAGACTGAAGATCCTGAAAATTAAATTCAATTTTATTCTGGCCAGACATTTCTACACACGAAGGATAGAGGAAAACTCCCAATAAAAACAAATTGGCTTTGAAGATTTTTTTCGAAGTGCTCATAATATCTAAGTTAGTAGTTAAAAAATTTTTGACCTATAGAGGAACTCTAAATAGAAGGCTTCTTTGGTAATGCATATGAAATGTAAATCATTCCTGTAAGCAGTGTTCTAACGTTCTTGCCTGTCAGAAGTGTGAAAAATTCACTTATAAAAATCAATTTAAAGATACTACTGAAATGGCCACGAGAATGATTTGCCTGATGGTGTTTTATAAATTACGATGCTTTAGTGCAGATAAGAATAGACTATGGGATTTACTTATAGTTTTATCTAAACACTTGAAGAATGTAACAGATAAACATTTACAGAAAAAATTTTCGACTTTGTATAATTTATTTAAAATGTAGAGTCAGTTAGAATTACCTTCTGGTTTTCTGATAAAGTCATGGAGGTTATACTTCTGTAAGGGATCAAAATTGCTTTCTTCTTCTATTTGTGACAGGGTCGGGAATGGACCATAAACTATTACTACGGAAGAGAGCCTTTAATCAATCTGAACTAAATTATTCTTCAATCCAATACCAATTCAATTGTTTTAATATTAAATGATATCAAATGGAATGTGGAGGAGAAAAGAGCAGAATGTTGTACCTATGTTGTACCTGCGGCCAAAAATAAAGGCCTCACATTTCTGTGAAGCCTTGTCATTACTAGTAGCGGGAACTGGACTCGAACCAGTGACCTTCGGGTTATGAGCCCGACGAGCTACCTACTGCTCTATCCCGCGATATATTGTAAAAATAAATTTTTTAAGAACTTGCGACAAGCATTGTTACTGCGTTATCGGATGGCAAATATACAACGGTTTTCTACTTTGACAAAAGAAATTTTAAAAAATTATTCAGCTATCCAGTTCATAGCCACAATGCGGTCTTTATGAGTAAAGACTTCCACTTCTGCCTCCATTAATAAGTCCTTGGCTTTCATTGCTTTTTGAAAAATTCCTGAGCAGGTCACAACCGCAATCTTTTTAAATCGTGCAGCATTTTTTAACTTGAACAGCAAATCTTTCAGGATTATATTTACAGGAATATCCACTCCTTCCCTGATCTCGACAAACAAATTCATGGGTTTTTCACGATCGAACTTCTCCTCAATGATCTTGTGGATTTCATCAAGCAGCTTTTTATTGACATTGGAATCTATCATGATTCCCACGACATCATCAGAAAATTCAAAAGTAGAAACCATAGCTAATTTCATTTTTCTCTAAATTTAACCAAAACCACTACATTTCAGTTAAATAGAAAGTTAAATAAAACTATTGCTCAATACTATTGGCAGCGAAAGATGAAATATCATTATCTTCAAAACTCACACTTATCTGGATGGGATTGCAACATACTTCACAATCTTCCACATAGGATTGGCTACCCACAGAGGGATCGAGCAGCACAGAGATCTCCTCCCAGCAATAAGGACATTGAAAGAAATATTCGTGCATTGAATTATATTAAAACTCTACATTGAGTAGCTGGCCTGTAAGCTGTAACACCTGCAATTCTGCCAGCTTGGCGTCATACTTTGCCAAATTCTTACTGGTCCTGGCATTTATAAGATTTATTTGTGCCTGCCTGAATTCAATAGAGGTGATTTGGCCCACCTTGAACTGCTCCTGGGAGCGCTCAAAGTTATTTTCATTGGTAAGCACATTCTTCTCCTGGACCTCATAAATTATACGTTTATTCTCGTAGTCTCCCAGGGCATTGGCAATATCCCTGTTCACCTCCAGCAATATTTGCTGTTTAAACAGCTCCTCATTTTCCTGTCTTATTTTCGCATTCCTGATATTCGTTATGGTCGTACCTCCGTCAAATAGATCCCAGGAAAGGCTTAGACTTGCGCCATAGCCCAAAGTGGTACTGGACTGCACAAAAGACGTGGCAGGCAGGTTCGCAGTATTCCAGCCATAGGACCCATTAAGCCCTACTGTTGGTAAATACCCACTCCTGGCTACCTTTATAGCATAGTCTGAAATATTTATAGCACTTTCAGCCTGCAAAAGGGAAACATTGTTCTGTCTTGCCTCCTGTAAATAATTTTCCAGCTGTAGTTTGGTGATAAAAGTGACAGTTGTATCTACTACAAAATTTTCCAACGGGATCTCCTGTTCATTCAGGATTACATTTAAATCGCGTTTGGCATTGGCCAACTGCTGCCGGGTGTTCAATAAAAGGATACTGTCATTGTTTACATCAACCTCTGCATTAAGTATCCCTAACCTGTTGGCCTGCCCAAATTCAAACTGATACCTGGCCCGGGTGATCCTTTCCTTAGATGTTTCCAATGTCTCCTCCAATACCTCTACATTCTCTGTAAGCCGTGCTACTTCAAAATATACCGTAAGCAGTTGCAGGATAGTGTTTTCAATAGTCTCTCTGGCTTCAAGTTTGGTAAGATTGTACTGCTCCTTGAGCTGCTTAAAATTATACCACCTCCCAAGGCCGTCAAAAAGGGTGTAATTAAGATTGACCGAGGCATTATACCTATTGGTCTTTGCACCATCCACAACGCGCTCTTCCCCTCCCTGCAGGGTAGCATTTATATCTTCATTATTATAATTGGCACCGGCAAGACCACTTATGGAAGGCAGGTAACCAGAATTGAGAATGCTCTGGCTGTTATCTGCTATCTCAACCATATTCTGCGACATCCTTATACCATAATTATTTTCCAGGGTCTTGATAATAGCCTCTTCTTTGCTTAGCACCTGTGTTTGAGAATAGGTGTTACCTGCAACAAAAAGGAAAAGGAAGGTTAGGGATCTAAACATTCTCTGCATGCGATTCTTTTTCTTTTTGTTCTTTCAAAGCTCTTTCCACATCTTCATTCTTAACTTTTTTACCTGTTGCCAGCCAAATAGTTCCAACCTTGGTATAATTACTAAGGGCGAGGAATAATGGTAACAACAGCAAAGTAAGAACAGTAGCTATTCCTATCCCATACGCAATAGATATTGCCATAGGCTTGAGGAACTGGGCCTGCCTGCTCTTTTCAAAGATAAGTGGTGCAAGTCCTGCTATGGTGGTAAGGGAGGTAAGGAAGATCGCTCTAAACCTGGACCTGCCGGCTTCATAAAGTGCTTTTTCAAATTTCATCCCCTCCAGGAGGTAATTATTGAATTTTCCAATAAGGACCAGCCCATCATTTACCATAATCCCGATGAGGGCAATTATCCCAAGTGCAGACAGGAAGTTGATTGGAAACCCATGGATCCAGTGGCCCCATGCTACCCCTATGATACTAAAAGGAATCATAAGCATAAGCAGGAATGGCTGGCTATAACTTCTAAAAGTAAATGCTATGGTAGCATAAATTAGGAAAAGTACGATAGGCAACACCTTTTTGGCTGAATTGGTCAGCTTGTTTCCTTCCCTGTTCTGCCCTTCATATGAGACTGAAAGTGAAGGATATTTATTAAGAAGATCTGGCATCACATTGCTTTGGATGTCAAAAAGTATATCTGTAGCACTGCCATTGGGATCCTCCATATCTGCACTTACCCTTATTTCCCTTAGTCCGTCCAGGTGGCTTATAGACTCGGTTCCCCGTATTATTTCATATTCCGCAATTTCACGGAAAGGGACCCTGTTACCCGTTGGGGTAATGATCCTGTAATCATCCAGCTTTGTGATAGAAGAACGTTCAGACAGGTCATAACGCACCCAAACCCGTACCTCATCCTGCCCCCTTTGGAAGCGCTGGGCCTGCGTACCAAAGAATGCATTCCTTACCTGCCTCATCACATTGTTAAGGTCCAGGCCTAAGGCATATGCATTTTGCTTAAGCTTAATATCTATTTCCTTGATACCTTTTGGATCATTATCTGTGACATCCTTAAGCAGGGTATTATTTTCAAAAATCTGCTTGAGCTCCTCCTTGGCGGCTTCCAGCTCTGCAATATTATTTCCCAACAATGAAACCGAGACTGGGCTGCCTCCAAAATTACCTCCACTACCAAAGGTGAGGCTCTCCACCCCAAATACAGGGCCTACCTCATCCCTAATAGCATTGGTGATATCTGGCGAGGCGAAATCCCGTTCTTCCCCGGGCAGGAGGTTAACCTGCAGCGAAGCTTTATTATTCCCCGGGCCTACTCTTTTAATGGTATTTTCTACCACCTGCTTATTTCCGGTTTGTCGGGCTGTAAAGTCTTCATTAACCCTCCATGCAGCTTCCTCTACCAGAGTAATGATAGAATCAGTTTTTGCGGGATTGGTACCTTCTGCCATTAAAAGGTCAATAGAAACCCTGTCACTGGCAATACTTGGAAAAAGAGTAAGCCTTATCACTCCGCCTCCAATGGCACCTATTGTTAAAATAAGGAACACGAGGATGATCGATAGACTCATTATAGGCTGCCTTAGCACAAATCGCAACGCGGGGCTGTAAGTAGTGTCGCGCATATAACGCATTATCCTATCCCCCGTACGGTTGAACCCACGCAAATAGTTAAAGATCTTGTCAACCTTGGACTTTTTCTTCTCTTTGGTATTCCTTACAAGCGCTTTGGAATGGGCAATATGGGCAGGTAATATTATAAATGCCTCTACAAGGGAAACTATAAGAGTGAGAATTACCACAGTAGACACCTCTGCAAAATACTCCCCAATCCTGCTGTCCAGGAACAGGAAGGTTCCAAACGCCAGGATGGTTGTAATAATTGCCGAAATAACCGGCGGCACCACTTCCATTGTCCCGTCAATTGCAGCCTGTACAGGATTTTTACCTTTTTCGTAATGCTGATAGATATTTTCAGAAATAACTATCCCGTCATCTACCAGGATCCCTATCACTATGATCATTCCAAAAAGGGAAAGTACGTTGATGGTAACTCCAAACTGGGATGCAAAAATGAACATTCCAAGGAAAGCCACCGGTAATCCAAAGGCCACCCAAAAGGCCAGCCTGGTATTCAGGAAAAAGGAAAGAAACAATAACACCAGTAAGATCCCTACAAAGCCATTTTCAAGAAGCAACCTGGTACGCTGGTTAAGGGTGATGGAAGAATCACTTACTACATTAAGCTGTATATTGGAATTCTTTTCATTAAATTCATCAACATATGCATTTACCTTGGCTGCCGTTGACAGCAGGTCCTCATTGTTGGTATTGCTTATATTGATTGTAACTGCCATATTCCCGTTAAAGTAAAGGGCATTTGGAGTTTCAGAGAACCTATCCCTTACCACTGCCACGTCCCTTAATCTAATGGTTTGACCGGTAGGGCTGGACCTTACCACCAGGTCATTCAAAGCATCACCATAATAGGACCTGTTATTGGCCCTAATAAGATAATCTTCAGCATAAGTTTTTATAGTCCCTCCTGTTGTAAGTATATTGGCATTGCCCACGGCAGCAGCCACCTCTTCAAAACTAAGATTATAGGCAAGCAGGTCATCCTGCCTCACGGCGATCTCGATCTCCTGCTCGGGATACCCAAAAATCTCTATTTGGGAGATCCCATCTATCGCCCTCATATCATTCTCGATTTGCTGGGCTATTTGCTTCAGGGTTTGCAACGGAATATTCTCCCCGCTAACGGAGAAGCTTATGGTAGGCCGTACCCTCTCTTCCTTGGCCACAACCAGGGGCTCCATTCCTGTAGGGAAGTTCGGCACCCTGTCCACCGCATTCTTAACTTCAGAGAGTATCACATCAATATTCTGTCCCTGCTCGATCTCAACAGTTATGGAACCACCACTTTCCCTGGCCACACTGGTAACCCTGTCTATACCTATAAGGCCTTTTAGGTTATCCTCGATCTTCAAAATGATGCCCTCCTCTATTTCCTCTGGTGAGGAACCGGGATAGGCTACATTGATATTTATAATTCGGGATTCTTCCAGAGGAAAAAAGGAAGATTTCATATTGAGGATCCCCACGATCCCAAATATTATAAAAGCAAAGACCACCACATTTACGGCGACCTCATACTTAATGAAATAACTTATTATTTTTCTCAATTTGCGCGGGATTTAACCGGGTTGGGGGTTTCACTTATTTCCACCAGCATCCCGGAGTAAGCTCCCGGCACCGGGGAATTTATCAAATAAGCACCATCCTGAAGACCCTTTATCACCACTTTTTCTGAAGAGTTGTAGATGATCTCCACTTCAGCCAGCACCAGGGTGTTATCCCGTACAACATATACTTTATTTTGATCTACCAGCAATTGTCTCGGGATCTCGATAGCATCTTCAACATTACGGGCTTCCAGTTGAGCTTCCAGGTACATTCCCTCCCGCACGTTCTCGTCCTGAATATTAATAAAAACCTGTATGGTTTGAGATTCCTGGTCTATCCTGCTATTGATCCTGCTTACCGTTCCCTCAAAGGTTTGGGTCCCTTCAAGATTGGTAAGGGTAACCTTCTCACCCTTCTCCAATAAGTCACTGAAGGATTTTCTTATAGCGACTTCCAATTCAAACTCTGTAGGATCTATAAATTCCCCTAGCTTTTGACCTGGTCTAATTAAGGAACCTACGGTAACAGCTGCTTCTGTAAGCACTCCACTATAGGGAGCAACTACGATGAACTTGTTTAACCTGGCTTCAAGGTTCTTGATGTTGTAATATGCAGATACTATTCCCCGTCCTGCGATAAAATATTTTTCCTGGTTCGATTCGGTTTCAGGCAGGGGAGCAAGGTTTCGGTTTACATCAAAATTATTGAGATACTCCTCCCATTTTGGATAAAATTCAGGGTAATCCAGTCTAAGGTCGGGCATAATAGCTGTAATACTATTATAAAGTTCACTACGTGCAGATCTTACATTCGCCACAAATTCTGAAGCATCAAGATTAAGGAGCACCTGCCCTCGGTTATACTGTTGCCCGGGCCTGAATGGCTTACTGCTGCTCCTGAAAACCCCTTCCACTTCAGAAAAAAGCTCGGTCTTATTAAGAGCGGTTACGGTACCATTGGCGGGAATTATAATAGGCACAGTTCGATTTTCAACTGTATCTACAAAAACCGTTTTCACCACTTTGTTTTGTGGTGGCCTTTCAACTGTATTGCTGTCAATAATGGCTTTTGCCCCAAAAAGGGCTGCTACCACCAGCAGGACTCCAATTATGGAGAGTATGATCTTACGCATGAAATGATATTAATTGTGCTTTAGACTGCTGTAAATGTAAAGCGTTTAATCAACAAAGGTTAAAAATGAAACAACCTAAAAAGATCTTTAACTTATCGCCTCCAGTTCTTCCTGTAATAATTCCCAGGATTTCATAAGCTGTTCGAGCTCTTTTTTCTTCTTTTGATAGTTCTCAAGAAAATTTGGTTTTTCCATGGCCTTCTCATAGTTGGCAGCCATTTCTTCATCCTTTGCTTTTAGCTCCTTTTCCAGCTTTCCTATTTTCGCTTCGGTATTACTAAGTTTATTGCTTAGCGATTTTATTTTTTTCTGGTCGTTATATGCCTGTTTACTATTGTTATTGTCGCGAGAATCTTCTTTTTGAACTTTATCCCGTTTTTCAATAGCCCGCATATTCTCTACATTACGCTGTTCCAGGTAAAAATCTATATCTCCCAGATATTCCTTGATACGGTGATTCTTGAATTCATATACCGTACTGGTGAGGTTCTGGAGAAAGTCCCTGTCATGGGAAACCAGGATAAGCGTACCTTCAAAATTCTTAAGTGCCTCTTTTAGTACATTTTTAGATTTAATATCAAGGTGATTGGTAGGCTCATCCATGATAAGTACATTAAAAGGCTGCAGCAAAAGCTTACACAATGCCAGCCGGTTACGCTCCCCTCCTGAAAGTACCTTCACCTTCTTACTCACTTCATCTCCCCTGAATAGGAAAGAACCCAGCATATCCCTTACCCTGCTGCGGGTATTCTCATTTGCCGCATCTATCATAGTATCCAGAACGGTCTTCTCACCATCCAGATATTCTGCCTGATTCTGTGCAAAATAGCCTATTTGTACGTTATGCCCTAATTTCAAATTCCCTGTATGGGGGATCTCGCCAACAATGATCTTTGCCAGGGTAGATTTTCCCTGTCCGTTTTGGCCAACAAAGGCTATCTTGCTGCCGCGTTCGATCAAAAGATCAATATTTTCCAGTACTCGCAGGTCGCCGTATTTCTTTCCAATACTTTCTGCCTCTATCACCACCTTACCCGGTTGAATAGAAATGGGGAACCTCACGTTCATCACTGCATTATCATCCTCATCTACCTCGATCCTGTCAATTTTGTCCAGTTTCTTAATAAGAGATTGGGCCATTGAAGCCTTCGAAGCTTTTGCACGAAATTTCTCAATGAGTTTCTCTGTTTGCTCGATTTGCTTTTCCTGGTTCTTCTGTGATGCCAGTTGTTGCTCCCTTAGCTCCTCCCTGAGTACGAGGTATTGGGAGTAAGGTTTCTTGTAATCATATATCTTCCCCAGGGAGATCTCAATAGTCCTGTTGGTAACATTATCAAGGAACATCTTATCGTGAGATACAATGATAACACAGCCGGGATAGTTATTAAGAAATGATTCCAGCCAGATGATAGATTCTATATCCAGGTGGTTGGTAGGCTCATCCAGGAGCAGGATATCATTGTTCTGCAAAAGGAGCTTTGCAAGTTCAATTCGCATTCTCCATCCCCCGGAAAAGGTATCTGTAACCTTGCCAAAAGTTTCCCTTTCGAAACCAAGGCCCATGAGAACCTTTTCTGTTTCTCCCTGGTAATTATATCCTCCAATGATCTCATATTGATGAGTTAGCTCACTAAGGTCCTGTATGAGTTGGGAATATCCCTCGCTCTCATAATCTGTCCTGGTAGCAAGCTGCTCATTGATGTGGTCTATTTTTTTCTCAATGGCTTTGATTTCGACAAAGGCCTGCTGGGCCTCTTCTATTACAGTACGCCCCTGTACGAAATCGATATCCTGTTTTAAAAACCCAATCTTGAGCTCCTTATCCTTGGCAATCTGGCCCGTATCTGGTTCCTGTTCTCCTGCAAGGATCTTAAGCATAGTCGATTTCCCGGCACCGTTCTTTCCAATAAGCCCTACCCTGTCCCCGGCACCCAGCCTGAAGGTTATTTCATCAAACAAGGTCTCCCCGCCAAATGAGATCGATAAATTATGAATGTTAAGCATTATATTCCTTAAATATTTTTGCAAAGATGCCTATTTTTGTCTTGCTAAAAAAATAGAAATGAGTTTCTTAAAGGGCACCAAGCTATACAGTATTTTTACAGGCACCTGCCCCGTTTGCCAGGAAGAAAGTATGTATAAAGAATCCAATCCCTACAAGATGCACAGGATCTTTGATATGCATGAGCGCTGCTCAAACTGCGGGACAAAATACAAGATGGAACCTTCCTTTTTCTTCGGTGCCATGTATGTGAGCTATGCCCTGGGGGTGGCTTTTGCAGTTGCCGCTTTCATTATTACCTACTTCTTTTTTGGAGGGGGGCTGGTAACTACATTCATAGCCATAACCGCCACTTTAATAATCTTTATGCCGGTTATAATAAGGCTCTCAAGAAATATTTGGATCAACTTTTTCCTGAACTACAAGAAGCAACCTGAACAAAAATAGGAGTGAAAAGAAGGCAAGGCCTTTACCTGGATTAGACTACTTTAAAAACCTAAGGAGACTTGTTTCCTGGTCAAGTGGAGCCCCCTCCTCAAGATGAGCTGCAAGTTCCCTGGCTATACAGGGCGCCATAAGCACTCCCCTGCTTCCAAAGCCGTTACAACAATAGAGTTGCAGGTGCTCAGGATGTTGGCCTACCACAGGTTTCCTGTCCTTTGTCGCAGGGCGTATTCCCGCTACCTGGTCCACAATCTCAAATTCGCAGGTTATCATTGATCGAAGTTTACTTAAAAGGCTCTCCCTGGCCTCCTCTGTTGGTTCTTCTGAAGTATCCTGATTGTTATAGGTAGCTCCCACCTTATAAAGTTCATTCCCCAGCGGCAGAATAAAAACAGAAGATTTCACCGCCACCTGAAGCTTTAACGATGGTGCTTTGATAATAATATATTCCCCTTTGTTACCATAAAGCGGTAAGGAATTGAAAAATGGATTTTTCTTTAGCCCAAAACCTTCACAGAAAACTACCCTCCTCGCTTTATGACTTTTGTAAGCTACCCCATCAGGTAGAAGTTGCAGCTTTTGATATTCAAATCTTTCAGCAAAAAAAACTCCCAATTCATTAAGAAATTGCCAGTACTTCTCCAGGAGAAGGGCAGTATCAATTCTTCCGGTACCAATCACTCTCCCAAAGGAATGCTGTGAAGGTAAACAGGGGTTAAGCTCCTTCTTTAGCCCTGTGTCCAGGAAAGGAGCAAGAGAGCGCTTATCTGCCGCCGTAAACCAGTTATTCTGTTCTTCAATAGAATTAAACTTTCTGTATATAGGCAGTTCCTCCACCAGGTTTACCCCTAGTTTCTCTTCCAGAGCCTTATAAAAGGGAATTGCTGTTTCCATCTGGGCCGCAGCATTCCATGCCAGTGTGAATCTCTTAAGGATCACAGGGTTATAAACCCCTCCCGCTACTGTAGAGGAAGATTGAGAATTATTCTCAAAAACCTTAATTGTTTTACCTCTGCCTGTAAGCTCCTCTGCCAGCGCAATCCCGCTTAAGCCCGCACCTACAATTATATAATCTGTCATATTTCACCAATCAAAAAACGCCCCGGTTTTAGCGGAGCGTTTTATAATATTACGAAAAGGAAATTAATAATTCCACATATCCTGTTCAAAGTTCCTAATCTGTTCCTTGATCCTTTCAGATTCCAGCAAACGCATAAAGGCACTTTCTGTTATATAATCATCAACAGAACGGTCGCCCTGTACATTTTCATCCTTATAGATAACCGCATTAAACCTTCTCGAGTTGAGGAGGTGATCAAAGGTCACTGCCTGCGAATTATTCCCGCCGGTATAGGCCTTGTGCTCAAAAAGTACTTCCCGTGCATCGGGGAACCAAACCCAGAACAATTCTACGGGTGGCATATCTTCATCATCCAGGAAGTTCACATCTGGTGCCATTGGGGCTATCCCAAGAAGCCTGTACTTAAGCTCTGCCTGGCGTTTATCAAAGTACCACATACCGCGAATACGGTATTCAACGATATCTGCTGCAGAGAGGTCCCTGCGGTCAATGAACTGCGGATCAATCTCTTCCCCGGCATTGTACTGTTCGATACCAAGATCTGTAGTATCAACCTTTGAAAGTGCGGCGCTTATGTCCTGAAGGGTTCTTTTTTCGGTAAAATAAGAATCGGCATAAATATTCTTGATCTTCCCACTCCTAATGGCTCCTACAAGAACGTCATACAATGCTCTTCTCCCAGATCCAATATTAATTGTATCTATAGGATAGTACAACGGAAAATTCACCCTTTCATCAAGATCTATAGTCTCCCAAACATTTTTGGACCAAAGAATATCACGGTCCTCCACATAACCATATTGCAATGGCTTAGCCTTTCTTTCCACATTGACTTCAGCATTCGAAACCTGCCCAATTTGATCTGGCGTCTTAGCATTTAAAATATTGCTTTGGCCATAGGATGAAATTGTAAACAATACTCCGAAAAACCCTATCAAGAACTGATTCCACTTCATGGTATTGATTTTTTAATTTGTTAACTCAACAAATACAGGCGACACTTTTTTAAGCATATAACTTGTATTTCCTGTAAGAGATGCTTCTATATCAAATATTTGAACTGTCTCTCCTCTACCTGCTCTTCTCAAAGCAGCTTTTGCGGCTGCATCCAGTTGGCTACCCCTTACCTGAACGGTAGGCTGCCCGGAAACCTGGAATTTAAATCCTGTAACCCTCAATCCAAGTTCAAAGTCAAAGTCTGGAAGAGAAGCACCAACCGTAGATATTTCTAAAGCGTTACGCTGCATTCTTACTGCACCATCCTCTCCACGAACCGTACCAACCGGCCTTGGAATATCTTTGATCCTAAAGGTCTTACTGTCTGAAACGTTTTCCCCTCCAGGAAGTTTACCACTTACGTTAATGGTAACCTCACGAGCCTGCACCGTAGTTACATCCATTACATATTTACCTGCTCCACCGGCAGATGAAAGTCCCGGCGCATTGGCAGAAACATTACCTACTCCCGGAATTGAGATGGTCATTGGGTTCTTAACCCCACGATAAACCACGTTCATCTTATCTGCAGAAATAACAGCAGAATTAGGTTTTGGTATTACAGCGTAAGAACTGGTCACCGGTATACGTACAATGGAATCACCTTCCTTGAATTGTAATTCACCTTTTATTTCCTGTTCCCCAACATTTCCTGCAGGAAAATCAAGCATAACCTGTCCCGCCTGGGTACTACTTACTTCTCTACCATTAATAACCACATTGTCAAACTGTAGCGTGTTATCCACACGACCAAGTACTACTCTACCTTTAAAATTCTCTCCGCTAAAAAACGCAGTTTTGTCCGGTATAACTATAGCCTGATAGTTGGTTAAAGATACTTCACTTTGAAGCTGGCCAGAAAGCATGGCTGAAAGGATCTCATTTTCAGTTTGCTTTACATCGGCCTGCATTTGGGTCATTTTTGTAATAGAAGCGATCAATGGATATCCCTGGTAGTGGTATTCTAACCAAGGCACTTCCCTGCCGTCCCTGTTCTCCACAGGCTCTGTAGAAAATTCATTTTGTACTTTTTGAGCTATCGCAGGAAAATCATCTCCCAGGATATTAGCTACACCTTCACGATAGTTCCTTATTTGAGCAAGGAATTCTTCCCCTTCAGGAGAATTCTTACCACTCACAAAGAATTTTTCATCAAGCTGGTCTGCACGGTCCATGGACTCATAGTCCTGCATATCCTTTTGCTTGGAAGTTAATTCAGCCTTTAACTCTTCTATGTACGCATAGAAGTTTGTTGACAATTCGTCTATTTGCACTGCCTTCTCCTTTAACGGAGCATATTTCGCAGGCTGTTCACTCACCTTCTCATCCAATCCGGCCATAAATGCCGCATTACGTTGAGTGGTAGTTTGATTTGATTCAGTTAATTTTTCATTTAATAATCCAAAGGCGGTAAGTACCTCTTTGGACATGTTCAAAGCAAGCATAGCGATGAAAACCAGATACATTAGGTTAATCATCTTCTGCCTAGGGGATTGTTTTCCAGACGCCATTTAATTTCTTTTAGTTTTTTTACTTTTTAGTCGCTTTAACTAAAGTGATTAAGATCTGCCGTTAACGTTCATTGCAGTTAACATACCTCCATAAACACCATTCAATGAGGAAAGGTTGGCTGCAAGGGACCCCATTTGCTCCTTAAGCTTACCTGCATTCTCTGCAACTTCCTGGTTGATCTCTGCCTGCCTTGAAGAAGACTCCACCTGTACTTTATACAAGTTGTTCAAAGTTTCCATTTGTGCAGCTGCAAGAGTAAGTTCTTCACTGTATTTCTTTTGAGAAGCCATAGCATCTACTGTAGGCGCAATACCTTTGGCAGCTCCTTCAAAATTGCGAATGCTGTTTCCAAGGCTGTCCATAAGGTTAGCATCGATCTTTGCTTCTTTAAGCATTTCATCTAACTTTTTGGATAACGAAGCTTCAGTCTCCTTATTCTCAACAAAAGCAGCTTCTCTTTGACCTGCAGGTCCTCCTGCAAGTTCAGGATATACAAGAGACCAGTCCAATTCATCATCTACCGGTTCAAATGCAGAGATTGCGAATACTATTGCTTCAGTAATAAGACCAATGATAAGCATCTCGTTACCAAAGTTCCAGTGCATGATCTTAAAAAGTGCTCCCAGGATTACAACTGCTGCACCCAGACCATACACCATATTCATTATTTTAACTCGATTCTGTGACTTTGCCATGATTTAAAAAATTAGTTTTTTGATTTTCTTGATAGATAAGGTTATTTATAAATAGTATTAGGGTTCAAATTTATCTTGCAGGTTGGTTCAAAGTAACATCTGTACCAAGATAATCCTGAACAGTCCTGAAACCTATATAACTCCTTGCAGTATCTGAATATTCATAATCCCTGGTGCTCACCTGCAGGAAGTATGCCACGTCCTTCCAGGAACCTCCACGTACAACCTTACGAGGATCTTCTTCATTATTTACCGTAGGGTTCATTGAAGACATATATTCATATGACGCAGGATCGTAAGATGAATGTACCCACTCTGATACGTTTCCTGCCATATTGTACAAATTATAATCATTTGGCTCATATGACTTGGCTTCTACAGTATAAAGAGCCTGATCTGCCGCGTAATCACCTCTTAATGGTTTAAAGTTGGCCATAAAACATCCACGATCATTCTTGGTATAAGGCCCACCCCATGGATAAGTTGCAGATTCCAGCCCGCCTCTTGCGGCATATTCCCACTCGGCCTCTGTTGGCAACCTGTAGGTAGGCACATCGTGGTTACCCCTGCTTCTTCTGTAAGCATTGTGATAAAGGGTTCTCCATTGCGTAAAAGCCTTTGCCTGTTTCCAGGACACACCCACAACAGGATAATCATCAAAAGCAGTATGCCAGAAATAATCATTATGCATTGGTTCGTTATAGGAATAATTAAAATCCTTGATCCAAACTGCTGTATCTGGATACACAGCTACTTCTTCAGTTTTTATAAAATCACTTCTTCTTTGCGCACCGCTTCTTGCGGCTGCCTGGATATCCATCCACTTATATTTAAACCTAAGATGCTTCACATCAATAGTACGTTGCCCGTTGTAAGATTCATCCAGCGGAATGTACATGGTGTCCATCACTCTTGCATATGCTTCATCGGGATAATCCCTGGTATCCCAGATGATATCAACATCCTTATTTAATTTCCTGCCCTGGTAATCCTCAGAGAATTGTGTATAGTTATCATACATATATCTCTCATAAACGCTCATGCTTTCAGGATCTGAGTCCAGGAATGCAAACTCACCTATTCCACCATCTCCCGGGGTTGCTCCCTCGAAATCTGCCTCGATCGCCAGTTTCATTCTCACGATCGAATCCCGTACCCAGTTGGTAAACTGCCGGTATTCCGAATTTGTTATTTCGGTCTCATCCATATAGAAGGTGCGCACAGTCACAGTCTTTGGCGGGGCATTCTTCATATCGGCGATATCATCATCTGCCTTCCCCATTATAAAAGCTCCCCCGGGAATTAATGTCATTCCATATGGTTTCTCCGGATTCCACTTTTTTCCTTGCGCGCCTACAAGTTGCCCCCTGTCGCCCCGGCTACAACTTGCAAGGACTGTAAGAACAGCAATAAGCGAAATAATTTTCTTCATAATTCTTTCAGGTTATGACATAATGGATTTAAGGTGGTAAACCTATCCAATTATTTTATAAAAAACAATAGTTGGGCAAAAATACAGTAATTCATGAAATTGCCTACTCAATAATCTTAAAGTTCATTTTTTCTCTTGGTCTTGTACCAACGCTCTGGAATTACCTGGTTACATGCCTCCAGATAATCTTCATGGTTGCAAGGTAATAACGTATGCCGCTTCAATTTAGTATTGGAATTTGAAATAAATGGTATTTCAATCCACCACCTCCCACTCACCGGACTTTTAAAAAAGACCAGGATCTCATCATCTATAGGTACCTGATATTTTATAAACTCATTTTTTGCAGAAATAGTATTTTCATTCGTGCGATAATTTACACCTTCTATAAAATACCATATCATCTGGGCTATTAGCATATTACCTGCTACAGGATAATTGGCAGCATACTCATATATTCCAAAGGAACTCACTTTATCACTAATCCCGGCATAACGTGCCAGGGCACAAATTTGCTTCCCGTCAAATCCATTGGGCGAGATTTGATAATTCCCCCCTATGGCTGCTGCATTGATCGACCCCAGGTCCAGCCCCACCAAATTGGCATCCCTCATTACAGGTTCCACGGTTTTTACATTGGCTGTGACCTCTCCCAACCTGTAGGCATCAAAGAACAAACGCTCCATCAACTCTATTTCATCCTGGGAATTAAAATAGGTTTGATAGCCAAGATTGGAATAATTGAACAAATTATAAGGCTTGTTAACAATAATTTTGCTTACATACGAGTGGTTGGAGATAGGATTCTCTGCATCGCCAAGATCAAATCGGCTGTCGATATTTACCAGGTTCACCATTTGCTCCCGCCTGTCATACCCCCTGTATTGTGCATATATAAGGTCCTGGCTGCCGCCCAGGATAATTGGTATAACCCCCTGTTTAAGCAGCTCCCCAACAAGGGTTTGAAGTGCGAAATAAGTATCCTCTACGGTTTCTCCTTTTTCGATATCCCCCAGGTCTGCGAGATTTAAATGCCAGTTCCCGGGAAAAAGCCCATAGAAACATCTTCTCACACTGGAAAAATTTAAAAACTCATCCTCTCCTTCTTCTGCAAGGCGGTTTTCCTTCACCCCTACCAGGGCCATTTTGACATCTTCAAGGTCTGGCACCCCACCGGTGGAGGTATGAAATTTAACCATGCCTGCCAGGGTTTGGGGGTTTATAGATGAGATCTCCTGGACCAAATCGTCATCTACAGGGCTTAAATATTCAAAGTCCATCAATTACTTCTTTTTTGAGGTAGTTTTTCTTGAAGTTGTTTTTTTCTTTGCGGCCGTGGTTTTTTTAGCTGCCGTTTTTTTCTTTGCAGGCTTCTTCTTGGATTTTTGCTCGATGATCTCTTTTACCTCATCAAGCGAAAGTTTTGAGGCATCTACAGTCTTTGGCAGTTCTATCTTGGTTTTTCCCTTTAAAATATTAGACCTGCCCCAGCGCGCCTTTTCAACTCTTATCCCTTCATCTTCCCAGTTGTGGATTACCTTTTCACGCTCCTTTTTCTTCTTATCCTCTATCAACTCCTCAATATCGCCATCACTCAGGTTATCGAAGTCGTATTTCTTATTCACATTTATAAAGATGTCATTCCATTTAAGGAAAGGACCAAATCTTCCCACACCTTTTTGAACAGGCTTGCCTTCATACACATAAATAGGAGCATCTGCCTTTTCCTTAGCTTCTATAAGTTCCAGGGCACGGTCCATATCTACGCTCATTGGGTCTTCCCCTTTGTCAAGAGAAACGAATTTTTTTCCGTATTTCACATAAGGGCCAAACCTTCCATTATTCACCTCCACAGGCTCCCCTTCGTATTCCCCTATTTCCTTTGGAAGCTTAAACAAGTCCATCGCTTCCTCGTACGTAATGCTATCCAAAGTTTGGTCTGGCATTAATCCTGCAAAACGCGGTTTTTCATCATCTTCAACAGAGCCAATTTGCACCATTGGCCCAAATTTGCCCAACCTTACACTCACAGGCTTCCCGGTTTCAGGGTCTTCACCCAATATACGCTCCCCTACTTCCCTTTCAGCATTTTTTGCGACATCCAATACCTGGGGGTGGAAATCTGAATAAAAATCGCGCATCATTTTTGTCCACTCCTCATTTCCTTCAGCAATATCGTCAAAGCTCTGTTCCACTTTCGCCGTGAAATTATAATCAAGGATATTAGAGAAATGTGTTACAAGGAAATCATTTACCACCATTCCCACAGCAGTAGGAACAAGTTTTCCTTTGTCGCTGCCAATAGTTTCAGTAAGTTCCTTTGCTACCAGCTTATCGTCCTTAAGCCTCAGCTGCACGTAATTTCGCTCGGTTCCTTCTATGGATCCTTTTTCTATGTAGTTACGGTTTTGAATTGTAGAGATAGTTGGGGCATATGTAGAAGGCCTTCCTATTCCAAGCTCTTCGAGTTTTTTAACCAGGGATGCCTCTGTATAACGATATGGAGGCCTGGTAAACCGCTCTGTAGCGGTAATATAATTGTTCTCCAGTTTTTCGTTGACCTTTAAAGCCGGTAACATTCCTTCCTGCTCTTCTTCTTCCTCATCACTTCCTTCGAGATATACTTTAAGGAATCCGTCAAATTTCAACACCTCCCCGTTTGCGGTGAAATGTTTATCATGTTTATTGGCTTCTATCTTTACGTTGGTACGCTCCAGCTGCGCTTCACTCATTTGCGAGGCGATCGCCCGTTTCCAGATCAATTCATAAAGTCGTTCCTCATCCCTCTCTGCCCTTACGGTGTGGCTTGCGAAATTGGTAGGACGTATAGCCTCGTGCGCTTCCTGTGCACCTTTGGATTTACCTTTAAATTGCCTGGATTTGGCATATTTCTCCCCATAAGCTTTCAGGATTTCCTTCTGGGCTCCTTTTCTGGCATCTTCAGAAAGGTTCACACTATCTGTCCTCATATAAGTAATATGTCCTGCCTCATATAGACGCTGGGCCATGGTCATAGTCTTACTTACTGAAAAATATAATTTCCTGGCCGCCTCCTGCTGTAAAGTGGAAGTGGTGAATGGTGGGGCAGGCGATTTCTTTGCCGGTTTAGTGGAAAGGTCGGCAACTTTAAATGCAGCTCCTATATTTTGCTGAAGAAATTTTTCAGCCTCCTCCCGGGTATCAAAATTCTTCGGAAGTTTTGCCTTAAAGGTTTTCCCCTCTTCATTGGTAAATTCAGCATCTATTCTAAACGAAGCTTCAGCATTAAAATCCTGGATCTCCCTTTCTCTTTCTACTATAAGTCTCACAGAAACAGACTGCACCCTACCGGCTGAAAGTCCTCCCTTTACTTTTCTCCACAGCACAGGTGAGAGCTCATAACCTACAAGCCTGTCCAATACCCGCCTGGCCTGCTGGGCATTTACCAGATTGTAATTTATGCTACGCGGATTGTCGATAGCTTTTAATATGGCCGATTTGGTGATCTCGTGAAAAACGATACGCTTAGTCTTATTCTTATCAAGTTTAAGCTCCTCTGCCAGGTGCCAGGCGATTGCTTCCCCTTCCCGGTCCTCATCACTGGCGAGCCACACCACCTCTGCATCTTTGGAAAGTTTCCTTAGCTTGCTCACCACATCCTTCTTATCCTTATTCACTATATATTTAGGTTGGAAATCCCCCTCTGTATCCACTCCCAATTCCTTGGTAGGAAGATCTGCTATATGCCCAAAGCTGGATGCCACCGTATAGTCTTTACCTAAAAATTTCTCGATGGTTTTTGCCTTGGCAGGAGACTCCACGATCACTAAATTCTTTGCCATAAATCTTTATTTTCTAGTTGCAAAAGTATATCAATTTTTTTTGAACATCACAGGAGCAGCCAATATTAGCGCAAAACAATGGTGTCCCGGGTACCATTTTTCTGGCTTTTCAAAAGCAAAAAAGCCCACCTTTAAGGCGGGCAGGACAATAAATATTAAAATTTAATTAAGATCAAAGGTGCTTATTAAAGTGATCTCATTTGTCTTATAACTGTATTGCCTTAATTTGTTCTCCCCAATCATCATCAAAACACTTTCTCCCGGGATCACATCATAGGCATTCACATCCTGAAAATGATCTGTAAGCACCAGCTCGGGTGAATGCGCAGCGTCATAGATCTTCAAACCTGAAGTACCGTCGCATACAAACAGCCTGTCATCTTTAATTCCCAGGCCGTATGGCCCATCCATTTGATAGATCTTGAGCAGCTTTGGCGCCTGTTTATTTGAAACATCGATCACCTCCAGCTGGTTTTCATTTTGCCCGCATTCATTACCGCCGCGTATGGTAACATAAGCGATGTCATTCTCCACTACCACAGGGTCACATCCCATCACGTGCTGTATACTGGACATAAACTGAGGTGAGGAAGGGTCTTCAAGGCCATAGATATACATTCCCACAGCACTACCCAGGTATAGATATCCTTCCTTATTAAAAATGGTTTCGATTTGCCAGCCCACATATTGGGTATTAAGTTTCACCGGATTGGTGAGGGCACTTATATCAAAAACCTCCAGAGTATTAGTTCCTACCGTATAGAGATAATTTCCTCCAATATTGAAGCGGGCCATGGATCCACCGGTCCCAACATTCGCAGCTTCAGCCGAATTGGCAAATTGATTGCCACGCCACCAGCCAATCTCTCCCACGATTTCTTTCTCCCTTGTCTCAAGGGTATATCCCACAATGATCTCGGTTGCATGATCAAAACCTGCATAGTCAACTCCCTCTGCATCCATAGGGATTGCGGGATGGTGATTTTCGAAAACATCCTCCAGTCGCTCCAGTTGTTTTATATTCTCAAGATCACTAATATCAAAAGTAACCAGGTCCCTACCCGAGTTTGCAAATAAAATGTTGTCTTTTATAGCAATATCTGTATTGGCCGGAATGCTAAGGAATTTTTTCTTAACAGGATTGTACCCGGAGTTATCCAGTACCAACACTCCTTTATTTAGGTCATTTATAAAAATGTAATTGTCATAAGTGTAAATCTTTCCAGATTCCTGCACTTCCACCGGTTCCATGATCTTTACCGAAGCCCTGAAATCTTCAATCGTCATCTTTACCGGTACAGCGACCTGCATTGTTTCCTGTTGTACATCGTCATTATCGCAGGAGCTAAGAAAAAAAGCCATTATACCTGCCAGAATTAATCTTTTCATTGCTAATATGGTTTTAACTAAGTAATAAATGAGGTAGGGAAAATTAAAGATAAAAAAACTTCCTGTCACTTTGTCATAATTTTTCTAAAACCTATCTTTGCAAGCTAAATTAGCGAAAGGCTAAAGGAGGAAATATGGAGAAGATCATAGACGAAAAAATACAGGGAAACACACTGGAACTGGAGCCTAAGAAGGAAAACAGCCGTAAGCTTTTCATTGAAAGCTATGGTTGCCAGATGAACTTTAGCGATAGCGAAGTAGTGGCTTCCATACTTCAAAAAGAAGGCTTTAATACCACCCCCAATCTTGAAGATGCAGACCTGGTACTGGTTAACACCTGTTCCATTCGGGATAAGGCAGAGCAAACTGTAAGAAAACGACTGGAAAAATATAATGCCGTAAAAAAGATAAACCCAAAGATGAAGGTGGGAGTTCTTGGTTGTATGGCAGAGAGGCTTAAAAGCAAATTCCTGGAAGAGGAAAAGATCGTGGACCTTGTGGTTGGGCCAGATGCCTACAAAGACCTTCCAAACCTCATCAACGAGGTGGAAGAAGGCCGTAATGCCGTGAACGTAATTCTTTCCAAAGAGGAAACCTATGCCGACATTTCTCCGGTAAGGCTGCAAAGCAACGGGGTTTCCGCATTTGTATCCATAACCCGTGGCTGTGATAATATGTGTACATTTTGCGTGGTTCCCTTCACAAGGGGCCGTGAACGCAGCAGGGAACCACAAAGCATTCTGGAGGAAGTGAATGACCTGGCTGCAAAAGGCTATAAGGAGATCACACTTCTTGGGCAGAATGTGGACAGTTACCTTTGGTACGGCGGCGGACTCAAAAAAGACTTTAAAAATGCTTCTGAAATCCAGAAAGCTACAGCAACAAATTTCGCGGGCCTTTTAAAAATGGTGGCAGAGGCGCAGCCACATATGAGGATACGTTTCTCAACCTCCAATCCACAGGATATGACCCTGGATGTGATCGAGACCATGGCGGCATTTAAGAATATATGCAACTATATACACCTTCCCGTTCAAAGCGGAAGCAACAGGATCCTGAAGGAGATGAACCGCCTTCATACCCGGGAGGAATATTTTGAGTTGATAGATAACATAAAGAAGATCATTCCAGATTGCGCCATCTCCCAGGATATGATCACAGGTTTCCCTACTGAAACTGAAGAGGATCACCGGGACACTCTTTCTCTTATGGAGTATGTAAAATATGATTACGGATTCATGTTTGCTTATTCTGAAAGACCCGGGACCATGGCCGCCAGAAAACTGGAGGACGATGTACCGGAAGAAGTTAAGAAAAGAAGGCTTGCTGAAGTTGTTGCCTTACAAAGGGAGCACAGTCTTTACAGAACTCAGCAATTTCTTGGAAAAACAGTGGAAGTTTTAATTGAGAAAGAATCTAAGAAATCTCCCCTGGAATGGAGTGGCCGAACAGAACAAAACACTGTAGCCGTTTTCCCAAAAGAAAACTACAAAGTAGGCGATTTTGTAATGGTGGAGATCACAGATTGTACGAGTGCGACTTTGAAAGGGAAAGCTGTCGGGTTTAGTAGTGAGTAGTTAGTAGTGAGAATTGAGTTTTGAGAAAAACAAGGAGACGGGTGTTGGAGTTATGAGTTAGGAGTTAGGAGTTAGGAGTTAGGAGTTATGATATAAATAATCATTCGTGCATTCGTGGCTAAACCTCTTTAACAAACATAAAAATCAAATTTGGAATTTGGAATTTGGAATTTGGAATTTGGAATTTGGAATTTGGAATTTGGAATTTGGAATTTGGAATTTGGAATTTGGAATTTAAGTTTCAGAATTAAAATGAAGAAAGAAAAAAATAATAATATAATTAATACCCCCTTCGGGGGCTAGGGGGCTTTATGGAATCAGTTCAGGCAATAAAACAGCGGTTTGAGATCATTGGGAATGACCCAAAGCTTAACCGCGCAGTAGAAAAAGCTATACAGGTTGCACCCACAGATATTTCTGTTCTGGTGACCGGTGAGAGTGGTGTTGGTAAGGAAAGTATCCCAAAGATCATTCACGCGCTCTCCCACAGAAAGCACGGGAAGTATATCGCGGTAAACTGCGGTGCGATCCCGGAGGGTACCATAGACAGTGAACTTTTTGGTCACGAAAAAGGTGCTTTTACAGGAGCAACTGCAACGCGAAGTGGATATTTCGAGGTGGCAGATGGGGGCACGATCTTCCTGGATGAAGTAGGAGAACTTCCCCTCACCACCCAGGTAAGGCTTCTAAGGGTCCTGGAAAACGGCGAATTTATAAAGGTAGGATCTTCCAAAGTGCAAAAGACAAATGTGCGCATTGTAGCAGCTACTAATCTTAATATGTTCGATGCCATCAAAAAAGATAAATTCAGGGAAGACCTTTATTACAGGTTAAGCACCGTAGAGATCAATCTACCTCCTTTAAGGGAAAGAAAGGAAGATATCCACCTGCTATTCAGGAAATTTGCAGCAGATTTTGCCCTTAAATATAAAATGCCGACTATTAGACTTGAAGATGATGCAGTGGAACTTCTTCAAAAGTACAGATGGGGAGGGAACATTCGCCAGCTTCGCAATGTGGCAGAACAAATTTCGGTCCTGGAGCAGGAGAGAAATATTGATGCAGGGGAGTTACGGCATTATCTTCCCGATATTGGCAGCAATCTTCCCGCGGTAATTTCAGACAAGAAAAAGGAAGGTGATTTTAGCAATGAACGGGAGATCCTTTATAAGGTATTGTTCGACATGAAAAGCGACCTCAACGACCTTAAAAAACTCACCATGGAGCTCATGGAAAGCGGCAATTACCAGAAGGTACAGGAGGAGCACGAGGGGCTTATCGATAAGATATACGGCAATGGAGACTCGGATGAGGATATCGAGGATATCAAAGAAGAGAATCTTGAAGTACTGCAAATTGCACAAAAATCCAGGGATAGGGAACGCGAAAGGGAAAAGGAACTTGAGGATAAATATTATTTTGCTGAAGAGATCGAGGAAGAAGAAACCCTGTCCCTGCAGGATAAAGAGTTGGAACTCATCAAAAAATCCCTGGAACGCCACAATGGAAAACGCAAAAATGCTGCAGAAGAGCTGGGAATTAGTGAGCGAACCCTGTATAGAAAAATAAAACAATATAATTTATAACCCGTTTTGCGCCCCAAAGGATCATTTTAATGAAGAACCTAACATACATATTGATTTCTGTATTCCTGCTCACATTCCAGTCCTGCGGAATGTATTCTTTCACCGGGGCCGATACAGGTGGTGCATCCACTTTCCAGGTAAATTTCTTTGAGAATGCGGCAGATATTGTGGAACCGGGAATTGACCGGGATTTCACGAACCGCCTGCAGGACCTCATCCAGAACCAAACCAATCTCAGCCTTACAAACTCAGGTGGGGACCTTGTATATGAAGGAGAGATCGTAGATTTCTACGAAGCTCCCATGACCGCAACATCAGATAATCGTGCGGCTCAAAACAGGCTAACCATAACCGTGCAGGTTCGTTTTTTCAACAGCCTGGAGCCAAACAATGATTTTGACAGGAGATTTTCCTTCTATTATGATTATCCCGCCGGGGCGCAGCTGCGTGGGGCAGTGCTGGATACCGCCCTTGATGAGATCTTTAACAGGATCACCCAGGATATTTTTAACGCTTCCCTTACAAACTGGTAATGAATCAAGAGGAACTAATTCAAATACTTGAGAACCCGGCAGCTGTAACTTCACAGCAAACCGGGGAATTGGAAAAGATCCTCGAGAAACACCCTTATTTCCAGGCAGCAAGAGCAGTGTTTTTAAAAGGCTTATATGCTGAAAAAAGCTTTAGTTATAACCACGAGCTTAAAAAGACAGCTGCTTATACTACAGACAGGAGTGTACTTTTTGATTTTATAACTTCAGAAGCATTTAACCAGGACAGGATAGCGCGACAAATAAAATTGCAGGAAGAGCAGCTTCGAAATATTACTGTTTTTGAAGCCCAGGAGGTTTTTGGCCATAAAAGCATTGCAATTGACGAGGCCATAAAAATGAAAAAGACAGAAAGCGACCGGGTCCTGGACCCCAATCTTTTTGAAAGGCCTGCACCTACCCCCTCCCCTCAACCTATAGAAGACAGGCTGTCCCCGGAGCATTCACAAGCAAAGGAAAGCCCGGAACCGGGAAGTCCGCTGGAATTCGACGCAAGCGAGGCACACTCATTTTCTGAATGGCTTCGTCTTACCAGGGCAAAACCGGTTGAAAGAGAGGATGAGGAAACAAACAAATCCAGGGAACGAAAATTTGAGCTTATTGATGATTTTATTTCCAAAAGCCCGCGTATAACACCCACCAAACCGGCAGCAACCACCAACCTCGCCAAAGACAGCATCACCCCTCCGGAAGCCTTGATGACAGAGACTTTAGCAAGGGTTTATATGGAGCAGAAAAATTATAAAAAAGCCATACAGGCATATAAAATTTTAATTTTGAAAAATCCCGAAAAAAGTGGTTTCTTTGCAGACCAAATTCGGGCAATAAAGAAATTACAGGATAATAATACAGGTAAAGAATGAGCACTTTCACTATTTTTTTAGCATTGATAATCATCGTAGCATTTTTGCTCGTGGTAGTAATTATGGTACAAAATCCTAAGGGAGGCGGCCTTTCTTCTTCATTTGGAGGAGGCGGTGGTGCGCAACTTGGAGGAGTAAAGAAAACAACAGACTTTCTTGATAAGAGTACCTGGACATTGGCTACCTTATTATTAGTATTGATCCTGCTTTCCAATGTGACCATTCTTGATGGAACCGGTACAGGGGAATCAAGGGTAATCAATGGGCAACAGGAAGTGGAAACCAATATTCCTGCTCCAGTGCAGGCGCCGGTAGAAAATCCTGAGGAACAAGGGACAAACTAACCGCCAATAAAGACATTACAGGATGCCAGCTTATGACAAGCTGGCATTTTTTTTTGCCTAATGTCAGTTAAAACCAGATGGCACAATTTTGGTCAATTATAGCACACATACAATTAAATTTAATTAACTAAAAATACATTACACAAATGGCTTTAAACATTAAACCTCTTTCAGACAGGGTTGTTATTGAACCTGCAGCCGCCGAGACTAAGACAGCCTCCGGTATTTATATTCCAGAAACTGCAAAGGAAAAACCTCAAAAAGGAACCGTAGTTGCCGTTGGTAAAGGAAATAAGGATCACGATATGACCGTAAAGGTTGGTGATGAAGTACTTTATGGGAAATACGCCGGTACAGAACTTAAACTGGAAGGAAAGGATTATTTGATCATGCGGGAAGACGATATCCTTGCAATTGTGTAAATTCTCTCCTGCCTCTTTCCTGAGGCAGCTTTTTAACTAGCAAAAAATTAAAGATTAACAACCATTCCACAGCTCTTTGAGCGGGAATAAAAACAGAATAACAAAATGGCAAAAGATATTAAATACAATCTTGAAGCCCGTGATGGAATTAAGCGCGGGGTAGATGCATTGGCAAATGCAGTAAAAGTAACTTTAGGACCTAAGGGCCGTAACGTGATCATAAGCAAATCTTTTGGAGCACCTACAGTAACCAAGGATGGGGTTAGTGTTGCAAAGGAAATCGAACTTGAAGATGCACTTGAGAACATGGGAGCTCAAATGGTAAAGGAAGTAGCTTCCAAAACCAACGACCTTGCAGGTGATGGTACTACCACCGCCACAGTTCTTGCCCAGGCTATCGTAAAAGAAGGTTTGAAGAACGTTGCTGCCGGTGCAAACCCAATGGACCTTAAGAGGGGAATTGATAAGGCTGTGCAGGCAATCACAGACAACCTATCTGAGCAAACAAAAGAAGTAGGAAACTCTTCAGAAAAAATAAAGCAGGTAGCTTCTATCTCTGCCAACAATGACGATCATATTGGGGAACTTATCGCCCAGGCTTTTGACAAAGTTGGAAAAGACGGTGTTATCACTGTTGAAGAAGCAAAAGGAACCGAAACTCACGTTGATGTAGTTGAGGGAATGCAGTTTGACCGCGGATACCTTTCTCCTTACTTTGTAACCAATAGTGAGAAAATGACTTCAGATCTTGAAGACCCATATATTCTTCTATACGACAAGAAGATCTCTTCTATGAAAGACCTTCTTCCTGTTCTTGAGCCGGTGGCACAAAGCGGAAAACCATTATTGATCATTGCAGAGGATGTTGACGGGGAAGCTCTTGCAACCCTTGTAGTAAACAAACTTCGTGGATCACTTAAGATCGCAGCTGTTAAAGCTCCTGGATTTGGTGACCGTAGAAAAGCAATGCTTGAGGATATCGCAATCCTTACAGGAGGTACCGTTATTTCTGAAGAAAGAGGTTTCTCTCTTGAGAACGCTACCATAGATATGCTTGGTACTGCAGAGAAAGTTGCCATAGACAAGGATAACACCACTGTAGTAAACGGTGCCGGTGATCAAAACGCTATTAAAGAACGTGTGAACCAGATCAAAGCTCAAATCGAGTCTACAACATCAGACTATGATAAAGAAAAACTACAGGAGCGTCTTGCAAAACTTTCTGGTGGGGTTGCCGTACTTTATGTAGGTGCAGCTTCAGAAGTTGAGATGAAAGAGAAGAAGGACCGTGTGGACGATGCGTTGAACGCTACCCGTGCAGCAATTGAAGAAGGTATTGTTGCCGGTGGTGGTGTTGCATTCGTGCGTGCTAAGAAAGCCTTAGAAAATCTTAAAGGTGAGAATCCTGATGAGAACACAGGGATCCAGATTGTGAACAAGGCGATCGAAGCTCCATTGCGTACCATTGTTGAAAACGCCGGTGGTGAAGGTTCTGTTGTGATCAACAAAGTATTGGAAGGTAAGGATAACTACGGTTATGATGCCAAAACAAATACTTTCGTAGACATGATGACTGCGGGGATTATAGATCCTAAGAAAGTAACAAGAATTGCTCTTGAGAACGCAGCTTCTGTTTCCGGAATGATCCTTACTACAGAGTGTGCACTTGTTGACATCAAAGAAGAAAGCGCCGGTGGCGGTATGCCAGGCGGAATGGGCGGTGGAATGCCCGGAATGATGTAGTAAAAAAGACGTTAGATTCCAGACGCTAGATTCTAGACTTTTTATAAACCCCACTTCCTTGCGGAAGTGGGGTTTTCATTTATATGCATATCTAACCTAAAGGTTCAATTATCTTTTCTAATTTTACCAGGCTTCAAACTCCCGGAAAGTTGGAAGTTACATTTCAGGTTTATGAAAAAACATTTTGCCCTTCTGGCTACGCTGTTGCTTCTTCTGGTTTTATTTAGTCATTCCTGCAAATCCCTCTCTTCGGGTAACACAGAGGAGGAACAATTGGTTGCAAGAATCGATTCCCTGATAAAACAAAAGAATTATTTCGCTGCCAGGGACTTTTACAAGGAGCATTACGAGCAACTTTCAGATCTTTCCCGGCAAAAAACAGGAGTATTCCTGGATCATGCTTTTAACAGGTCAAGACTTTCAGCTGAAAAAGCTGAAAATTTACTCTTGCGTTTTGAAGATGAGTTGACAGATTCAGCAAAATACAGGATCGAAGCGCTTGCCCACATCAATTATTCCAGGGAATATAAATATCAAAAAGCTTTTAATTCCTTAGAAAGATTACTGCAGGATTACGTCCACTACATGACCGAAGCCGAAAAAAAGAATAATGAAAATACTCTCCTTATCTGGAAAGCCTTGCAGGGGCAGCCAAAACAGAAAATCCGGATAACTCAAACCCTAAATGTACCCATCATAAGAGATAAAGCCGGTTTGCAAAACCTGCTGGTCTCTTCTGGAAACACAACTAAAAACTTCATTTTTGATACGGGGGCGAACCTTTCCACCATAACAGCCACGACTGCTGAAGAATTTGGGGTGAAATTACTGCAGGGGAGTTTTGAGGTAAATTCAATTACCGGGGAGAAGATCCTGTCTCGCATGGGTATAGCTCCTGAAATACGACTGGGCCCTGTAATTATTGAAAATGCCTTATTCCTGGTATTTCCAGATGATGCCCTGGCATTCCCTCAAATTGATTTTCAGATCAATGGAATTTTAGGTTTTCCGGTCCTGGAAGCATTAGGTGAAATCCAGATCACCCGGGATGACAGGTTAGTAGTCCCGCTGCAGCAAACAATTGCCATGGAGCAGAACCTCGCACTGGATTTTCTTACTCCGCTGTTATACCTGGAAAACAAAAGAGGAAAAGGAGTTTACACTTTTGACACGGGAGCAAATAAAACTATGCTGTATAACATTTACCTTCTGCAGCACCAGGCGGAATACGATGGGACTGCACCCGATGTTGATTACACCTTTGGGGGTGCAGGGGGCACTACTAGCAAAAAAGGATTTTACACCACTTTTATCCCTGTCATCAATGGAAAATCTGTCGCTATTGATTCAGTTATTGTGCTGAAAGAGCCGGTGACAGATACCAACCTCTTTTATGGTAACCTGGGACAGGACCTCATTCAAAAATTTGACAAAATGATCATCAATTTTGACCAGATGTTCCTGAAGTTTGAATAGGTTTACATTTCCCCCCGCCGAAATTCGAAGGCTCCTTTTCTAAGGTTGATGTCATATTCCAGGTATGCTTTTAAACAGGCAAGGAAATTTGCCCAGCCTTCGGTATTTCCACCATACCAGGTAATTCCAGCAGCATCTGCCGGCAATTTACCCTCAGTTACCTTTACTACAGTACTGCTATCTGGCATTTCAGTGAGACTTATCTTCACTTTTAACTTCTTCCCCTTTGCACCTTCCCATACGAATGAAATAAGTTCATTGGGAATAACCTTAGTTACCTCTATAAGTACATCCCCTTCAAATTCCGGAAATTTCCAGGTGACAGAGGTACCTTCAACCAAATTGCCTGTACTTTCAGCAATAAAATAATTGGACATTTTATTGGGGTCTACAATTGCTTCATAAACCTCATTTGCCTTCTTGGATATTTGTAATCCCGTATTTATTTCCAGCTGTTCCATAATCATAGTTCTTTATATAAATATCACTAAAAATTTTTGTTTACCGGCAGGTCCCGCACTCTTTTTCCTGTTGCGTTGTAAATGGCATTTACAATAGCTGCAGCCGCTGGACCCTGTGCAGCCTCTCCTGCACCCAGAGGCTCTTCATTAGGACGATCTATTACTGCCACCTCAACTTCAGGAATATCTTCAAATCTAAAAATAGGGTAACTGCCCCAGTCTACACTCTCCACGTGGTCCTCGTTGAATTTTACTTCCTCCATCATCGTCCAGCTCGCACTTTGGATCATTCCGCCTTCAGTTTGATTCTTTAATCCGTCGGGATTAATAATTTCTCCTGAATCTATGGCACCCCACATCTTTCTTACCTTCATCTCTCCCTCTACCAACTCTGTTATTGCTGCAACGGCAAAGTAGGAGGCAGAATTCTTATAGCGGGAAAAAGCATATCCTATTCCCTGATTTTCCTTTAGCCGGGTTGAAGATGCCATTTCCCTCACCCTGACAAGTACATCTCTTGCACGGGGATCATCCAGATGCGCCAGCCTGAATTCCACAGGATCCCGGCCTGCCTTCTCTGCCAGCTCATCCATAAAACTCTCAATAGCAAAGATATTTGCATAGGCCCCCAGACTTCTTAATGCTGAGACCCTTAAAGGACCGTCAAAAAAATTGGCTTCCACCTGCAAATTTGGAATGCGGTAATAAGGTTGGGAATTACGATAACCACCCCCAAGGAATCCGCTTAACTTAACTTTTTCAGTACCTTCATAATAGATGGTGGGTAACAAGTTCTCCTTTTTCCCACCCGGCCTGGTGCTGTGCGTATCACTCCAGAGTTCATAATTCCATTTGAAAATCATTCCTGAAGCATCCAATTCCCCCTGAAGCTCCATGATCATTGCACTTCCAAAAGGTTCCCAGGCGTGCTCCTCCTCACGGGTCCACTGGAGTTTTATATGTGTGTTGGGATGCTCAATTGCAAATAATGCCACTTCTGCTGCAACATCATCGGCCCCATTATGTCCATAGCAACCTGAACCGGGAACTCCTTTTACCAGTATCTTTTCCTCCGGCAAACCTGTTAAATCACTTAAGGCCGCCCTAAGAGGATAAACTCCCTGGCTATGGGTCCAAATGTGCAATACGTCTTCATTATAATAACCAACCGCACAGGAAGGCCCTATCGAACCATGCATTATATAAGGTTTGAAGTAACATGATTTTATAGAGTCATTCCCAAAGTTCACACTCCCCTGTTTCACTACAGATTCGTACTGCGTGGTAAGTCCCGGCAAATACTCTTTGAGGTCTTTGCCTGCCGGAAGTTTTTTCTTTATTTCCCAGGTGCAATCATCAGCCAGGAGCTTCAGGGCTTCTTCAGCCTGATATTCGTCTTTGGCGAGTACGCCTATAAAATTGTTCTTTCTTATTACCCTCACCACATCCTCCAGTGCCTCTGCTCTTTCTTTATTAAATTCAGTAAGATGGGCATCATAAGCGAGCGGACGCAAGACCCTGGCGAATAACATTCCCTTAAACCTCATATCCTGCACATAGACAGAATTGCCCCTGGCCATGATACTAATGTCTTCCCTTAAGACCGGTTGTCCTACTATGACGTGGTCCTTCTTGCCCTTTACAAGAACTACTTCTGGGAGGACCTCCTCAATATGCTCCCCTTCAAGTATATCTGCCAGGGAATAAGCCTGTCCCGTGACCCCGGTAAAAACCATCCCATCCTTTAAATACAGATCCTCTCTCTTCAGGTCATATTTTTGAGCTGCCCGGTCCAGCAGGATTGCAGAAGCCGCTGCCGTCGCCCGCCTTATTGTCATTGCACTGCGCGCGATGGAATTGCTTCCTGCAGTGTAGCCTTCATTGGGGGTTACCCCGGTTTCAGCAAGATGCACCTCAACAAGGTCAATATCCATATTTAATTCCTCTGCCGCTACCTGGGCGATCGCAATTCGAATCCCCTGCCCCAACTCCATTTTCCCGGTATAGATCCTTACCTGGCCATCTTCCAGTATCTGCACCCAATCTGAAATGAGATTGTCCAGGTTCACATCTTCAGGAAAGGCTTCACAATCCTCTGTTATTGCCCATGCTAATCCAGGCACCACGCTTATTCCCACGGCCACATAACCTGTTGTTTTTATAAAATTTCTTCTGGATGTCTTCATTATCGCGAGGTCTTTAAGCTGGCAGTTTCCACTGCCTTAATGATCCTGCTGTGAGTGCCGCACCTGCACAATACCCGGTCCAGGCCCTCCAGGATCTCTTCCCTGCCGGGCTTCTTATTTTTTTCCAGAAGGGCCACGCCAGAGATCAACATTCCGTTAAGACAAAATCCGCATTGGGCCGCCTGCTCCTCATAGAATGCCTCCTGTAAGGGGTGCAGTTTACCGGTATCCTCCTGCAGACCTTCAAGAGTGACGATCTTTAAATCCTTAAGGGCACTCACCGGTAGCCGGCAACTGGGTGTTGACTCCCCATCGAGAAGAACCATACAGGAACCACATTGTTGCAACCCACAGCCATATTTGGGGCCGTTGAGCTCCAGATTATTTCGCAACACATATAATAAAGGCGTGGCAGGATCTACATTTACCGTGTGCTGTTTTCCGTTTACGCGCAGGGTGATCTCTTCTTTCATCGGCACTTTTTTAAATTTATATAGAGGGCTTTCAGCTATATATCCTGGGAGTCAATACTCTCTTTCTAAATATAGCAAATTCTTTCGGTAAGGAAAGGATGAGAAATTTCTTTTCCGGCTGAAGGAAGAGAACAAATAAGCACCAGCAACAGGGGAAAATTTAATATCTTTCAGCAAATCTTAAGCACTTCATTCGCATGAACCCAATCCTGCGCGCATTTATCCTGGCTTGCGGCCCCGTTATTTTTATAATAATGCAGCTTACAGGAGCCCCGGAAACTTTGCCTGAAGCTGCTTATGATGTACTGGGGGTAACCATTTGGATGGCCCTCTGGTGGGTCACCGAGGTTGTTCCCATAGCCGTAACCGCATTACTCCCAATAGTGCTTTTTCCCCTAACCGGAGCCTTACCAATTGATAACACTACAGCGGCCTATGGCCATAAATATGTATTCCTCTACCTGGGCGGGTTTATGGTGGCTGTTGCTATAGAAAGATGGAACCTGCATAGAAGGATCGCCCTTACCATCATTTATTTTATTGGTAGTAATATTAAGATGATCATTCTTGGGTTTATGTTGGCCTCGGCATTTTTATCCATGTGGATCTCCAATACTGCCACTTCTGTTATGATGCTCCCTATTGGCACAGCCATCATTAGCCAGCTAAAGGACAATCCGGCTACGGTAGAGAATGAGAACAGCCTGTTTGGAAAAGCACTTATGCTGGCCATTGCTTACAGCGCTTCTATTGGGGGAATAGGTACCTTAATAGGCACGCCGCCCAATCTTGTGTTTGCCGGGATAGTAGAGGAAATGTATGGAATAAAGATCAGTTTTTTCCAATGGGCAACTTTAGGAATGCCGGTTTCCATTCTTATGTTATTCATTTGCTGGAAATACCTGGTGAATGTTGCCTTTAAATTTGGGAAAAGCACCCTTCCGGGAGGAAAAGAGGAGATCGAAAGGCTAAAAACCAATCTGGGCAGGATGGGAATACAGGAAAAGAGGGTGCTGTGGGTATTTGTGCTAACTGCCTTCTTTTGGATCACCCGTCCATTTTTGCTGCAGCCGGTCATTCCATTTATAGATGACACTATAATTGCGATCATCGCGGCTGTATGCCTATTTATTATCCCTGCAGGTACAGGCGGAAGAAACCTGTTAACCTGGGAGGAGGCTGTAAATATCCCCTGGGGAATCATTTTACTTTTTGGGGGAGGTATGGCCCTGGCAAAGGCTTTTGGTGATACCGGGCTGGCTGTGTGGATTGGGGAACAATTGATCAATCTTCAAAACCTGCCTTTGCTTCTTTTGATCCTTATCCTGGTAGCCGCTGTGAATTTCCTTACAGAGGTCACTTCCAATTTGGCCACCACCGCTATGTTGCTTCCCATCCTTGCCACCATGGCCCTTGCCCTGCAAATTCATCCTTTTACACTTATGGTAAGTGCCACACTTGCGGCCTCCTGCGCCTTTATGCTGCCCGTAGCCACACCTCCAAATGCGGTGGTATTTGGCTCTGGCCACCTGCACATCCCAGATATGATGAAAGCGGGATTATGGATGAACCTTATATCCATCCTCATTATTACCCTGCTGGTTTACCTTCTACTCCCCTACCTGTGGAGTTTTGATCCTGCAGTAATTCCGAAAAATATGCAGTTATAGAGTTTCATTAGTCTTTAATCCTGAAGCCTCTTTTTATATACAGCGGGCAATATCATCCCCGCCCCCGTTGGCTTTAAATTTAAGTGGGCTTAGATTCTCATTGTCGGGCAGCAGAAATTATATGACATCTTTCCTAGGAGTACTTCTTTAATAAATTATTATTGATTTATAACAAAATTTTAATAAATTTATTGAATAATCACAAACCCCAATCAAATGATGAAACCTACTTTAAAATTTTTAGGATTATTCCTATGTACAGGTATCCTGGTATCCTGTAGTGCAGACCCCGAAGAAGTGCCTCAATTAAGTGCTTTGGAGAAAGAGCTTCAACTGGAGCATAATGGCGTACTTGAAATTGAAAACAATACCTACCTTTTCAAAGATGCTGAAACCGCTAAATTCCTGGGCGGTGACCTTGATTACAGTTTTAATTACAGCAATGAACTGGAATTTGAATTAGTGGAGAGAACCACCAGACACCCGGGAGCAGATATATTAGTAAAGAATCCCGCAAGTGATGAATATATTATTTTTACTCATATAGTTGAATTAAGCAATGGTGGGTTTAAATTTAACCTGGAATTCAGCAACGGAGTAATTATTAATAGTGTTAGGTATTTTCCTTCAAAGGATAAAACAGAAAAATGGCATGACGTCTGGATCATCCAGCCAGATTCAGAATTAACAGGGGCACTTATTGAAAGTGCCAACACTGCGATAAATGCAGATTGCCGGGCTGCTGTAAATGTTTGTAACAGAAGCGGGGGGAAAGCCCTGGTGAATTATCACAGCGGCAGCATTTGGTTTGCCACTGCAGCTGCGTGTGAGGTGCAGTGTTTAGATTAGAATAAATCAATTAGATTTTAAAAGAGCAGGACTTTAGGTTTTGCTCTTTTTTTATTTTTGGCGTATTACAACCATTAAAGCGAAATAGAATAACATCATTTATATCGTATTGCTTCCAGCCACCTCAGGAATTGGGACTATAGTTGGAATGCTGCCAATTTCATTACGATATGCACTAAAAACCGGGAACATCTTTTTGCGTCTCTACCGTCACCAATATCACCAAACCGTCCTCCAACAAAAAACAAATTTGAACCGCAATCCCGAAATCTGGGATCTATTAACTGCAGAATTAAAATTGGGATAACAACACTGGCCCGGTCTAGAGATTCAAATTTCGCCTGGTACTCGCGATCTCATGATCACCTATTACGGAATGAAAATCCTTTCTTCAAAATTTCTCATTATATAAAGAACAACCCTATAAATTGGCAAGATGACATTTTTTACAATTTTTAAATTGGACAAGTCCAATCAACAAAAAAACCATCCGCTTCAGGATGGTTTTTTTATTTATGATTTATTACTCTTTAGGAAACTGCTTTCAGTTTATTAAGGGTAGATCTATTGAGTTTATCCTCGGCATACTCCCTGTCCACGATCAACTTTTTCTCATCTCCTTCCGGCATTTCGAACATGGCATCTGTAAGAATGGCTTCACATAAGGAACGAAGGCCCCTTGCGCCAAGTTTATATTCTATTGCCTGATCTACGATATAATCAAGTGCATCATCTTTTATCTCAAAATGAATATCATCCATTTCAAAAAGCTTTTGATATTGCTTGATGATAGCATTCTTGGGCTCGGTAAGAATAGCTCTCAAAGTTTCCCTGTCCAGAGGATTCATATAGGTAAGGGCAGGTAAACGCCCTATGATCTCGGGTATCAACCCGTAATCCTTTAGATCCTTGGGAATTATATACTGTAATAAATTTGTACGCTCTACTTTATCATCACTCTTGGAAGCACTAAAGCCTACAGCCTGCATATTAAGCCTCTTGCTTATGTTGCGCTCAATACCATCGAACGCCCCTCCAGCAATAAACAGGATGTTCTCTGTATCTACCTCGATAAACTTTTGATCTGGGTGTTTCCTGCCTCCTTTTGGCGGCACATTCACAGTAGTTCCTTCAAGCAACTTAAGTAAGGCCTGTTGTACTCCCTCTCCACTAACATCACGGGTAATAGATGGGTTATCACTCTTTCTGGCAATCTTATCTATCTCATCTATAAATACGATCCCATGCTGGGCCTTATCCACATTATAGTCTGCCGCCTGCAATAATTTTGTCAAAATACCCTCTACATCCTCACCTACATAACCTGCCTCGGTTAAAACAGTAGCATCAACAATGGCCAGGGGCACATTAAGCATTCTTGAAATGGTCTTTGCCATAAGGGTCTTACCTGTACCGGTTTCCCCAACCATTACAATATTACTCTTCTGGATCTCTATATCATCATCACTCTTAGGCTGCAGTAGTCTCTTATAGTGATTGTAAACGGCCACAGACATGACCTTCTTTGTATTTTCCTGTCCAATTATATATTCATCAAGAAAGGCTTTGATAGCCTTTGGCTTGCTTAGCATAAGGTCTGCAGAGAGTTCTTTTGCCTCCCCCTGCTTGGATTCCTCCAATACTATGCCGTGCGCCTGTTCTATACATTTATCACATATATGCGCATCAAGACCTGCAATCAATAAATTGGTTTCAGGCTTTTTCCTTCCACAGAAGGAACATTCTAAATCATCTTTCGCCATAATCATATTATTTCGAGGCTAAAAAGTAATGGAAATCCAAAGATATTCCTATACCTAAAAAAACCTAATTTGGTTCATCAAAACCAGGAAGGTTCTCCCTTTTTACCTCTTCTATTTAATCTTCTTTATCCCTTTTCCTCAGGAAGCAGGACAATTAACTTTCCCTGCTAAGCACCTCATCAATCATACCATATTCCTTCGCCCTGTCTGCCTTCATCCAGAAATCCCTGTCGCTATCCTCCTCGATCTTTTCAAAAGGCTGCCCTGTATGGTGTGCGATAATATCATATAACTCCTTTTTAAGGGAGATTATTTCCCTTGCAGTGATTTCAATATCACTGGCCTGTCCCTGGGCGCCACCCATTGGCTGGTGTATCATAACCCTGGAGTGCGGCAGCCCGCTTCTTTTCCCCTTGGTACCTGCACAAAGAAGAACTGCTCCCATAGAAGCTGCCATTCCCGTACAAATTGTCGCCACATCGGGCTTGATGAACTGCATGGTATCATAGATACCAAGGCCCGCATAAACACTCCCCCCGGGAGAATTGATGTAAATTTGAATATCCTTGGAAGCATCTGTACTCTCAAGGAACAGCATTTGGGCCTGTATAATATTCGCCACCTGGTCATTTACCTGGGTGCCTAAAAATATGATCCTGTCCATCATCAATCTTGAAAAGACATCCATCGCGACAGCATTCATTTGTCTTTCCTCAATAATATTAGGGGTCATCCCTACCGGGATCATACTGGTGATTATCTTATCGTAATAATTGCTATTTATGCCGTGATGCTTGGTGGCATATTTCCCGAATTCTTTTCCGTAATCCATAGCGTTCCTATTCTCTGTTTTTAAAGTAAATAAGGCGTTACCCCTATTGGTTAACGCCTTAAAGATATGTATAAATTTTAAGAAAGTCTACTTGTAGATCTCTTTAACAAAGTCTTCATAAGTCACTTCTTTCTCTTCCAATTTGATGTTCTCCTTGTAAAAATCAAGCAGCTTTTCATTCATTAATTGTTCTGAAAGCCTTTTTACCTCATCCTGATTTGAAAGCACTCTTGCAGCGATATCATCCAGTTCTTTTTCTGAAGGGTTCATCTGGCCAAATTGCGCCATTTGCTCCTTGATCCTGTCTGTAGCAAAAGCTTTAAGGTCCTCAAATTTAACTTCAAGGTTGTTTTCCCGAATAAGTTTACCTTCTATAAGCTGAAAGCGAAGTCCCTGCTCACTCTTTTCATACTCTTCCTTTGCCTCTTCTTCAGTTAAAGGCTTCTCACCTACTGTTTGGATCCACTTTTGAAGAAATTCCTTTGGAAGGTCAAATTTATTGTTTTCGATAAGCGCTTCAGTTACATCATTAAGCAACTGCTGGTCGCTTTGCTGCTTGAATTGCTTCGCTGCATCCTCCTTGATCTTTTCCTTAAGATCTTCTACAGATTTTACCTCATCCTTCCCGAATAACTTATCAAAAAGCTCCTGGTCCAGCTCAGCCAGTTCCTGCTTGTTGATTTCTGAAATTGTAAAAGAAACCTCAATATCCAGCCCATGGGCTTTATCGTGATCTACCTTTAAAACATCCTGAAATTTGTGGTCATCCTCAAAAAGGCCTTTGGTGTTTATTGTAATTGTATCTCCTACTTTAGCACCGAGGAATTTTTCTCTTTGCTCTTTCCCGTCAATGTTTTCAAGTGGCAAAGAAATTTCATTCTCAATTCCTTCCTCCTCATTTTTAAAAGTACCTGCAACAACATCACCTTCCTCCACAACATCCTTGGAAACAAGTTTCCCATATTGTTTACGTATGTGGGTGATCTGGTTTTCGATCATCTCATCTCCAGCTACGATCTTATAGTGTGTAATTGGTTCTTTTGTTTCAAGATTTACATCAAACTGTGGAGAAAGACCAAGTTCAAATTCAAACGAATAGTTCTCCTGGTCCCAGTCAAAATTCTCCTGCTCCTTAGGAAGAGGATTCCCCAGAACATCCAATTTCTCTTCAGTTAAATATTTATTGAGGGCATCCTGCAATAATTTGTTCACCTCGTCTACCAGCACGGCTTTCCCGTATTGTTTCTTTACCATCCCCATTGGAACATGGCCTTTTCTAAATCCCGGAATATTGGCATTTTTGCGATAATCCTTTAGGATCTTTTCTACTTTGCCGCTATAATCCTCTTTTGCGATATCTACTTTAACGATCGCATTCAAATCATCAATATTCTCTCTGGTAATATTCATCTTAACGTGTTATAAAAATTGGAGTGCAAAAGTACGTATTTTTTGTTTGCACGCAAAGTTTCAATTAGCTGAATTTCAGCCGGATTCTAATCTTCTGCAAGAAGGGAAAAAAGCACAGATTGTATTATGGACAGCAACAGGCTGAAAATAAGCGCAACCCAGAATCCGTCAACATTGAATCCACTAATGAACGCATCTACCAGGAGAATAATTATCGCATTTATAACCAATAGAAACAGGCCAAAGGTTATGATGGTCACCGGCAGGGTAAACAGGATGAGTATTGGTTTAACGATAATGTTCAGAATAGACAGCACCACCGCCACCAATACCGCTGTAAGATATCCGGCTACAGTCACCCCGGGTAAAAAATAAGCCAATAGTACAACCACCAGGGCAGTCATAAGTATACGTATAAGTAGTTTCATAATTCTATCATTTATTTTTAAATAGGATAATCCAAATCAATTTGCGGGGATTACATCTTTTCAAATATTACATAAAAATTTTCTTTAACAAAATTGCAAAAAAAAGCGCCGGGATTTCCCGGCGCTTAAGAGTTTTAAGATAATATTATATAAGATCGCTCCTTATTGTGGATTGTTACTTATTGTAACCGTAGGATAATTACCAACATTCACCCGCGGTACGGTGGCGTTATAGGTTTGATTTATATTCTCGATAATCTCATTTGCAATAACCGCATAACCTCTTGGGGTTGGATGAACCCCATCAAGGGAATAGGCACCACCTGTAACAAAGGTAGAGGTAACCACCCCTGCATCATAAGGTATCCCACCATTGGCCATTTGAGTTAACAGCCTGTTGGTATCAACGTGAGCAAGGCCATTTGCCTGTGCCACCTGTCTTATCGTATTATTATAAGCTGTGGTTGCTGCTTTAATATTTGCGATCTCTTCCATATCCAGAGCATCCTTGTCATCAATTCCATCAACGGCATCCAGAACAAGTTGTGCCTGTTCCTGGGTAGGCTGGCCTCCCTGTTGTAATATTCCAAGCACCTGCATCACCTCTGGAGTTAGCCTCACAGAACCATACCCCTGTGCCAGGGCGGCCTGGTCTATAGTTAGTACCAGCATTTCCTCTGCAGTCATTTGGCGAAAACCTAAAGGATTTGATTGTGAAACCGGAACATCAATAAGAAACCTGTTAGGGCCTTCATTAAAGGTGATCGCGTATTGAGATGCAAGAGCCTGTGCCTGTGGAGCAGGTACGCCCTGAGCTATTAAACCTTGTGTAAAAATGCCGGCAACGGCCTGGAAAAATCCTGTAAGGTTACCTGCGGTTGCAGCATCCAGCGCAAGGGCATTATTTGGAACAGTAGTAAAATAAGGAACAGCTGTAACATCTGGAATATTGATCAACACACCCTCTGCCCCGTTGGCGGTAAGAGCTGTTACCATTTGAGAATATACCGCTGCAAATACGTTAGGATCTGTAATATCGTTACTTCCATAGGATGTTGGATCCATATTACCTGTACGGTCCTCTCCCACTCCACCGGAAGTAGCATAGCCCAATACATCGTTATTCCCAATCCAAAGAGAAAAGAAAGTTGGGTCCTGTGCCAGAGCATCTTCCAGCACTGTAGCCTGGGGAGAAGAGGCAAATCTTACAAAATATGGGTTGGCAGTTCCTGCCGCCACTCCTGTAATGTCCCCATAACCGGGAGCCACCAAATGATAACTTTTGGCACCGGGAGCACCTAAATTCCCAAATGGGCCGCTAAGTACATTTGTGATATCTGTTGTAGGAGCAACGTTATAGATCACCGGGGATGGGTTCCCACTACTACCAACAGCCAGGATTCTCCTGTTTGTCGTAATTTGAGTCCCTGCTGCCAGCAAACCTCCGGCATTATCAGCCATTAAAGGCTGGGTAAATTCATTTGTTTGCTGCACTTTTTCAAATTGCTGTGCAAGAATGTTAGGATAGGAGTTTTCCTGTCCTGTTATATATAAAGCACCATCTGCATAACCGGCTGTAAGGGAATTCCCTAAAGCCACGTAGTTAGTGAAATCTGCTTCCCCACTGGAGTAAAAGCCGGGTTCATCTATGGGATTTTCAAGTTCCGGTTCACAGGCAACAAAACCTAATGCCAGGAGCGGTAAAAATTTTAAATAATTTTTCATTTTATAAACTGGTTTATAATATTATAATTTATACGAAATTCCCAGCCCCGGGATGAAAGCACTGGATTTATATCTTCCTGCAAAAGGGGCAGCCTGGCCATTCTCGAAATAATAGTCATAGGATGCCTCAACCTCTTCAAATCTTATATATAAAAATGCAGCATCTATAGATAGCTTGTCACTAAGGTTTAAGGAAAGACCACCTGTGAATCCATTAGAGTCATTTCTAGGGGTCTCTGGTGCAAAATATCCATCCTGAACCGGGGATTCATCAAAGTAATAACCTGCTCTTAAGGTGAATAAATTACTTGCTTCATACTGTAATCCAAACCTGTAAATAGAAGCATCCTTGTAATTTCTGGCGTTCTCTGAATCTGGAATATTAGGATCTGCAAATTGCAGGTCAAGGGAATCGTATACACTCCAAAGAGTTTGGTTGGCATCAAATGCAAACAACCATTTCTCACTGAACTGGTAGGCAAGCCCAAAACTCACCTCTGCCGGTAAAGGCAAGGCAGCATTGAAGGTAGTATTCCTGAAAGGAGTAAGAGGGGAATTAGGAATATTGGAGAAAGTAGCCTCCCCGCCCTCAGCTTCCATGATGATCTCAGACCTGTAGTTAAATCCTACCCTAAAATTATCTGTTGGAGAGAAGGTCGCACTGGCAGACCATCCCCAGGCCGTAACTCCACTGGCGTCCACAGTAACATTGGATCTGTTTCCCTCAATATCGGTTAAAGTTCGGTTTAGGTTACGGTTAAGGTTTACACTACCGGTCACATATATTGGCCCACCACCAAAACTAAGGTGATCATTCAGTTTAAAAGAAACCAACGGTTGCACATATATAGCCTGCAGGTCAATATTATTTACTAGATGTGACCCTACCCAGTCATCCTCCCAGGAAACCGCACTTCCATAAGGAGTATAGGCAGCTAGACCTACCGCAAGCCAGTCATTAAGTTTATAAGAAGCATACAGGTAAAAAGGTGTCCCAACGGGACTATCGGTACGGGCTATGTTGCCAAATTCATCATTTTGATACACAACATCAGAAAATACAGCGCTTGCACCTGCAGATACATTTAATTTATTCTCAAGATAGACAAGACCGGAAGGGTTAAAGAAGCCAAGCTCTGCACTGTTGATTACAGCCACCCCGGTGTGCCCCATACCAAGGGCCCGCTGCCCCTGCAAACTTACACGATACCCACCGGCATATACAATAGCAGATGCTAACGTAAATACCGTTAGGAAAAATAATTTTTTCATAATAGATTTTGGATTTGAAATTTTCTTTTGGATAATGAACTGCCCAAAAATAGCATAAATTAAAGATTTAGCAATTATAAACGGTAAATATTATGCATACATAATATTTTTATTTATTATCCAAATATTGTTTTACAGTATTGTAGAATTCCTTCTGTTTTTCGGCATGCACCCAATGTCCCGCTCCAGATATTTCTTCGAGCCGGACATTAGGAAAATGAAGATCGATCAAAGGCTTATCATCTACAGTGATATAGTTGGATTTTCCTCCTTTAACAAAGAGGGTTTCCTTATCAAATTTGATCCCGGAACCCAGAGCTTTCCCCACCTCCTCAACATTTTCCTTCAGGACCTCAAGATTAAGACGAAGGGCCAGTTTTTCTTTAGTTTTCCAGTAAAGATTTTTCAACAGGAAAAGACGAATCCCTTTTTCCTTTATAAACTTGGAAAGAAAATCTTCGGCTTCACCCCTGGATGTAAGGGAAGCTTCATCAAGAGCCGTAAGCCCTTCCAGGATTTGCTGGTGATGAGGGGAATAATAGCGTGGGCTTATATCTACCACGATCAACTTTTCAACCAAATATGGGGCCTCCCCGGCAACCTGCATAGCAACCTTACCACCCATAGAGTGCCCCAGCAGGACTATATTCTCCAAATTCCTCTTCTCACAATAGGCTACTACATCCTGCGCCATACTACTATAATTCATTTCATCAATGTGAGGGCTCCTCCCGTGGTTTCGCTGGTCCAGCAAATGAACCTCATAGCCGTCCTCTGCAAATTGGTTGCCAAGGGTCTTCCAGTTATCGCCCATTCCCAGGAAGCCATGTAAAATTATAAAAGGTTTGCCCTCCCCTATGATACTTGAATGAAGATCTATCATTATTGCAATAGTTTTAAATATTTCTGAATAGTAGTTTCCAACCCAAGATAAAGGGACTCGGTAATAAGCGCATGCCCAATGGAAACTTCCAGAAGGCCCGGCACCTGTTCCCTGAAGTATCTTATATTGTCAAGAGAAAGGTCATGCCCGGCATTTACACCCATTCCGGCATCTGTTGCAGCCTGTGCACATTGAGCATAGATCTTTACCGCTTCCATATCCCCTTTTTCATATGCCTTCGCATAATCTTCGGTATAAAGTTCGATCCTGTTGGACCCGGTATCCAGGGCGTGGTCCACCATTGCCAAATCGGGATCAAGGAAAATGGAAGTGCGTATGCCGTTATTATTGAACTCAGCTATCACTTCTTTTAAAAAATCCTTATGCTTTTTGGCATTCCATCCTGCATTGGAGGTGATGGCATCTTCAGCATCCGGAACCAGAGTAACCTGCTCTGGCTTTACTTCCAGCACCAGGTCAATGAACTTAGTTACAGGATTACCTTCTATATTAAACTCTGTAGTGATAATAGGTTTAAGTTCCCTTACATCGCTATATCTTATATGCCGCTCATCTGGACGGGGATGCACAGTTATTCCCTGTGCGCCAAACTTTTCTATATTCCTGGTAAAATCAGGAAGGTTTGGAACATTCCCACCCCGTGCGTTTCTAAGGGTTGCTATTTTATTAATATTTACGCTTAGTTTCGTCATTGTGTTTTGGGTTTGAATTAACAAAAATACAAAGATGGGGATGCCTTAATGAATATAATTTTAATTAATTTGCAATTAAATGCTGCCCGATTATGAGTATCGAACCTTTCATCCTTAATGATATTGAAATTTGTAACCTGGACAATAAAATAAGGGACCTGCAAATCATATTTAATGAACTCTCCTATTCTCACCTTCCCGTAGAGAAAGACGGGGTATACCTGGGATGTATAAGCGATACAGATATTCGCTGCCTGGAAGGGGATAAAACCCTGGCAGATTACCAATATATCCTGGATGGCTTTTTTGCCAGGGAAGATGATCACTGGCTGGAAACCCTGCAAACCTTTGCTTTAAACCAAACCAATATCCTGCCGGTGCTAAGCCATGAGAATAAATATCTTGGGTACCTGGAATTACATGACATTATCAATTCCTTTAATGAAACTCCTTTCCTTAATGAACCCGGCGGCATACTTGTCCTGGAAAAAGGGGCAAGGGAATATTCCTTTAGCGAGGTAGGCCAAATCGTGGAATCCCATAATGCAGCTATGCTGGGAATGTTTGTTTCCTCCAAGGAGAACGACCTTACTCAAATCACACTTAAATTAAGCACTACCGGCCTCAATGAGATCCTACAAACCTTCCGCAGGTATGGTTACACTATAGTTTCAGATCATCAGGAAGACAGTTTTAGAGAAAATCTCAGAGACAGGTCAGATTATTTGGACAAGTACCTTAAAATGTAACGAAGGGAAACACCACACCCAAACCAAGTTAAAAAATGAAAGTAGGCATTTACGGTCAATTTTATCACCAGGATTCCGGAAGGTATATCCAGGAACTTCTTACTGCTTTGGAAAATGAAAATATCCAGGTTGTAATCGAAAAGGAGTTCCTGTCACTCATACAGGAAAACAAAACCGTAACCCGGGAATACAGCCATTTTAGCACCTTTGAAGAATTGGATAACAGTTATGATCTATTCTTTAGCATAGGAGGGGATGGTACAATTTTAAAATCTATAAATTTCATTAGGGATCTTAAGATCCCCATTCTTGGCATCAATACAGGCAGACTGGGATTTCTGGCTACAATACAAAAGGAGGAGATAGAAGAAACGATCTCAACAATTTTGCGAAAGGATTATTCCATTTCTGAAAGAACAGTACTTTGCCTGGAAACAGATCCTAAAAGCCCGGAGATTGGAGAGAATAATTTTGCCTTAAATGAAATTGCGGTAAGCCGAAAGAACACCACCTCGATGATAACGGTTGAGACCTGGCTGGATGACAAATGCCTTACCTCCTATTGGGCAGATGGATTAATTATCTCCACCCCTACAGGTTCTACAGGCTATTCCTTAAGTTGCGGGGGGCCTGTGATAGTGCCCAACACCAATGCTTTAGTTATAACACCTATTGCCCCACATAATCTCAATGCACGCCCCCTGGTAATACAGGACAGTACAAAGATCACCCTTAAGGTCTCAGGCCGTGAAGATTTCTTCCTTGTTTCAATGGATTCCAGACTTGCTACCCTAAGCAACGACACCAGGATCACTATAAAAAGAGCCCCTTTTAATATTAGCATGGTGGAGCTTCACAGGGATAGCTTTTTAAAAACCCTGCGTAAAAAATTATTATGGGGTGAGGACCGCAGGAACTAAACAATAAATCCTTCTAAAAGCTGTTTATAAACATATACTAATAGCCTCAAATTATTGCGGGGCAAACATAATTGTTATATTTGCAAACTTTTAAGAATATATGAGGCACCGGTTTTTACTAATTTTTATGTTTGCCTGCTTTACAACAGCTCCTGCACAAACATTTGAAGTTGGCCCTTTTATAGGAGGTGCAAATTATATTGGCGATGTAGGCAGCACCTTATTTGTAAAGCCTAACAGCCTGGTTGCAGGTGGTCTTGTAAAATGGAACCGAAGTAACAGGCATAGCTTAAGATTTAGCCTTTTATATGCAGAAATAAAAGCTGACGATGCAAATTCAAATCAAGTAATGAGACAACAAAGGGGATATTCTTTTACTAATTCTATAGCTGAAGCCTCCCTGGGACTTGAATTCAACTTTTGGTCCTATGACCTTAGTGAAGTGGAAGAACAAAGCACGCCCTATCTTTATACCGGCATCACTTACTTCAACTCCAAACACCACCGGCTAAGTGCAAACCGCCCCGCCTCTGGAGTCCTGGTGCAACAAGGAGAGAACTGGGAATTTTCCATTCCCATGGTATTTGGATATAAACAAACCTTATCTCAAAGAATTATTGCCGCGGTTGAAGTTGGCGCGAGATATACATTTACAGATAATATTGACGGCAGTAACCCCCAGGAATTATTGGGACGCAGGGATCCACCCAGGGAGTTTGGAAATGTTAACACCTCAGACTGGTACGTATTTTCAGGCTTAAGCCTTACCTTTACCTTTGGAAGAAAGCCCTGCTATACTTTTTAATAGAATGTTCAAAGAAAAGATCAATACTGAAAAGCTACCCCAGCATATTTCCATTATCATGGATGGGAATGGACGGTGGGCCAAACAAAAAGGGCTTTTAAGAGCTTTTGGACATGAAGAGGGAACAAAGGCCGTGCGAGATGTTGTGGAAGGCTGTGCAGAAATTGGCGTAAAAAACCTTACCCTCTATGCATTCTCTACAGAGAACTGGAGCAGGCCAAAACGGGAGGTAGACACTCTCATGCGTCTCCTGGTAAATTCCCTTAAAAAGGAGATCAAAACCCTATCCAGCAACAACATTAAACTTAATGCCATTGGCAACCTGGATAACCTGCCAAAGAAAGCTCAAAAGGAGCTAAAGGAGGTTATTGATAAAACTAAAGAGAATAACCATATGACCCTCACCCTGGCCCTTAGCTACGGCTCCCGTGAGGAAATCATGCACATGGTGAGAGATGTGAGTGAATTGGTGAAAAATGATGAATTAAAGCCTGAGGCTATTGATGAATCAATTATTAATAAGCATCTTTACACCAAAAATCTACCCGATGTAGATCTTTTGATACGCACCAGTGGTGAGCAGCGTATCAGTAATTTTCTATTGTGGCAAATAGCTTACGCTGAATTATATTTTACCAATATTTTATGGCCAGATTTTCGAAGGGAAGATCTTTACGAAGCCATTTTTAATTATCAAACCAGAGAACGAAGATTTGGAAAAACCAGTGAACAGATTAGTTAGTGCACAAATAATGACAAAAAGAATAATCTTCCTTTTGGCTTTTTGCTTAATATCCAACATATCTACCCAGGCACAGGACCTGCCTTTAGGACAGGGGAAAAAATATACAATTGGCAGTATTACCGTTACGGGAGCTGAAAGTTATAACGAACAAACTATCATCGCTTACTCCGGGCTATCTAAAGGAGAAGAGATCTTTATACCGGGTGACAGGCTTAGTAAGGTGCTTAAAAAACTTTGGGACTCCAACCTGTTTAGCGATATTAATTTTTACATCACCAATGTAGAAGGCGACGTGGCACATCTTGAGTTGGAGATCACAGAAGTTCCTGAACTTGCCGAGGTAAGGATACAGGGAATTTCCAAAAAGAGACAAACAGAAGAACTTATAAAGGAAAATAATCTAACGCCCGGGGTTAAGGTCACAGAGAACCTTACCACCACTACCAAGAATTATATCGAGAACAAATACAAAAAAGATGGCTACCTCAATGCAAAGGTAGTTGTAAGCACCAGCCCTGCAGTGGACACTACCGGCGCCAACAAAGTTAATATGGTGGTGAATGTAGACAGGGGAGATAAGGTTAAGATATCTAACATAGAATTCAATGGGAACGAACAACTTAGTAATGCCCGCCTGAGACGTGCATTAAAAAATACAAAACAAAAGAATTTCTTTAGGTTCTGGAAACGTTCCAAGTTCATTGCTTCAGATTATGAGGAAGATAAAACCAACCTTATAAATAAATATAAAGAAAAGGGCTTCAGGGACGCCCGTATTCTTAGTGATACTCTCATAAGGAAGGATAATGACAATATAGCAATAAGGATCAACCTTGAAGAAGGGAACAGGTATTACATAGGTGACATTGAATTCATTGGTAATACTGTTTATACAGATGAGCAATTAGGGCGTGCCCTTGGGATCTCCAAAGGAGATATTTATAACGGGGTGTTACTAAAAGAAAGGATTGCAGATCCCAGTGATCCCGATGCTGCCGATCTTGCTAACCTCTACAAGAACAATGGGTACCTTTTCTCCCAGATCAACCCGGTAGAAACCCGTGTTTACAACGATACCATAGATTTTGAAATAAGGATCATGGAAGGCAAGGAAGCCTATTTCAATAACATAAGCGTGGTAGGTAATGATAAGACCAAGGACCACGTTATTTACAGGGAGCTTAGAACAAAACCCGGGCAAAAATACAGCCAGCAAAACGTTATTAGAACTCTAAGGGAGGTTGGACAACTTGGATTCTTTGATGCTGAACAAATTTCTCCCGATTTCCAGAACGTTGATCCAAACAGCGGTACCCTGGATATGCAATATTCTGTTGTGGAAGCCGGTGCCAGCCAAATAGAGCTGCAGGGTGGATACGGTGGAGGTGGTTTCATTGGTACCCTTGGACTGTCGTTCAACAACTTCTCACTTTCAGGAATATTTGATAAGGAAGCATATAAACCATTACCTATGGGTGACGGCCAAACCTTATCCCTAAGAGCACAGGCAAGTATTTTCTACCAGACCTACAGCTTGAATTTTGTAGAGCCGTGGTTTGGAGGACAACGCCCGGTGAGTCTTTCCACTTCATTTTCTTATACAAGACAATTCTTCTTTGACCAACGAAGAAGGAGAGCCGATAAATCAAGGAGTTTTGATATTCTTGGTGTGAATGTGGGCCTTGCAAAAAGACTAAGATGGCCAGATGATTACTTCACCCTTTCACAGGCAGTAGGATTCCAGCGATATGACCTTAATAACTACAACACGGGACTTTTCACCTTTGGGGACGGTTTTTCCAATAACCTTACATACACCCTTGGGATCACAAGAAACAGTGAAGGGATCAACCCTATCTTCCCAACTACCGGTTCCAATTTTAGCCTTACTGCGAAATTCACCCCTCCTTATTCCCTTTGGAATGGGGTAGATTATGCAAACCTGGATCAACAAAGGGAATTCCAGCTGGAAGATGCCGACGGGAATCTTCTTAACGCAGATGGTTTGCGTCTAAGACCAGGCGATGAACCTGTAGGGGATAGGGGAAAAATAGACCAGGAAAAATTCAAATGGCTGGAATTTTATAAGATAAAATTCAAAGGATCGTGGTTTAATACCCTATACAACTTTGGAGGCAACAGCAACCTGGTTCTAAGAACCCATGCAGAATTTGGATTCCTTGGAGCATACAACAATGACAGGGGGATCCCTCCATTTGAAAGATTCTTCCTTGGGGGTGACGGCCTTGGGGCCTTCAGCCTTGATGGTAGGGAAGTGATCGCTTTAAGGGGTTATCCAAACCAGCAGGTTGTTCCTATGGACAGGAGTACTATAAGCCAGGCCAGTAACAATGACGGGGCCACTCTTTATAACAAATATTCACTGGAGTTAAGATTTCCTATTACATTGAAACCTATGGCATCCATATATGCACTTACATTTTTGGAGGCAGGTGCGACGTATGACAATTTCAGGGATTATAACCCGTTCCTTTTGAACAGGTCGGCCGGTGCGGGGATAAGGATCTTTATGCCTCAGTTTGGATTACTTGGTATTGACTTTGGATATGGGTTTGATCCAATTCCGGGATCAAATGCAGGACCAAATGGATGGGAGACACACTTTATAATTGGACAACAATTTTAATTTGGCACGATTATTTCTAACAACACATATATGAGACGCCACATTCTTATTCTTATATTGATTATGGCAGGTTCGGGACAACAGCTTTTGGCTCAAAAACCCAACAGGATCGCATATATAGATATGGAATATATTTTGGCCAATGTTCCTGAATACACCCAGGCTTCAGCCCAGCTTGAAGAAAGGGTGCAGCAATGGAAGCAGGAACTGGAGAAGGATCAACGCAAGGTGGAGGAAATGAAGATCGCCCTGGAACAGGAGAGGCCTTTACTCACCAAAGAATTGATCGAAGAAAGGGAAGCCAATATACGTTATGAAGAAAACAGGATTGCAGAGTACCAGCAAAAAAGGTTTGGTAGTAACGGGGACTTTATCCTTCAGAAAAAAAGATTGATACAGCCGGTACAGGATCAGGTGTTCAACGCGATCCAGGAATTAGGCGAGCAAAGGAACTATGATATTATATTTGACAGGACTTCAAATGTTGGCATAGTTTTTATAGCTGAAAGACATAATATAAGTGACCAGATATTAAGAACCATTACCCGCGCCTCCGGGAGGGAGCAGTTGAGCTCCAGGAAAGAGATCGCAGCGATGGAAAAAGAAGAAGGTCGAACCGTTGAGGAAGATGCAGAGATTGCAGAAAAAAAGCAGGCAGTCACCAATGCTAAGAATGAAAGGGAAACCCTTATCGAACAACGTAAACAGGAAAGGGATTCTATAAGAGCGGTAAGACAGCGTGAATTTGAAGAAAGACGCGCAAAGGTTCTGGAAGAACGCCAGGCAAGAAAGGATTCAATAGATAATGCCAGGAAACAAAGGCAGGAAAACAATAATAATTAAGCAACTTTAACACTAAACACTAAATACACTTTACAATGAAACAAATGAGGACTTTTCTTATAGCAGTAGCTTTTACAATTGGAGCAACAGCTTTCACACAGGCACAATCCAAAATTGCTCACGTAGCTTCACAGGAACTGGTAGAATCTATGCCGGCCTTTAAGGATGCAATGGCGCAATTGGAGAAGTTGCAAAAGACTTATGATACAGAGATTAGGGATATGATGACTGAAGCTCAAAAAACTATGCAGCGTTACGAATCTGAAGCCCCAACAAAGACTGAAGAGGAAAACCAGAAAAGAGCTGCAGAGCTACAGAGCACACAGCAAAGAATTCGTGAGCACGGGCAAAATGCACAACAAGACCTTCAAAAGAAAGAGCTTGACCTTTTAAAGCCTATTTACGAAAAAGCAAGAGTAGCTATCCAGAAGGTAGCAAGAGCTCAGGGATTTGATTATGTACTTGATTCTACAAATGGATCTGGAGTTATTATGGCAGATGGTACAGACCTTATGCCTGCAGTAAAGAAGGAATTGGGAATTTAATTTTCCATACAAATAAATAAATGCATAAACTGCGCTCTTCTTAGGGCGCAGTTTTTATTTTTGTAAGGTATGGAGAATAACGGGCCACTTGGTTTTTTTGATTCGGGAGTTGGAGGAACTTCCATTTGGAAAGAAGTGATACAATTGCTTCCCTATGAAAATAGTATCTACCTGGCCGATAGCAGGAATGCTCCATATGGTGAAAAACCGGTTAAGGAGATCATAGCCCTTTGTAAGAAGAATACAGACAGATTGTTGGAAATGGGTTGTAAGATAATTGTGGTTGCCTGCAATACTGCTACCACCAATGCCATTGACTACCTGCGATCAAATTACCACGTTCCTTTTATAGGGATCGAGCCCGCCATTAAACCCGCAGCCTTGAGCTCCAAAACAAAATTCATAGGTATTCTTGCCACCAAAGGCACACTTTCAAGTGCCCTATTCTCAAAGACATCTGAACTTTATAAAGAGAATATCACTATTGTAGAAGTAGTGGGACAGGGTTTGGTAGACCTTATTGAGCAGGGGGCTCACGAATCTCCAGAAATGGAACTACATTTACGAACGCTTCTTAAGCCTATGCTCATTGCCCAGATAGACTATCTAGTCCTTGGATGTAGTCATTATCCTTACCTTTTGCCGGTGCTTAGAAAGATCTTCCCTCCAGGTGTTACCATAATAGATTCAGGAGAAGCAGTTGCCCGGCAAACAAGGAAAGTTTTGGCTGAGAACAACCTCCTGCATGAGGCTGGTGCTATTGGAAAACATACATTATTCAGCAACAGTGACCCTGCGATATTGAGTCATCTCGTAAATGCAAAGCAGAATGGTTACACAGTATCCTATCTTGAATTTTGATTTACTGCAGGGCACACACAGTCATATCTGGCCCTGTTCTCTCCAAAATTATATCCAAGGGTGATCTGGTGGAATCCCTGCGTGCTTAGCACTACTGAATTTACTTGGTGGGAATAGGTATATGCGAAAAGAAACCTTTTATATTCCATTCCAAGAAATGGAGTGAAATATTGTAACTGCTGGCTCCTTACCTCCTGCCCCGATGTGGTATACTCTGCCCCCTCAAAACTACGCCTGTAGGACAATCCACCAAATAAAAGCCCATTTTCAAGGTCTCTGTAGGCTTTGAAATTTACATCTATAGCCCTTTCTGCAGTTTGCTCCCTCCATTGAAAGAGCAGGGATGGCTCATAGCTCCAACGCTTGCCACGGGGATTAAAAACATAACCGGCAGAAACGAGATATTTTCGCTGATTATTAGGAACGGCATCTGAATAAAAAAGCTCCCTTTTCACCCCCAGAATATTCTTAGCAGTTAGGTGAGCGAAGAAATCAAAATAGTAATAAGAGACTCCTACATCCATATTGCCATAAAAATCAGATAAATTCCCGCTACCCAGGGCAGGATCAAAAACGGTAAAATTACTTTGATCCAGGCTATGCTGGATGATACCACCACTAATCCCGAAGGATAATTGGTTTAAATCCAGCTCGCTTCTTGAAAACAGTAAATGATAGGCAAAGGTGGCGTATACCCCCCGCCGGGAATAATTCCCATTCTGGTCATTAAAGGCGATCCCTCCCACTCCTACACGTTCTCCCATGCGGCCATGAATGCTTAAAGTTTGTAAAGAAGGGGCATTTTTCACGTCAAACCATTGTTGCCTTGCAGTGAGCCTTATTTTATTGAAATTGGAAGCTCCTGCCATAGAAGGGTGCAGGAGGTAAAGATTGTCTGTTAGGTAATCTGAATAGGTAGGAATTACCTCCTGGGCTTTTATCTTGACCGGTGCCAGTAGCAATACCAACATAAGGGAAATAAAATACCAGTTTTTCATTCAATGTATATAAAAAAGAGAGAAAATCTTCCCTGCGAGTGTTCTACTGCAGAAATAAAAAAACCTTATGAAGATTGCCCCAATATCAATTGTAAATATATAGATTACCAGCTTTCTTTTAGTAATTTTGCCTAAAATATTAAATATGAGTACATACACGATCAATATACAACCCACCAATAATGCTGCTATCGTAAAATTTGAAACAAATCAATTCCTTACGAGGCATGAAAGTTTTGAATTTGGCAATATTGAGGAGGCCTCTAAATCGCCACTTGCCCAGCAGTTATTCCATCTTCCTTTTGTGAAAACGGTTTTTATAGCTCAAAATTTCATAGCTATTGAGAAATATAATATAGTGGAATGGGCAGATGTACAGGAAGAGGTAGCAGACCAGCTAAGAGAGTACATGAACAACGGCGGCGAGATCCTGAAGCAGGAAAATCAAACTACGACCAAGAAAGTTCCGGTAACTGTATATGCAGAAAGCACTCCTAACCCTGTAGTGATGAAGTTTGTCGCGAACAAAAAACTTGTTATATCCGGGGTGGAATTCAAGAATATTGATGCGGCCAGGAATGCCCCTCTTGCAAAGCAACTATTCCACTTCCCTTTCGTAAAGGAAGTTTTTATGGATGAGAACTATATCTCCATACACAAATATGATATTGCAGAGTGGGATGAAATTACTCTTGAGCTTCGGGAATTCATAAGAAACTACCTGCAGGAAGGAAATGAAGTACTCTTAAAGGAGCATCCAAAAAAGACGGAGCAAAAACAGGAAGCAGCTCCCGCCCCTGTTAGAGAGCTGGATGATATCTCGAAAGAAGTGGTTAATATTCTTGATGAATATATTAAACCTGCTGTTGCCAGTGATGGAGGTAATATTGTTTTTGATTCTTATAACCCCGACACCAAAACAGTAAAAGTGATCCTACAGGGAGCCTGCAGTGGCTGCCCTTCCTCCACTGCCACTCTTAAGAATGGGATAGAGACTATGATGAGAGATATGTTACACGGGCAGGTGGAGTATGTGGAGGCTGTAAACGGGTAAAAGGATTACGAGGATTTAGGCAAAACATACTTATAGTATAGAAGGAGAGGAAAGAGGACAAGGAAAAATAACCTGTCACAATTTATCTCTTTTCTCTTCTCTACAACTGCATAACTCCTAACTCATAACTCGTAACACTTAATAAGTTATCGTTTGCTTAGCTTCCTGGTTGAATTCCTGGAACAATTGCAGCAGGCTCATTGTGGAAGTAATGAGGTCTTTGGTTTCCAGCAGGAGTCCAAAGTATAACTTGGTATTCTTGGGGCTTGTTTCTGAAGTTCTTATCCTGTTTATTTGTTTCTGGATCAATTCAGAAACATGATCCAGCAGCTGTTGTTTTTCAGCAATCACCTGGTCTATATTGCTAAAGCTATGGGTATCGAAAATATGCTGAATGTCATCAAAAAGCTTTTGCATCTTCTCATCGATCCCCTTTAGATCCCGCACTTGATTGAATTTAAGGTTCTTGTGATTATTGTGCACATGATTGTAGCTGTTCCTGGTAATAAAGCCTATTGACTGCACCATATCCTGCAGGTAATCAAGGATAAGGATATAGAACTTACTTGCTTCTACAGAGTCATCATCAAGGGATTTAATAAAATAAAAGATATTCCCCTTGAGTTCATCGATCTCCTCCTCCAGTTTATCTATGGCCTTACTATTCTTTTTAAGCTTATTGAGGTCATGATAGCCAAGATTGTCTACGGTTTTAGTATACATTTTATTGATACCCCCAATGACACTGGATATATTTTCTGAAGTTTCCACCGTTATCTCATTGATAGTAACCAGGTCGCTGCGATTGTATCTTTTAAGTTTCTTTTCCTCTTTTAGTTGCCTGGAGTGCACAATGGCACTTCTAACTATAAGAATAACCGCTACCAATACAAGGATAGCAATAGCAATGATGCCTCCAAAATAAATAATCGCAGCAAAGAGGGCTGCACCTGCGAAAGCCACAAGGGCGGTAACAAACCATCCTCCAATAACATTCACAACTCCTGCCACCCGGTACACCGCACTATCCCTGTCCCAGGCCCTGTCTGCCAGAGAAGTTCCCATTGCCACCATAAATGTGACATAGGTAGTGGACAAAGGAAGTTTCAAGTTTGTAGCAATAGAGATAAGTATGCTGGCAACCACGAGGTTTACAGAAGCTCGCACCAGGTCAAATGAGGGTGCATCAAGCCTTCCTGCCGGGGCCGCTGGTTCACTCTTTTGGAATTTTTCCCCAAGCCTTTCAGAAAAACTTTTAGGGATGACACTTTCTATGACATTACCAACCACTAAAAAGTAGCGAACCAGGCCCCGGGAGATAAAATTAGGTTCAAACCTTTCAGCACCATCCCGCTGGCGGCTTAGGTTTATTTCTGTATCGGTTACCTTCATTGCCTTCTTGGAGAACCATAGAGTAATTACCATTATTATGCCGGCAAGTAAAAGCAATCCAACAGGTGTGGAAACCTGTCCTGAAAGGTCTCCCATTAAGAATTCATTGGGCATGACCCCGGTTGCCTGGTGAGCTGCCTGCCAAATCTCAAAAGATTGCCACGCAGCAATAGGTACTCCAATAAAATTTACCAGGTCATTCCCGGCAAAAGCCAGGGCCAGGGCAAAGGTTCCAACGAGGATAATGATCTTCAGGATATTAATCCTGAAAAAAGAAATTATTACCTGGGAAAGTATAGTGAATATCAAAAATGAAATGAGGACGATAAACAAGGCGTTATTGCTCACATATTCCAGTAAACCGGCAGGAACGATCGCAATACTTTTAAGCCCCTTCATCAATATGAAATAAAGAATCGCGGTGAAGGAAAGTCCGCCAAAAGCAGCGCCTACATATTTGATCTTTTTCTCATATTGAAATGAGAAAATAAGTCTTGAAAAGTACTGCACAATTGCTCCAATTGTAAATGCTATGACAACAGAGAGAAGGATCCCCGAAATGATCTGGGTAGCCTTTGCAGTATTGATATAATCATATATGCTCGCGTAGTCACCACTGGAATAATGGATCTTAAGAAGGGAAACACATACAGCAGCACCAAGTAATTCAAAAACAATGGAAACTGTAGTGGAAGTTGGTAAACCAATGGAATTAAAGAAATCCAGTAGTAAAATATCTGCGATCATCACAGCCATAAAGATGATCATGATCTCTTCAAAATAGAATTTACCCGGGATGAAAATACCCTCCCTGGCAACCTCCATAAGGCCACTAGAGAATACAGCACCAACCGCCACTCCAAGGCTCGCCACAATTAAAATTGTACGCAGGGGTACGGCTTTGGACCCAATTGCAGAATTAAGGAAGTTTACGGCATCATTGCTTACGCCTACTACAAGATCTGTAATGGCCAGGGCAAAAAGGGCCACGAGCATTACAACATACACATCTTCCATACAGGACAGGTTCTTAACCTACAAAATTGAAGTATTTTAATTTAAAAATTCGCTTTTCAAGGTTATTAAAAGTTTAAGAGATTTCCTTTAACAGCCTTTTAAATTACTGTAGTCCGGTTTTTCGTAACTTATTGCTTTAAAAACATTTACTAACTAAACATTTTAAATTATGGCATTGATCAAGGTTGTTGAAATTATGGCAAACTCCGGTAAGAGCTGGGAAGATGCTGCCCAAAATGCGGTTAAACAGGCTGCAAAAACAATTAAGAACATAAAATCTATTTATGTAAAGGAACAAACCGCTGTAGTAAATGGGGAGAACATCACCGAGTACAGGGTTAATCTCAAAATTTCCTTTGAGGTTGTACATTAAAGGTCCTTATCCCGGTTAGCGCCGGGATTTTTTATTTCCTTTCCAATTCAAATAATTTATTGTCTAATTAAAAGCCAAACAACACTATACATTTTTAACAATTTTTAACATTTGTTTTCCTTTTGGGTATATCAAAATTCATTCACTTTGCAGCAAAGTTTTTATATATGGATTACATTGATGATTATGCGGTTTATCTGGGTGAGTTTGTAGATAAATTGATAGATTACCTTCCCAGTTTTATAGCTGCAATCTTTCTTCTCCTTTTTGGTCTTTGGTTTATTAAGATCTTCACCTCCCAGGTAAGAAAAATAATCCACAAGAGAGGTTACGATAAAACCATCGAAAATTTTGCGATAAGCCTTATAAGCGTAGGCCTGCGAATTCTACTGGTCATCCTGGTGATCACTCAACTTGGATTTGAAACCACTTCACTGGTAGCGGTTATTGGAGCTGCCGGTCTTGCTATTGGCCTGGCCCTGCAAGGCTCCCTTTCAAATTTTGCCGGTGGGGTACTCATACTCATTCTTAAACCCTTTAAGGTTGGAGACTGGATCGAAGCCAAAGGAGTATCTGGGTCTGTAAAGGAAACCTCTTTATTCTATACCAAATTGAATACTTTTGGAAACCAACTGGCTATAATTCCAAATGGCCAGTTAACAAATGATAATATTATAAACTATACGGTAGAAGGAAAAAGAAGGGCTGCAATCACCATTGGCGTTTCTTACGATAGCGATGTTAAACTTGCGAAGGAGATCCTTTTAAACTTGCTTAAAGAGCAGGAGAACATTCTTCCTGAACCTGAACCAATGGTAGTGGTAACCGAACTGGCAGACAGCTCTGTTAACTTTTCTGTTAGATTTTGGGCTGTGAATGACCATTTCTGGACCTGTAGCTGGTATACAATCGAAGAGGCTAAAGTGAGACTTGAAGCCGCAGGTATTACAATTCCATTCCCGCAAAGAGATGTGCATTTTTACGATCACTCAAAGGAAATGAATTCCCAGGAGGCAGGAAAAAAGGCTTAACCTGCGATAAAATCCTTAAGGTAATAAGGGACAAAATAAGCGACATCTTCCAGGTCGCTATTTTTGTACCTCATTGCGGCAATCTTTACCATTTCTTTTGCTGATGGCAGTTTCTCCCTAATGAAATTTGCATTGGGGTGACTGCATATTTTTTCAAATTTTTCCACCCCGCTACCAATAAAATGGACTTTTCCCTTCTCAAGATAAGAAGTGTAAGAATTCTCATCCAGGATCTTAGCAGATACAGGCTCAATTTGATTACCGCCGGCATCATAAACGGCAGTATAGACCTCCATTCTGCGGGCATCCATCATAGGAATGACAAATTCATTATTAGTTTCATCATCCACCTTCACCTGTGATGCCAGGGATGTAAGCGTAGGGACGGCAATTAAAGGCAATTCCAGGGAATAGCAAAGGCCTTTTGCCGCCGAGACCCCAATGCGTAGACCGGTATAGGAACCCGGCCCTTCACTTATTGCAATGGCATCTAGGTCCTTAAAAGTAAGGTTATTCTCCTTTAGAATTTCCTCAATAAATATGTGCAATCTTTCTGCGTGAGAAAAATTCTTACTGTAATCTTCCTTTAAGCCAAGGATCTCTCCCTCGCGGCCAATGGCTACAGAGCAGTTTGTAGATGCGGTTTCTAAACAAAGTATGGTATGCAAGGTATGTTTCTTTTATTCTGAAGGCTTACCACCGTTCCCAACACTTACCTCATCCCCATTTTTCAGGCTTTTGGTAACCGTATTGTATGGCCCTGTTATCACAGTTTCCCCTTCTTCCAGCCCCGTTATGATCTCAATGTTACGATCATCCTGGATGCCGGTTGTTACAACCCGCAATTTAGCAAGATTTCCATCCTTCACAAAGACGGTTTCAAATTTTTGATTGCCTGCAGGAGGAGTTCGTCCCGCCTGTGGGCCGGTAGCAGTATCATTCTTGATCACTATGGCACTAATTGGTACTCCAAGCACGTTGTCCTTCTTCCTTGTAATAATATCTACTGTAGCCGTCATTCCAGGCCTGAACGGAGAATAATTCTCTGGCCTGCCTTCAAGTAGATCGGCATAGGAATTCTCCAGGATTTGCACCTTCACTTTGAAATTTGTAACCTGATCTGCCGTTAAACCTTCTATGGCAGAGTTTGAGATCTCGGTTACCACTCCTTTAAATTCCCTCTTTAGGTAAGCGTCTACTTCAACAATAGTAGAATCGCCAATAGATATTTTTACAATGTCATTCTCATTTACATCCACCACCACTTCCATATTGGATAAATTGGCTACCCTCATAATCTCTGTTCCTGCCATTTGCTGGGTTCCCACTACCCTTTCTCCAAGTTCCACATCAAGCCTGGAAATGGTTCCTCTCATTGGCGAATAAATTGTAGTTCTTGCAAGGTTATCTGTAGCTTCGGTAACAGTAGCGGCTGCACTTTGCATGCTGTAATAGGCTGCATTCTTTTGGGCCTCGGCAGTTTCATATGCTGCCACTATACGATCCCATTCTGCACCAGAGATCACCCCTCTTTCAAAAAGTTGTTTATTACGGTCATAATTTGCTTTTGCTTCCCTCAAAGAAGCCTCAGCCTGGGAATGGGAGGCACGCACATTTTGCAAACCTGCCCGGGAGCGTTGCAAGCTGGATTGGTAAAGATCTGGATTAATACGAACCAAAAGATCGCCTTTCTCCACCAATTGACCTTCCACAATGGGCAATTCAATGATCTCTCCTGAAACTTCAGAAGACAACTTCACCTCTGTAGCCGGCTGGATCTTACCGGTTGCAGCAACCGTTTCCACGATTTGAATTTGTTCCAGTTTCGTGATCTCAACCTCCTTAAGATTTCCTGAATCACCGAACCATCCGGCTTTCTTTCCTCCTATAAGGAGTATTATAAGCAATACAGCAATTACACTTATTATGATGAGTGTCTTTTTCTTCATTTTCTAAAATTTAAGTTCGCCTACAGGGATCCCGAAGTATAGTTCAATAACCTTTAGCTTAAAAATATAATCATATTTGGTACGAACAACTTCAGTTTGCGCGTTTTCATATCGAAATTTGGACTGGCTGAAATCAAAAGCATTGGTTAGGCCAACCCCATATCTTTCTGTTGCATATTCAAATGCCAGTTCCTGTGCCCTTTGCGCTGCCTGGGCTGCTTCATATGCCTTAAGGGCTCCCCGGGCATCAACGATAGCCTGGTAAACATTTGATTCCAGGTCCAGCTCTGCCTGTTCCAGCCTGTACTCTGCCCGTTCCACATTGATCTGGCTTCTTCTTACCTGGTTCCTGGTTGCAAAGCCATTAAGGACCGGGATATTAAGTTGTAACCCGTATGTGGTACCGTCATTTTCATAAAGTTGGGTAACAAAATCCCTTCTAAAAGGATCATTATCGGCATACCGGGTATTGTAATTAAAGAAAGCATTAAGCGTGGGGTAATAAGCACCGCGCGCAAGCTGTACATCCTTTTCAGCAATTCTTTTATTCTCTTCAGCAACCCTTATTTCATAGCGCTCCTCTTTTGCTCTTCTAATGATCTCTGCAGGAGAGTTGAGCAGGATCTCTTCCCCATAAACATCATAATCATATTCAACAATATCAAAATTCTCATAGTCTTTGATAAGAAGGGTTTGAGCCAGGCTTATAAGGGAGATCTCTATATTATTTTCAGCAATGATGATCCTTTGTTGCTCATCGGCATTGGTGGCTTCGATCTCCAGGAGATCTCCTTTTGGCAGGACTCCTGCTTCAACAAGTTCCCGTGTGCGTTCCATTTGCTCCTGCGTCACCTCATTTTGACCCATAAGAACTTCAAGAGCTTGCTTATTGAACAATACCTGTAAATAAGAATTTGCTACAAAAAGGGCAATATCATCTTTCATTAACTCCAGGGAATACTGGGTTGCAAGGGTGGCAAGTTTTGATCGCTGCATTTCCCTTAGATTCCTTAATCCATCAAAAAGGGTTAAGGCAGTAGTCGCACTCCCCGAAAAGGAAGTAAACCTTGTAGTCTCAAACTGGTTGGTGGTTGGGTTAATGGCCAAACCACTACTGTTTTGCAAATTGGAATTTATGTTAAGGGAAGGAATAAAATTCCCTAAAGCATCACGTTCAGCAATCTCGGTAAACTCAACATCCAATTGAGATTGTTTTACAGAGATATTATTTTCCAGGGCGTGCTGCACACATTCCTGGAGTGTCCATTTTTTTTGCTGGGCCTGCATATTGTTAAACGCGAAGAGTGCGAAAACAAACAAGAATAATTTTTTCATAGTTGATGTTGTAAAGAATAGGTCTACCATTTATGGAGGATGTTACAAATAAGATTAAAAAATTGCTTTTATCGCATAGCCTGGGCAGGCTTAATTTGGTTCCACACCTTAATCTTATCCTCTGCTTTTAAACCTTCAAGTACCTGCACATAAATACCATCACTTACCCCTAATTTAAGATCCTGCCTCTTGAACTCCTGGCTTCCTGTTTCTATCTCCACAAACGGCTGTTGAGTCTTTGGGTCATATTGCACCAAAGCTTCCTTCAAAGCCAAAACCTCATCTGCCCGTGCCAGGATAATAGAAGCATTGGCACTGAGCCCTGCCCTAATAAAAGTAGTATCTGCCTTATTGAGAGTTCCTTTTATATCGAATTGAATTGCACCATTCTCGCTTATTCCTTTAGGAGCAATATAGTCCAGTACGGCATCAAAGGTCTTATTCTCAATTGCACCTATGGTAATTTCCAGGGGAAGATTAACCTGGATCTTTCCTACTTCACTTTCATCTACTTTTCCTTCAAAGATCATTTTGTTCACATCTGCCAGGGTTGCAATGGTGGTCCCATCATTGAAGTTATTGCTTTCAATAACCTGGTTTCCTGCCTTTACCGGCACATCAAGCACCATCCCATCTATAGTAGACCTTATCAAGGTATTGGCCGCACTGCCCAGCCCGCTGGTAGTACCTGTGCGTACGATCTCATAATTTTGTTGTGCCGACCTGTAGTTTTGCTGGGCTCTTCTATAAGAAACCTCCACATTGTCAAAATCGTTGGCAGAGACCACTCCTTTTTCGAACAATGGCTTTTGCCTGTCATACAACTTTTGTTCATTGTCAAGATTTATTTTTGCTGAAACAACCGCATCCTTGGCGCTTTGCAAAGTCGAAACATTGGGGATCACCCGAATGCGGGCAATAAGGTCTCCCGCCTTTATTTTATCTCCAGCCTCGATATATATCTCGTCAATGATCCCTGAAATATTTGGCTTAATAAGTACTTCCTCCCTGGGCACAATACTACCTGTAGCTACGGTCTTTTTGATAATAGTTTGGGTCGTGGGATTCTCTGATGTATAAACAACAGGATCCTCCTGGTTCTTTTGATACAGGTAATATAAAGCACCGGCGAAGGTGATTATAATTAATACCAGGATACTAAAGGTGATTGCTTTCTTCATTTTTTGACTGAATTATTGATATAGTTCTCTTATTATTCTGTTCTTAATGCATCTACAGGCTTGATCTTTATGGCATTTTGCGCCGGGATCAAGCCCGCTATTAAACCTGAGATTATGAGAATGCTCAGGGCAATAAATACTACCCCAAGGTCTACACTGGGGTTGGCAAACATCATCTCTGAAGTATCCACCCCCTGTAACTGCAGGTTGATAAGAGCGATGATCCCGGTGGCCAATGCGATGCCCGCCATCCCGGAGATTATGGTAAGGAAAATAGACTCAAGAAGAATTTGCCCTCTAATGGCCCAGGGGGTGGCTCCAAGAGCCCGGCGAACCCCTATCTCATTTGTGCGTTCCTTGACCACAATAAGCATAATATTGCTTATCCCAATGATCCCCGAGAGTAAAACAAGTATTCCAACGAAATAAGCCACCGCTTTAAGAGCGATGAATAGACCATTGATCTTGCTGAATTCCTCGTAGAGATCAAAATTTCCAATTGCCCTCTCATCATCGGGATGTATGGAATGCCTGGCTTTAATAACTTCAAAAACCCCTTTTTTCAATTCGGTTATCGAGTTATCGTCATTGGCGGTAATTGCCATCCAACCTACCGTTTCTCCCATATTAAAAGCCTGTGAAAAGGCAGTGAAAGGAACGTATATCTGCTTCTGTGCCTCCTCAGAATTTCCATTATTGCCCTTTTTCTTGTAAGTGCCAATTACCATGAAGTTCACTCCATTGATCTTTAAATATGTTCCAATAACCTCTTCTCCGGGTTCATACATTTCCTTAACAACCCCTTCACCAATAATGGCAATTTTACGGTTCTCATTAATGTCTGAGTAGCTAATAAACCTTCCGGATGTAATATCCATAGGCTCCTGCTGCATCACCTCTGGATAATCCCCATACACATTGAACGCCCCTGTCTTTAAACCTCTCACGACATTATTGGCACCTCCAAATCCTCCAAGCTGGTTACGCGGGGAAACAAACCTAAGGCCCGGCACCTGTTGTTTCAAGGCTTCTACATCACTTATTTTAAAATTATATCGCCTTCCTTTTGGCAGGCCCTTATATGGCTGTGAAGGTGTTTGCGCCCACATGAACATGCTGTTGGTTGCCATACCGCCAAATCCCTGCTTCACACCGTTTTCCAGGCCCTTTCCTGCCGCAAGCAGGATCACCAGGATAAAGATACCCCACAAAACGCCAAAAGCCGTTAAAATAGTCCTGAACCAGTTTGTGGTCAAAGCTTCAATGATCTCACTCCATGTATCCCTGTTAAACATACTATTCGTCTCTTAAAGCGATTATCGGTTTGATGCGCGCCGCCCGCCACGCAGGAAAGAAACCTGCAATTGCTCCGGCAACTACCAGAATAAAAACTGTAGTTACCGCTACTCCAAAATCTATGGAGGGGTTGGCGATATAATTGGTCTCAATTAGGGGTCCTACAAATTCCAGCAGCGCCAGGCTGGAAATAAGCCCCACGAACCCTGCAATGGTAGTCACGAAAATAGATTCATGCAAGACCATAAGGATAATGGAAAGTGGTTGCGCCCCCAGCGCCTTACGCACTCCTATCTCCTTGGTCCTCTCCTTCACTATGATCAACATAATATTACTCACTCCCACAACTCCCGCAATAATGGTACATATACCCACGCCCCAAAAAAAGTACCTGATCATATCCATTAAATCATAAAATCGCTTTGCATTCTCAAGCGAGTTGTTAATGATCACTGCGCTGTTATCATCGGGGGAAATTGTATGCTGTTCCTTAAGAAAACTCTCAACCTCTGCTGAAAAGACTTCAGAAGCTGCCAGGGCCGCTTCAAAGCTTTCTTGTTTTTGAAGTGTAAAGGACATATTTCTTATTGTATTCCCTCCGCTGAAAACCCTTTGAGCTGTTGTTAGCGGTAAAAATACTCTGGTCTCTTCCCTTTCCCCGCCGGGGTCTGAGAAAACCCCTATTACCTTAAAGTTGATATCAGAGATTTGCACATACTCTCCTACTGCTTCCTTATTCTTAAAGAGATCATTTTTCACCTTATTCCCAAGCACGACCACCTTTTCATAATTTTGATGATCATTGTGATTCAAATACCTGCCTGAGACCATCGAGGCATTTTCCAGGAATTGATAATCTGGGTAAACACCCTCAATCCTGAAGGAACCAGATTCTTTCCCATAGTTTATCAACCCACTCCATAACCTAAAAATGGAAGACTTATATTCCAGCTCATCCTCGTATTTCCTGGCAATATGGTTGTAATCATCATTTTTCATGGTGATCATCCTCCCGGGGTTCATTCCCTTGTGTTCTTTGGAAGTACGGCCGGTCCATATATAAAGGATATTGGCAGCATCACTTTCAAATTCACTGGAGATCCCATTACTCATTCCCTGCCCTATTCCCAGCAGGATCACCAGGATGAAAATACCTGATGCTACAGACAGGCCGGTTAAAAATGTGCGCAGTTTATTCTTACTAATTGTATCGAAGATCTCCTGCCATCTCTCTATATCAAACATGGCTCAATGCTCTTACCTGGTTTACCTTGCTGTCATCTATGATCACCCCGTCCTTAAGATTTACAATGCGTTTTGTCATTTGCGCAATGTCGGGTTCGTGGGTTACGATGAGTATGGTCCTACCCTCATCGTTGATTCCCTGTATTAGTTCCATAACCTCATAGGAAGTCTTTGAATCCAGGGCACCGGTAGGCTCATCGGCAAGAAGGACTTTTGGATTGGATGCCAGGGCACGGGCAATGGCCACCCTTTGTTTTTGTCCGCCTGAAAGTTCGTTGGGATGATGATTTGCCCAATTTGCCAGGCCAACTTTTTCAAGATAACTCATAGCAGTTTCTACCCGCTCCTTTCTCTTTATACCCTGATAATATAAAGGAAGTGCCACATTATCCAGAGCACTTTTGTAAGAAATAAGATTGAAGGACTGGAAGATGAAGCCCAGAAATTTATTTCGATACCTGGCTGCTATCTTTTCATTCAGGTCTTTAATGGGCACCCCATCCAGGTGATACGTACCTTCATCTGCCTCATCCAGCATCCCCAGGATGTTCAACAGCGTAGATTTCCCGGAACCCGAGGATCCCATTATCGAAACCAGCTCCCCTTCTGCCACTTCAAAATTGATCCCTTTTAGAACATGAAGGGAATTTTTGCCCATCGTGTAGGACTTATGTAAATTCTTGATCTCTATCATCGCTCACCAAATTACCCTTCCGCCAGTCTACGGGAAAGAAGTAACCATAAGACCCATAAACAGAGAAAAAGTTACAGGGGAGAACGTTAGAAAATTGTTAAAATTTAACTGAAATTTAAGAAGCAGGAGTTTTCTTACCGCGCAATGCTCTGTAAATAAAGAAGGCAATCCCCCCCATAAGCAGATAAGGGAATACCATTAAATAGAGGATACCATCATTTATACCCTTTGCGGCAGCCTGTGAGCCTTCGCTTTCCAGTACGGCCCGGCACATAGCACATTGGGCATCTGCCAGTGATGGCAGGAGGAGAAAACCAAATATGATAAGAAGTTTCCACTTCATAGATATACTATTTAATTAAGTTCAATTTACAAAAGCCTTCCTGGACATGCAATTTGTTTCTTAATAATAAGGCAACATAAAGACATATACCAGCACCCCTGTAATCGCAACATAAAGCCAAACAGGGAAGGTCCACCTGGCAATGCGCGCATGTTTTTCATATTGCGCCGTAAGACCATGGTACATTGTGAATAGCACCAAAGGAACAATAATGGCCGATAATAATATATGGGTGATCAATATAAAAAAATAGACATATCTTAAAACTCCCTCCCCGCCATAAGCAACGGGATCATTACTTATTTTGGAGATCACATAACTTACAAGAAAGATGGCTGAAAGTGCAAAGGCTGCAATCATAACATTGCGGTGCAGCAAATACTCTTTCACATTCATAAAATAATATCCCATAAGCAGTAATAAAGCTGTAGTTCCATTCAACACTGCGTGGAACAGGGGAAAAGTCCCCGCCTGGGTCCCAAAGAGGTTATACCTTTCGGGCAGGTACATCAATATCAACACTACGAGAGGTACAATTACAGAGAGAGCAATTATTAATGGAACCGCTATACGGTCTTTCTGTGTTATAGCCATTTTACAACAGGTTATTTATATCCTCGATCAAAATATTAATTTGTGGTTCCTCCCCACCTTCAGTAATAGATTTATTGCGTTCTACGTGGCCGCGATAGTAAATTATGGGGTTCCCAAATTTATCGGCACGAGAGCGTATATAGCCTTCTTTGTCTACAAGCGCAAATAGACCGGAATGTGCAAACCCGCCCGGCACTGTTTCGTCTTCATCTGCAAATATTCCAAACCCTGTATTGGCCATTTCATATACCCGCTCCCTGTCTCCTGTGAGGAAATGCCAGTTTGGATTTGTTACCCCGTAATTCTCTGCATACTGTTTTAAGACCTCCGGGGTGTCATGTGCAGGGTCAATAGTAAATGAGGCAATCCCAAAATCTTTTTCACCCTTAAATTCATCCTGTATCTCCACAAGATTCCTGTTCATTACAGGGCATATTGATGGGCAGGTAGTAAAAAAGAACTCTATCACATAAACCTTTCCCAAATAATCCTCATTTGTTATTGTATCCCCTTCCTGGTTTACAAAGGAAAATTCAGGAACCTTTTTCTTTTCCCCGTATTGTTCGATGTAGAGCATTTCATCTGGCCTGGGAGTAGCTTTATTTACATTCAACCGGTCCGATTTCACCACGTCGTTATTGCTCACCCTGTCAACGATTTTGGGAATAAAGATGATCCCAAAAATGAGGATAACCAGTGATATGCCTATGTAAGATGTATTTTTCATTATTTTTCCATTTTTCTGGAATTGTTTGTCTTCAATGCACGCCTGTATTCTGCAAGTATGACTTTCACATCATCATTCATCTTGTTATTAAGTTCAGAAACCGAGCGGGAATCGTATCCATACAACATCCCTTTATCTTCATCATCTGTGCGCCCACGAAGGTTCTGGTCCTTGTCGATGATAAATACATACGGGGTCTGCAGGTTCTCATCCAGCTCAATATCTGTCTCAAAACTTTCAAAAACCTTTCGCACTTCCTGCGGTGTTGAATAAACAAATCTCCAGTAAGAGGCATTCGTTATTCCAGAGAAATCTTCCACGAACTTCTCAGCCTCGCTCCTGGCTTCCTCAGGAAGTATTATTACAAATTGGAAATCGGCAAACTCATAGAACTTATTAAGGATCTTACTGTCAAGATTAAAAGTGTTTCCCTTAAGATCATCTGGCTCTGTTCCAAAAAACGCTACAATGCTTATTTTATCCTGAAAAGTAACTGCGGAATCCCCTGCTGCCTTAAATTGGGAAATGTTGGCGACATCATTGGTGAGAACAGGAAGTTTGGCAAAATTATTTACACCCGAAGCAAAGAACAGGTAAGCCAATATGGGTAATAGGAACAATACTGCAAGAACAAAAAACTTCTTCATAAGTCACCTTTAAAAGGGAGTACAAAAATAAAAAGACGGTTTTAAATAACCGTCTTTTCATGCATTTTTAACTAATAAGGTTCTAGAAGTCCCAGGCTACCTTGTTACTTTTATAAACTTCGTAAACATAATCTCCCTCTATAAGAAGAATGAACATTAAGTAAGCTATAAGAAATACAGATGTCCATACAATGGACCGCCTCAAACCCTTAGATTCACCTTCAAGGTGCATAAAGGCCCAAGCTATATAATAAGCCTTATAGATCGTAAGGATAATGAATATCCAGTTAAGCCATTTCATGCTAAGGAATGTGTAATCTACAAGTAAAGCCGGTTTTAAAATCCCCAGTACTACTTCTACAAGAGTAACAATGGATAGAATTATAAAAACAAACCAAATCCTCTTGGTATTATCGTGATGTTGTGTAGAACTATGTGCCATTTTTAATAAATTCTAAATTATACCAAATAAAAGAAGGTAAATACAAATACCCAAACAAGGTCTACAAAGTGCCAGTATAAACCAACTTTTTCTACCATTTCATAATTACCCCTTCGCTCGTAGGTACCCAGCAGGACGTTAAAGAAAATAATGATATTGATAAGCACCCCGGTTAGAACGTGGAAACCGTGAAACCCTGTAATGAAAAAGAAGAAATCTGCAAATAGCGGCACCCCGTATTCATTCTCTGTAAGGTTTGCACCTCGTACAACCCTTGCAGCTTCTGCATCAAGTTTTCTTTCAGACTCTGCCCTGGTAAGGATGGTTTTTTCACCTTCCTCGTTGATTTGTTGAGTACGTATAAGGATATTTGGATTTGCAAGGAATCCTGCTTTTACATCTTCAACTGTTAGAGCAGGAAGCGCAGGTTCTTCAGTAAACCAAAGTCCATTGGAACGGGTATGTTGCACCCTGTCTCTTGGAGCAGCAGCAGCAAAAGCATCGAGCGACACCCGTTTTCCATCTTCATCCACAAATTGCAGTATATTCCCTCCTACAGTTGCGACCGCACCATATTCCCCATTTATAAAATTCTTCCATTCCCAGGCTTGAGAACCAAGGAAGATCACCCCTCCAATAATAGTAAGGAACATATAAAAAACCACTTTTGACTTTTTCATCTGGTGGCCGGCATCTACTGCGAGAACCATTGTAACCGATGAAAAAATAAGGATGAAGGTCATCAATGCAACATAGTACATTGGCGCATCTACCCCATGAAGAAAAGGAAAGTGATTAAAAACCTCATCGGCTATTGGCCAAGAGTCTATGAATTTGAATCTTGAAAAACCATAAGCAGCAAGAAATCCTGAAAAGGTAAGTGCATCAGAAAGGATGAAGAACCACATCATCATTTTCCCGTAACTGGCTCTTAATGGCTCGTTACCACCGCCCCAGGTTTTGCCTTCGGTGCCTGTTCTAATAACAGTAGCTTCCATATGAAGATATTGAATTTAAGTGAGGGGTCAAAAATACGTAAATTTATTATCTAAAGAAATATAAAAACAAAAACAGGTATACCCACAGTATATCGAGAAAGTGCCAGAAGGTTGCACCCAGCTCTAATCCAAGCATTTGACCGGAAGTGTAGCGTTGTTTAAAATGGTTATAAATTACCACTAAAAGTACGATCAAACCGGCTGCGAGATGGGCAAGGTGGGCTAAAACCACCACATAAATAAAGGAGGTGGTAACCGTGCTTTCACTCCCGGTGAAATAGTAACCCGCCTGTATGATCTCTGCAAAACTCTGGAATTGCAAAACAACGAAGGCGATCCCAAGCGCCAGCGTAGCCAGGAGGTATAAGGTACCATTCTTCCTGTCATCATTAGCAATACTTTTCTTTGCCAGGATGAAAGTTATACTGCTTATAATGATCACCAAAGTGCTCCAGTAAAGGGAAGCCGGCAATTCAAAGCCCGAGATCCAATCTGGGCGGTTCTTACTTACCACATAAGCACTGGTAAGCCCGGCGAACATCATCACCATGCTTATGATCCCAAACCAAAGCATCATTTTCTTTGCCCTGGCCTGCTTTTCAACTCTTGTTCCTTCTGTTAAATCCATTCTCTAAGAAATTTATCTAATACATATATGATTTGAAGAAGCGTGATATAAGACACACTTGCAAACATCAATTTTTTGGCTGCCTTGGAGGTTCTTTTTCTCTTAAGTCTCAAAGCATAATATAACATCCCCATCCCCAACATAAAAATAAGCACCCCAGATAAGGGGGTAAGGAATAACTTACCAGTTACCCCAAAGACCGGGATAAGTGACACCAGGATAGTCCATATTGTGTAAAGGATTATTTGTATTACAGTACCTTTATCTCTTTTACCCGTTGGCAGCATAAAGAATCCCCCTTTTTTATAATCATCAAACAACCACCAGCCTATAGCCCAAAAATGAGGAAATTGCCAGAAGAATTGTATCATGAACAAAGTACCCGGTTCTATGCCAAACTCATCTGTTGCCGCAACCCATCCCAACATAAATGGAATAGCCCCGGGAAAGGCACCCACAAAAACGCTTAAAGGAGTCTTTGTTTTTAACGGGGTATATACACTTACATATAAAAAGATGCTTATAGCCCCAAACATCGCGGTCTTAGGATTTATAATATAAAGTACAATAAGTCCAAGAATCGTGAAGGTGCTGGCGATCACAAAGGCAGTGGGAACTGTCATTCTCCCAGCCGGAAGAGGACGATTTTTGGTGCGGTCCATTAAGGCGTCCAGATCCTTTTCAAGGATTTGATTATAAGCGTTGGAAGCGCCCACCATTAAATAACCACCAATGGCAAGCAATAGGACAGTGACAAAGTCAATGACCTCAGCACCCAGAAAATACCCCGCAACAGATGAAAAGACAACGCTTATCGCCAGTCGCATTTTGGTTATTTCCTTAAAATCTGAGAGCACTGATACAGAAGGAGTATGGACGCGGGTGTTACTCAAAAATACCATTTTAAATTGGTTGCAAAGATACTCCTAAAATCAGTTTTGGCAAGAGAGTGATCCTGTTAATTTTCAGAGTTTTGCCGGCAGGATCCCAGCCCTGAAAATCAGTCTTGAACAAATTAGTAACGATTATTTCCGGAAGACACTGGTACTCTTTTTCTTTTCATCCCAAGTACTTCAGCGAGGATCAATAGTCAAAATACCAGTTAAAGATATCTGTGCGCACCCCAACATTCAGCCATACGGTATTATTGTTAAAGGTCGCGGCTGTATTCTCCAAAGGATCAAAATTCCTGTAGATCACACTTCCAAAGAGCTTCAAATTTGTTACCGGATTAATAATATATCCCGCCTCAACTTCAGTAAAAAATGAAGTAGCGGTATTTCCCTGCCCTATCCTAACCCCTGTCTCTAAAGCACGTTCTCTTTCACTTCGATAGATATCGCCTCCGTAATAAAAATTATCCTTTTCATTATTAAAATCAAAGCCTCGCTCTCCAAGTACCAGCTTTGCACTTCCATAAATCCTTTCTTTTCGGTATCTGGCAATAGCAACAAATTCCCTGAAATTTGCACCCCATAAATGAGCCATGGATTGGTTATTATGGCCATAGTTAAGAACCACTGAATTATGGGAATATGTATAAGGCCTTACCTGATTATACTCTGCCTGCAGGTAAAGATCTGGGATATTAAAAGCATTGAAATATTTTAATCCAAGTTGAAAACCAAGTTTATTCTTCCAGCTCCCCTCCCCTCCAAAAACATCTGAAGAGGAGAACTCATCAATGATCCACTGGCCATATGCATTGAATTGATCACTCAACTTGTATTTACCGGTTAAACCTATAAGCGCATTTCCACCACGCGCACCGGTGGAGAATTCTATCGCCCTGTAAAATATTACCGGATTCAAATAATTCACATCAAATCCCCTCCCGTTATCATCCTGCCATACGACAGATTCAAAGAGGCCTATATTCAATCGTTTGGTTAAGTTCAAACTCAAGTAATGATTTGCCATATACTTGGTGCGGTATGCCCCTTCTCCCGCAACTTCCTCCCTTACATCTCGCAAAGACATCCAGGTATTGGTATACTTTAATTTCCAGAAACTGGTGTTAAGCTTGAGGTATGGATGTGGATTTGGATTATCACTCATAAGCAGCGAGCGATAGCCGTCTCCTATAAAATTATTCCCATGTCCAAGTTGGATATCAAAAAATTCTGAAGGGCTGTAAGAAATATATCCCTCAGCCACCGGGTAATCATATCCCCCATCCATAAATTCCTTGGCAATACCCCGTCCCGGGATAATAGCTACCCCACTTCCCATAAAGGGCGCAATACTTTCAGCATATCGATTGAAATAATCGGCAAAACGGCCCTGACTTTCAAAGACTACTGTATAAAAATGAAGATCCTTGCCCAGTCCTCCCTGGAACACTGCTCCCCTGGTATTGTTGTAAGTAAAATCATAATCACTCTGGAAGTCCCTACCCAGCTGCAGGTCGAGGATCACATCTCCTGTAAACCAATAGTTCTCGCCCTGGAAGGTCACCAGGTGCTCATTCCACAACTTTCTTCCCAGCCAGCTGGAGGTGCTTTTTTCCAGTTCTTCCCGCTCCTGTTTAAAATCGTAATAGGAAGAAACATCCTTATACAAAAATGGTTTGGAGGCAGTATGACTGTTGGTGCCTATACGGTTCATAGCGGCATCAAACCTGCTGTACCTTTCGTGTGAAAGCGGAATGTTTAAATTACTTTGGGACTCCCGGTTACGAAAGGGCCTGGAAACGATCTGGTCATACTCATCCTGAGGTTGCACCAATGGCGCAGCCGTAGGATCTTCAATTGCAGTAACCTGCTCCTCAATTTCCTGTACCGGCGGGACATTGGTGAAATTCAATGGGATTCGCAGTGGCATCCTGAATTGCGCATAGGTAGGCCTGCCGTTATACGTAGGTGGCTCTACTACGGGCAGGGTTTGAAATACCCTCACCAACTCTTCTTTGAGTTCAGCATAAATAGCGTCCACATAAAGCACCTGAAATTTTCCTTCCCGGTCTACTTCAAAGAGCACAAACGCCTCCCCAGTGTAATTCTCTTCTATAACACGGGTTGGCAGTTCAAAGGTCTCGAGTATATGTTTTCTCAGCGTATTCTTAAAGCAATCCCCTTCCCTGGCAAATTCTACCTGAGTACAGTCATTAAAGACCGGGTAGGTTTCCAGGTCTGTGATACTGGTTTGGGCTATACCGGCGAGCGGGAGGAAGAAAAGGAGCAGGCAACCTAAATATTTCATAAAAGAAGCGGGACAATTATGGGTTGTACAGGCGAAAGATACCAATTTTTTCGAATCCCTGCCTGCAAGGGGCATAAAAGAAAACTCCCGGACTGCAGAGCAATCCGGGAGCTATATATTTACATTTAAGACTTATTTAATCCTGAACCTGGAATACGATTGGCAGGGAGTAACTTACACCTACCGGTTTACCACGTTGTTTTCCAGGCTGCATTTTAGGCAACATATTCACAACCCTTGCAGCTTCCTGCTCCAGTCTTGGGTGTGGTGCACGGGAGCGCACATCTGTAATATTACCATTCTTATCGATCTTGAAGACAACGATCACCCTGTTAATACCACTCAATCCAAGTTGGCTACCAAGGTCTGTGTTAAATCTTCTTTGTACGAATTCCTGAACCTTTTCACTCATACATTTCTTACGCTGGTCATTGTTCTGCATATTCTCACATCCTGGAAAGATTGGCACGTTTTCAATAACAGCGAAAGGAACATCGGCGATCTCTTCCTCTACAGGAGCCTCAACAACCTCTCTTACCTCTACGATCTCCTCCTGGGTAGTTTCAGTAGACTCAATGATGTCTTCCTCAACTTCTTCCTCATCCTCAACAACCTCTATGATCTCGGGTGCCGGTGGCGGTGGTGGTGGAGGTGGTGGGGTGTTTTGTATCTCTGTAATCGGGATTTCTTCATCGTCAAGATCTCCCAGATCTAACTGTCCTGTATCTATATCATCCCTGTCATAGGTCTTCCACTCAATAGCCCCGTAAGTAATAAGCAGGACTAGAATAAGACCCAACTGAAGAAAGAGGACACTTCGTCTGGTTAAATCGGCTTTTGGATTTTTCTTGGGTTCCATAATTCGTTAATGATTAATAAAGGTTGCTAATGTAAAATTTTTTTTCATAAAAATGAACTAATCTGATGTTTAACACGATTAAGAAATTTCTGAAAAATTACAAAAACGCAGTACGCGATAAAAACACCAAGGCTATTTGCCAGAATATCGGCCCAGTCGGGTTCCCGATAATCAGTAAGGATCCCTTGTAAAACCTCAATTAACATACCAAAAAGCACTGCAAGAACAGAAATCTTGAGAAATCCACGTCTTTGTATCGCTTCCTCCTTCTTAAAAAGGTAGTAGGAGAACCACAATACAGCAAGGCCAAAATACGCGCCGGTATGCATCATCTTATCTGTAGGGTTAAAGCTTCCTACAGAGATCTTCCCCAGTTGTACCAGGGATAATGTTGTTATAAATATGGTATAAACAACGGCAAGAAAAAAAAGTATTCTAGCCGCCAACAACCTCTTTATAATCCTCTGCACTTAAAAGATCTGAAACTTCACTCTCATCTGTGAACTTAATCTTTACCATCCAACCTTCACCGTAAGGATCTGAATTTACTTTCTCAGGTGCATCTTCAAGGCTTTCATTGAATTCCAGGATCTCTCCGGAAAGCGGAAGAAAAAGATCTGATACTGTCTTTACTGCTTCTACAGTTCCAAAAACCTCTTCCCGGTCCAGGGTTTCCCCCACCGTCTCTACTTCTACATATACAATATCTCCAAGTTCCCCCTGGGCAAAATCTGTAACGCCTACTGTAGCAACATCACCTTCAATTCTCACCCATTCGTGATCCTTGGTGTATTTTAATTCTTGTGGAATATTCATAAGATTGGATTTTATAAGTGTGACAAAGTTAATTTTTTATTGGGTTTGGTCAAACCTCTTTTATTAATTTCCGAAATTATATCGCAGGGTCACCCCAGATCGAATCGTGGTTTGTGGAAACGCCGTGGAAATGGCATATTCGCTAAAGGTATGATCGTAGTAGAATAAGGCTGTGAGGTTCTTTGAAAGAGCATAATCTGCGGTAAAATTGATCGCCCAGAGATCCTGGCCGGCAATGACCTGGCTCGATTCCAGGTCCAGGTAGCGAATGATATTGATATTCCTGCGGTATGCCAAATCTGCCTTAAAATTGAGGTCGCTGCTCAACACCCTTTGCCTACCTGCAATATTGGTGGTTATCTTCATATCCTTTATCCTGTAACCCAGGCCGAGGATATACTCATTTCCTTTTACCTCTGTAAGCAAATTGTTATCAAAACTAAGAGATAATGCCCTGTCTTTCTTAATCTCGGCAAGCACCCTTATAGCATCGTTGGTTTCAAGGTCTACCCTAATTAGCGGACTAAAAACCTCGGTGAGGTTAACATTCGAGAATAAAAGCTTATTCTTGAAATTATTGGCCTGGTTAAATTCATACGGATTTTGAGGATCATAATCCAAATTGCTTTGGAACTGGTTAATCGTATATCCAGCCCTGTAACCGTGATTTAATGAAAACCTTCTAAAGTTTTGTTTGAACCAATCAAGCCGCATAAAACCGGTGTATTTTATATCCCAGTTTGGCAGGGGAATATTGCGAAAAGCTCCTGTTTTGACGGCTCCCGCATCACCACCTGTATAGGCAGCCAGGAAAGCGGGAATAAGAACCTGCTGGCTGGATTTACCATAACCTATTGGATAACCTTCAGCATCTGTGTCATTGGGATCAAAACCGTTATCCACTGCAAGCCTGCGGGCCACTTCCAGCCTGTTCCCCCTGAACCGCTCAAAGGTTTCTGAAAAAGCAGCTTTGTTTGCACCAAAAGCGGTTCCAACCAGTACAGTAGAAATGGTAAAATTCCCAAAGGTATAAGGGTTAAGCGACATGTACTCCATACCTCCCGGTAACACCCGGTAGTTTTCAGCATAAGTTTCAGAATAGATCCTGTTGGCACTAAGGTCTATGGTAAGGTCTGGGATAAAGCTTAACGAAGCCTGCATATCCAGCTGTTTATTGGAAACCGCTGTGTACTGCTGGTTGAATTCCTGGAAAAGGGTAAGCCATCCACGCCGTGCTGCAAGCTGCCGCACATCATCCTGACGGCCAAAGGTGAAACCTGTTGTGGGTTTAAGGGTCCCCATAAACCCAATATCCCGGGTATATCCAGGGAGGAAGATCCCCTGGTTCTCCCTGTAGGTTACCTGTAGCCTCTTAATGGCCGTCGCAAATCCTATTAAGGTATTGTATGTTTTATCTCCCGAACTTAACCTTTGGTCATTGGCCGGCTTGCGAGCCTGGTTTCCATCCAGGGTAGGAACAGCAGCACTCCTTTGCTGTACCGTGGCAGGGGTTGCCCTGCGCGGAGTAAGCTTAAGGTATTGATAGAGGCTATTCATATCCAGGTTGGCATTGATTTGATGTACACTGGAGTTTTGAACAGTATTCCCAAGATCTGGCACCCCCTCCAGGGTCCTGAAAACCTCTGAGCCTCTTTGCCACTGGAAATCCCCTGTATAGGAATAGGTGGCCTTAATAAACCTGAGAATTGGCAGCTTATCAAAAGGCAGTTCATAATTGAGTTGCAGGGTCTGGAAATGCTGGTTAGGGTCTCCTATCTCAAAAAAGTCATCCCAAATACTCACACTATTATCTGCAATATTCCCCTCGCTTATATAATTCCTAATGATCCTGTTATTGGTGGCATTAAAGCTAAACTGCAGGGATTTGGTAAGATTATAATTAACTCTGTAATTCCAGTCAAACATAAAATTACGCTGGTAAAGGGTAGGAATTCCAATATCATTTTCGCTAAGTGTAACCTCCCTGAACTTTTGCTCATTATACTGTCTAAAGATATTTGAATTCAGGGTAATATTCGTAGGAAGGGGGTTCACATTGAAATCGCGCAGAGGCAAGTAATACTCACTGCTATCCAAAACAGCAATATTCTTAAATGGTTCAATGGAAAAAGGTTGAAAACTGTAATCGTATGTTGCACCAACCCTTACATTTTGACTAAGTGCTTCCTCGATCTCAAAATCCCGGTGGTCTACCTGGTTATAGGATGTTGTAACAGCAAAATTCTCTATGTCATACACTTTTGGCTTACTGTCATCTACCCTTTCCTTTCGCAAACCAATAACATTAACACTCTGCCGCTTGGTGTATATTTCAGATTGTTCCCTAACCCTGTCCCGTTCCCCGGGATCTGTAATTGCTGCAAGGCGGTTCTCCAGCTCCAGGTCCAGGAATTCCTGGTCAAACCTTGGAGTGATCAATTCCTCCCCCCTGCTGTAATTGAATGGCACCCTTATCCCCCATCGCTGTGGTAAAAGCTGCCCCACATTGATATTGGTTACCATATCATATTGCTGCATATTTTCACGGCTGCGCTGGTTGGGGCCCTGTTCAAGGGTACCAAAACCAATGGTACTTTTTCTTCCCGTAGCAGCAACATCGGCGAAATCGGCAAAGTTAGCATCCATATTAACTATAGCTGCCCAACCACCTTCATTATCAAGTTCGCTAAGGCGAAGTTCATTGAACCAAACCTCCCCACATATTCCTGCACCGCTGTTTTTTGGAGAACCATTTTTTAATCCCAGCATAAGCAGGCGAATGTTACCAAAACTGGGGTTTCCTTTGATCCCAATACGCAGTTCCCCCACCTGGTAGGGATCCTCCGGGTTTGCCGGTTCCATATTCTCTGTAAAATAATTAACCTCTGTAGGCCTAAGGGAAGGATCACCAAGCACGGCTGTTTTCACCTGCTGCAGTAACTCCAGCGGCAACAACAACCTGTTGGAAGCTGGCCATATTTCCTCTGGGGAGGTAGCACCAAACATTGTAGCGGTAAGAGGGATCTCGATTTGGTAATAGTTATCTGTAAAATCTGTTCCCATTCTTACAAAGGCAACCATTTGCCCATCCTTAAGGGCGATCTCATTTACAAGGGATTCTGCATGCACGAACATCTCCAGGTTTTTATACTGTCGCATATCGACCTGGAAATTCTTATATACGGCACGGGAATCCTGGGGAGCCAGGCCGCAGGTCCTTAGAGAAAGGGACTGCTCGTTCTGCCGTATATTGGTGTTATTATTAAAAAGCTCTTCCCTTATAACCCCGGGAGGCAATACGTAAGGAACCGGCTGCCGGTTCTCGTTCTCCTCGATATTTACAGATGTTACTTCAAAAAGAGTATTCTCATTGTTTATTGGCTGGCGTGGAGCTTCAGGATCAAGGCTCCTGTTGTACCGGCGGTAATCCCCCCGTACCAAATCCATTGTTCCAAAACGTAAAATGGTACGTTCCTCAAAATCCTTCAGGAATAACCTCATAAACCTTATTGACCTAAAATCGGCTATACCTCCCTTGGCATCGGTTGGCTCAAAAATTGGCACCTTGAACTGCACCCACCGCACCGGGATCTGGTTTCCATTGGGAAGCGGCGCTGTAGTTTCTTTAACATCGGTGATATATTGGTTATTATCAATATTCATCCCCGGGAAGATCCTTATATCATACTCAAAATAGCTGTTAATAGTATTCATGGTATTGTCCCTGTTAAGATCTTCAGCAGTTGGCAAGGTTGTGTTCCCGCGATTTGTATCTCCAACTTCTGGCGGGGAATTCCCGTCTACTCCATTGTAGTTCTTGTACCGTTCAACAATGCTACCGGTCCTGTTCAGGAAATATTCGTAGTTATCTCCCGAGGGATCTGGAAGGCTGGCGAAATTCGGGAATTTTGCAGCCTCGGCAGCATCATCCAGCCCGTCATATCCCACATCCTGCCGCTGTCTTGCCTCCCCGTCACTGTCAAAGGCATAGACTAAAGACTGGTCTGCCGGCACCCGGCCAAAAGCTGTTGTTATGGTATTGCGGTCACTACCATCTGCAGGGAGCCCGTTCTCATATTGTTTCCTTCCATCCTTTAAGACATCTTCTGAAATATTCCCGAGGTTAAATGTGATAGTACCTCCTGTATTGCCTGAATTTTCCGGATAGATATATGGATCCATTACCCAAAACTGAATGAACTCCACATTAGATTGTTCAAAATTAGTGGAATTGAGAGCCCTGGAGATCCCTCCAAAATTGCCTGAAGGATTTGGAAGCGTATTTCCTCCTGCTGCCGCAGGATTAAAGTTATAAGGACCTCGTTCCCGGGGGTAATATGCCAGGTCCATGGTATAGATCACCTGTGGCTGGCCCTGGATCACATCTGTATTTGGGAAAATTTCATTCAAAAACACCCGCCGTGACACATAACTTGAAAGATCGGCTTCAGAAACACCATCGGGCCTTCTGCTACTATAAAATACGGGATCTATGGTATACCAGGCAAGTTTAGCCCTTTTATACCCGGTGGCAAGGTCTCCATTCGCCAGTTCTCCCCCAAAGCCCAGAGGCACGCTGGAAAGTTCCCAGCTTAATGGATTAAGGACAGAGATAGTTGTTTGTGAGGCTTCAAAATCATCGATATAAGTAGTTGCTTTCTGGTCAAAATCGCTCACCCTTGGTGCTCCGGGCTGCAAATAGGCAAACTCCCCCCTTATATTAAAATTTGAAGGGACATCTGTATCCACATTGGGTAGTTTGTTGACAAGCCTGGTAAAGAAGGGAACCTCTGTACTAAAAATTGCATTAAGCCCGTAAATGGAATTATTCACCGGCTCATAACTATAATTGGCTTTTTGGGTCAAAGGCCTTTCCCTCATATTGAGATAAGTCCCCCCACCACGAATTTCTCATTGAATTGATGCTCTACATTCACCCCCATAAATCGCTTGGACTGCTGTCCAAAAAGTGCATTATTCTCTGTAGACACCTGGATTGGTATATTGGATGCAAGCAGGGCATCGTCAATGATTTGCACCCGGCCCATCTGGTAATTCACCACATAATCCACTCCTTCCTGCAGTACCCTGCCCCCGGCAGTCACAGTAACCGATCCCTGCGGAAGGTTAAAACCAATAGGAATGCCGTCTACCTGTGAAGACTTGTATCTACCCTTTAGCTGAAACTTATTTTTATCGGCATCTTCCTGCTCTGCCTGGATCTTAGTGGTCCTGTACAGGCTTCTAAAAACATATTTCTGCTGGTTGGCGTTATAGGTTTCAGGGAGGTCATAGATCTCTGGGCCTCCGTTGGGAGTGTTGTCGAGTTTATTAAAGAGGTGCTCTCCAAAAGGTTCGACGGTGGTAAATATAACAAGGCCATTTCGAGGATCAATCGTTATACCCGGCACATAATCAAAAAAGCCGTCGCCACCCTGGACCGGGTCATTGGTGAAATTCAACCGGTCCAGGTTGAACACCCTTAACAGGGTAGTCTCTGCCACATCCTCCGGCAGGGGAACGTTTGCTCCTTCAGCTGGATTGATGTAATTGAGTGGCTGAGGATCTGTGTACAGAATATTTAATCTAAAATCATCCCTCTCCAGCTGGAATGCCCCCAGTGCATAAATATTCTTCATCATAAGGTCCCAAATGGGCTCATTCACATTGGTGATGGTGCTTTTAAGTAATTTCACCACGAGGTTTTGGTTCACCCTAACTCCATCATCTGCCCCGGTAACATTGGCATCAATCCCATCATTGGCAAACTCTCCCACCTGGTAGACACGGCCATTGATCGTGTATTGAAATGCAACTGCAAGAACTTCATCGTTCGATAAACGTTGATTTAAAGATATATACCCCAGGCGGCTGTTAAGGGTATATTCATTCGTCTTTAGCTGCCTGGCGTTCTCCAGCACGGCATAATCTGTACCCTCAGAAACCGTAAGGCCTCCAAAGCCTGCCTGTACTGTGGAAATATCCCTTATGGCGGGAGTAAGAATAGACTCTGCAGCTCCTCTTATTCCGAAGGGGTTAAGGTCGTTGTTATTATTATCTGGAAAGGAACCCGGCGGACGGTTGAAAAATCCCGCGGGCAGGTTATTTAGCCCTATGTTTCCCGGGAGATTGGATTCACCCAAATCCTGGATTCCCACAATATTCCTGGTATCATTAAGGTTCTGTATGTTGTTGGTCCTGTTGGTCACCCACACCTGTATGCGCTGTATTTGAACATTTGAATTGATGAAAGGGTAATTTTCCAGGGCTTCATCATAGATATCCCTGAAGTAGTGGGCCAGAAAGAAATGCCTGTCCTGGTCATAATCTATGGCAAAACGTTCAAATTCCTCAATAGTCGCCCCACCTTCCACATTTACAGTTCTCCTTTCAGATTTCTGCTCACTGAATACCCCTGTGATCCTTGTTTTCCCAAATTGAAGCTCGGTCTTGAATCCAAAAAGGCTTTGCGCCCCTTGTATAAGCGCGCTGTTCAAGGGCATGTTTACATTTCCAACTTCAATGGTCTGGATGATGTCATCCTCTGTGGGAGTGTATTCCAGCCTTAACTGGTTTTGAAAATCAAACGTAGACTCTGTATCATAATTTGCTGCCACCTGCAATCTCGTTCCCACGCGCCCCAGCAAACTTAGCTGTATACGCTGGTCAAAATCAAAAGTCAAATTTCGCCTGTTTCTTGGAGAGAAAGCAGGATTATCCTGTTTTGTATAAAGCAGTCCCAGGTCCATGGCAACACTTCCCTGGGGAACAACTTCTATTTCCTGCCCTCCAAAAAGGCTTTCAAAAAAGCTGGAGTTCACATAGTAACTTGGTAAAAGATCCTGCTGTGAAGCAGGATCGGCATCACGGTTGGCCGCAATGGCATTATTCTTTTCCTTGAAATAATTCCTTATTTCTTCCTGTATGACCAGCTCCTGGTATTCATCTGGAGTGAGGATCAAAGGGACAGAGAGGTTATACCTCCCAAGCCTTTCGGTATAGACATAACGATCCAGAACGGGATCATACTCGTAGGCGGCTACAATACTGGAGGGATTAGGCAGGGAAATGGTACCGGTCGCATAACCGGTAGGAATAGTATCCTGAGCTGTGGCAGGATCCTGGGCATATAGATTTTGAGAAAATGCAGAGAACCAGATTATGCCAAATAAAAAAAACCGATACAATGCCGAGTAATTATGCCTCAATTTGGATGAAAATGAAATTATAAATTCTTCAAAGCCAGCTTGATAATAGTCTCCACTGTAGGGTCTGTGGCCTGCTTCATTATCCTGTCTACAACTTTCTCTGCCGGTTTGCGCGCAAAACCTAAGGTTTCTAAAGCTGATAACGCTTCTTCCTTATTAGTATTGCTTTGAGAGACAAAAACTTCTCCCTCACCAAAAACTTTTAATACTTTGTCTTTTAGGTCCAGGATCACCCGTTGTGCAGTTTTTGCTCCTATTCCTTTTATGCTTTGCACTGTTGCCGCATCGCCAGAAGCTATAGCCTCCATGATCTGTTTTGGCTCCAGGGAGGAAAGCATGGTACGCGCAGTACTCGCCCCAACCCCCGAGACCGAGATCAATAACCTAAAAAGCTCTCTTTCAGATTTCTCTACAAAACCATAAAGAGTATGCGAATCTTCCTTAATCTGCAGGTGTGTGTATAATTTTATGGCTTCAGAGTCATTGCCAACAAGGGCGAATGTATGCAGGGAGATATGAACAAAATATCCTACCCCGTTGCAATCAATTACAACATGAGTAGGATTCTTCTCAACGAGTTGTCCTTTTAAATGATGGATCATTGGGTAAACAGATGGTTAGAGCCCAAATGTACTAAAATTCCCCAGAGCCCCAAGCAATTGTAAGGTTTCAAAGTCCACCGGACTAAAGTCCCACTCTTTTTTCCTTTTCCTGGGCATCAATAACCGCAACTGCAGCCATATTCACCATTTCTTCAACACTTGCCCCGAGCTGGAATATGTGTACCGGTTTTCTCATACCCATCATAATTGGCCCAATGGAATCTGTTTTATTAAGTTCTTTAAGTAATTTATAAGTGCTGTTTGCCGCCTCAAGATTAGGATAGATCAAGGTATTCACTTTCTTGCCTACCAGCCTTGATAAAGGAAATTTCCCCTGCAGCATTTCCTTGTTAAGTGCAAAATCTATTTGGAGTTCCCCATCCACCTTAAGGTCTGGTGCCGCTTTATGAATAAGCCCCACAGCTTCTTTTACCTTTCTTGCGTGTGGGTGACGCGAGGATCCAAAATTGGCATAGGAGATCATCGCGATCACAGGTTCCATTCCAAAAAGCCTAACGGTTCTTGCTGTCATAAGTGCAATCTTCGCCAGGTCCTTGGCTGTTGGATCAATATTAATGGAGGTATCACTTATAAAAAGTGGCCCTCTGGAAGTATTCATAAGGTTAGTGGCAGCCACACGGTCTACTCCTTTGGCCATTCCAATAAGTTCCAGCATTGGTTTTACCACGGTAGGGTATGCCCGGGAATAGCCGGAGAGCAAGGCATCTGCATCTCCCATATTCACCATCATTGCTCCAAAGTAATCCCGCTGCTGCATAAGCTTTTGAGCATCATACTTGGTCACGCCACTTCTAAATCTTGTTTTCCAGTAGGCATCTACATACGTATTGCGGTGTTCCAGCTCCTCATCGCTTTGAGGGTCTATAAGTGTGACTTTGGAAGGGTCAAAGTCTATTTCATTCATTAGTTCCAGCACCACTTCCCTTTTTCCAAGAAGGATAGGGATTCCTATTCCCTCTTCCTGCACGATCTGCGCTGCTTTTAAAACATCCAGATGATCGGCTTCAGCAAAGACAATACTCCTTGGATTGCTTTTGGCTCGATTCATTAACAATCTAGAGATCTTATTATCACTTCCCATCCTCTCCAGTAGTTCCTCCTCGTAACGATCCCAGTCCAATATTGGATTCCTTGCAACACCACTTTCCATAGCTGCCTTTGCTACTGCAGGGGGAACTGTACTAATGAGCCTTGGATCAAAAGGTTTAGGAATAATATAATCTGGACCAAAATGCAATTTTGTTTCCCCATAGGCAATATTCACCTGCTCGGGTACCGGCTCTTTCGCCAGCCTTGCAAGCGCTTTTACCGCAGCCATTTTCATTTCCTCATTTATCTTGGTAGCCCTCACATCAAGCGCCCCGCGAAAGATAAATGGAAATCCCAGCACATTGTTTACCTGGTTAGGATGATCACTTCTGCCCGTTGCCATAATAAGATCCTTTCTTGCAGAAACTGCCAGGTCATAATCAATTTCAGGATCGGGATTGGCCATCGCAAAAACGATAGGTCTTTTAGCCATTGATTTAAGCATAGCCGGGCTTACGATATTCCCTACTGAAAGTCCCAGGAAAACATCGGCACCATCCAAAGCATCTGCCAGGGATTTATACTTCTTTTTGGTTACAAATTTTTGCTGAAGGTCTGAAAGGTCTGTTCGCTCCTCGTGCAAAACCCCGTTTACATCAAACATAATAATATTCTTCACCTTCACTCCCAGCAGAAGATACAGGTTTGCACAGGCTATAGCTGCAGATCCTGCTCCAGATATGACGATCTTTACATTATGGATCTTCTTTTTGGCAATTTCAAGGGCATTTAACAAAGCCGCGGCCGAGATGATCGCGGTACCATGCTGGTCATCATGCATCACAGGGATATCCAGCTCTTCCTTAAGTCTTCTCTCTATCTCAAAGGCTTCAGGGGCTTTAATATCTTCCAGGTTGATACCCCCAAAAGTGGGGGCTATATTTTTTACCGTACTTATGAATTCCTCCACATTTTTTGTGTCAACCTCGATATCGAAGACATCGATCCCGGCAAAGATCTTGAACAGTAAACCCTTACCTTCCATAACGGGTTTTGAGGCCTCTGGCCCAATATCACCCAGACCCAGTACAGCCGTCCCGTTTGAGATCACTGCCACCAGGTTACCTTTTGCAGTGTATTTATAGACATTCTCCTTATCCCTGTGAATTTCAAGACAGGGTACTGCAACCCCGGGGGAATACGCTAAAGAGAGATCTCTTTGTGTGGCATATTTTTTTGTTGGTACAACCTCGATCTTACCCGGCTTTGGTTTGGCGTGGTAGACCAGCGCCTCCCGTCTTTTACTATCCTTACTCATTTCTATTCTGTTTGCTGTAGCGCAAAGGTAGCAAGCCTGAGGCTGAAAAGGCAATAATTTTTTTAACTATTCGACTATCGGCACAATTATTTAGTAGCTGAGGAAGAAGAAGAGTTTTTTCTGAAGAGCTAAAGAAGGGCAGTACTATTTCTTCAGAAAATCTATATTCCTTTTGAGTCCGGAATATTTAGTTCTTTTCACGGCCGATTTCCTGAAGATCTCATTAAATGTTTCCTGGGTGATCTCCTCCCAATCCTTTTTATCCATTTCAAGCAATTGGGGGTGGGGGTTGAAAAGTGGTTCATTATGCGGTTTGGAGAACCGGTTCCAGGGACATACATCCTGGCAAATATCGCAGCCAAACATCCAGTCGTCAAACTGGCCTTTCACACTTGAAGGTAACTCTTCTTTTAGTTCAATAGTGAAATAGGAGATGCATTTACTCCCATCTACCTTGTAAGGCTCCACAATGGCCTGAGTGGGGCAGGCGTCGATACAGGCTGTGCAGCTGCCGCAGTGGTCTGTCACCGGGGTATCGTATTCAAGTTCCAGGTCTATGATAAGCTCTGCAATAAAATAAAAGGATCCCACCTGCCGGGTGAGGAGATTTGAATTTTTACCAATCCAACCCAGGCCACTTTTCGCCGCCCAGGCCTTATCCAGTACAGGGGCAGAGTCTACAAAGGCCCTGCCGTCCACTTCCCCTATCTCTTCACTTATAAATTTCAGTAGATCCTTCAGCTTGTCTTTAATGATAAAATGATAATCTCTCCCGTAGGCGTATTTACTTATTTTATAAGTTCCCTCCTGTTGCGTTTTTTCAGGATAATAATTTAATAGCAGGGAGATCACACTCTTAGAGCCTTCCACAAGTTTAGTAGGGTCGAGCCTTTTATCGAAATGGTTTTCCATATAATGCATTTCGCCATGCATACCTTTTTCAAGATAGTTTTCAAGACGGGGAGCCTCCACTTCAAGAAATTCAGCTTTGGAAATACCGCAAGACATAAAACCAAGCCGCTTTGCCTCAGTTTTTATCATTGCTGTTCGTACTTCTTTCTGCGCTTTCGTAGTGATCAAATTACAGGCTTATTAGAAATAATTCTGAGCACAAAATTACGGAATTAAAAACCTCATTGGAAAACTGCGCTATCAGGATTTACTTTTCAGTTGAAATAAAAAAATCCCCGAAGAATAAAGGGGATTTCATTTATAGCGCATTAAAGATTTTATCAGCGATTTTTCGCTGTTTCCGGACCTATCATGGTCTCAACTTTTTGAAGATCTGATATCTTTAGACCTGCCCTGCTGGCATGTTCGGCCATAGCCTCCCGGGTCTCATATTTAAATACGCATATCATTTTGTTCCCGGTTACATAACTATGTACCCATTCCACCTGTGGCCCAATTTCTTCCACAAGTTCCTGTGCTCCTTTGGCAATGCTATGAAGCTTTTCCTCACTGATATCTGTCATTTCCCGCTCAAGGAGATAAAGATCTCCTGCGGTGTCAGAATAACTCCCCGTCTTTTTTTCCTGGCCCACTGCCTGATTTATAGATAATAAAATCACGGCCACGAGCATCAATATTTTTTTAAGTGTGTCCATAATAAAAGGTTTTACTGCCTGGATCTGTTTTTATGATTCCGGCATTTGTTCACTTTTTAATATAATAAATGTGACAATAAAAATCAAATTAAAACCTGAAAATCAATTGGTTATGCCCGGTACAAGTTTATACAACTGGTACTTAATAAAAGACCCGTCCCAGCCTCCTGAATTTTTATTGAGGGTAAAATTCCAGGACCGCATTCTTAGGTTTTAAAGTGATCAATGGAGTAATTTCAATGGGATCCTCCTTATGTTTTATGCGGTATCTGGAAACCAGTTGAGCCACCGCGAGGATCATTTCGTACATAGCAAAATTATTCCCTATGCACATCCTGGGGCCGGCACCAAAAGGATAGTAGCAGGAAGAATATTTTTTGGGATCCTCAAATCTATCTGGCCTGAACTCTTCCGGCTCATTCCAAAAATCCTTATGCCGGTGGATCTCGTACATGGAAAAGAGCAAACTGGAACCTTTCGGGATCATCATGCCGTCAAAGACATCATCCTCATTATTTACCCTGTCTATAAAATAAGCAGGGGGATATAGCCTCATAGCTTCCTCCAGGACCATTTTAGTGTAACTGCAGGCTTGTATAAACTCAATGATTGTATTGGTGTCTCTCTCAGCTTTTTTCACTTCTTCCAGGATCTTCTCCTGGGCTTCAGGATGCCTGGAAAGAAGCTGGGCAGTGAAGGTTAGGGCATTCGAGGTGGTCTCATGACCGGCTGTAAAGAGGATAAGGATCTCGTCAATAAGTTGTTCATTTTCCATACTGCTCCCATCATCGTACCTGGCCTCCAGAAGCATATCCAGGAGGTCATCCTGTCTCTCGCCAGAGGTCCTTCTTTCATCAATGAGCATTCGTAAGATATCCCTGGCCTCATTTGTAAGATCGATGTGTTCCTTTATCTTTCCGCTAAAAGTGAACCACCACCCCAGATACGGCTGTCTTAGCTCCTTAACCAGCATTCTTTGAGCAGCTTCCGTAATATACTGCAGTCGGTTTATTTCTTTTTGTCCTACCGCACTGCTGAAAAGGGATTTTACAACAGTTTGAAAAGCCAGGTCATTGAATATCGGGAAAATATCTATGGATTTTCCGGTTTCGATCTTATTAAGTTCTGTAGAAATAGCACTTTTAATACTTTCCAGTAATAGTACAAGTTTCTTCTTATGAAATGCAGGTTGAATAAGTTTACGCTGTTTTTTCCAATGTTCACCTTCAGATGTTAACAGGCCCTGCCCAAGATATTTTGCCATATCGCGGGTTTGAATAGTGGTCTTGGAAAAATTCTTCTGGTTTTTCTGAAGGGCATATTGGGCAAAAGCTGCATTTCTGGAAAAGATCACAGAGCTGCCCGGTCCAATTTTTAATCTGAAGGTATCCCCTAATTTTTCGAATTTCTTGCGGTGGAAGATCAATGGATTCTCAAGTATGCGAAGGGAATTCTTATAAAATTCCCAGGCGGGAACAACAGGCACTTTTCTTACCTTCAAATTGTCATCTTCACTCATCTTATGCATGTTTTTATCTGAAGCCGGGAGAGGACAAAATACCTTCTTCCAGAATTATTAGAACAGTCCTCCCTGGATGTTCCCTTTGATCCTGCCCAGGTGCCTGTATGCAAGTTCTGTCACCTCCCGTCCACGCGGGGTGCGGTAAATAAAGCCCTGTTGAATAAGGAAAGGCTCATACACTTCTTCAATAGTCTCCGCATTCTCACTCACTGCAGTTGCAAGGGTAGTAATGCCTACCGGACCACCTTTGAATTTATCTATGATCGTGGTGAGGATCTTATTATCCATCTCATCCAACCCGTGTGCATCCACATTAAGCGCTTTAAGGCCATATTTCGCAATCTCCATATCAATGCTCCCGTTACCTTTTATCTGGGCAAAATCACGAACTCTTCTCAATAGGGCATTTGCAATACGTGGAGTCCCCCTGCTCCTACCTGCGATCTCGATGGCAGCTTCCTGTGTGATTGGCACCCTAAGGATCTCTGCACTTCGTTCAAGAATGGTGGATAAAAGCTCTGTAGTATAATATTGAAGCCTGCTGGAGATCCCAAACCTCGCCCGCATAGGAGCGGTAAGTAATCCTGAACGGGTGGTGGCGCCAATAAGTGTAAACGGATTTAAATTTATTTGCACGGTTCGCGCATTGGGGCCCGATTCGATCATAATATCGATCTTGTAATCCTCCATAGCTGAGTATAGGTATTCTTCCACCACCGGACTTAAGCGGTGGATCTCATCTATAAAAAGGACATCCCTTTCCTCGAGGTTAGTAAGGAGCCCGGCGAGGTCGCCGGGTTTATCGATTACAGGGCCGGAGGTGATCTTGATCCCCACTTCCAGTTCATTAGCCAGGATATGTGCCAGGGTAGTTTTACCAAGGCCGGGAGGGCCGTGGAATAATGTGTGATCCAGCGCCTCTCCCCTGCGGTTGGCCGCTTCAACAAAAACCTTCAGGTTTTCAAGAACCTGGTCCTGTCCTGCAAAATCATCAAAGGAAAGGGGCCTTAAAGCTCTTTCTATATCAAGTTCTTCAGGTGAAAAATTCTCTCCCGTTGGGTCCAGGTTATCATTCATATACAAATTAATCTTAATAGCAGGACGATTGAGTATACGGCCTTCAGCAAAGATAAAGAAAAGCATGTAACCCCACAGGAAACCAACCGGCTCTCTTCAAATTTTCAGTAGGTGGCACTTCAGGCATAGAAACCCGGCAGTTCCTGGTTGAAATTCCAGTCATGCCTGTCCCCGGCTATACGCCCGGTCCTTACCTTAATCCCGGCAACAGGTTAAATGGAAAAAGCCTCTTCCGGTGAGAAGAGGCTTTTATTATATAGGTTTGTGATTCTAATGATTGAGTTCTTCCTCACCCTTTTGCAAAGGAACATTTTGAGGAACAAAATCCTGTCCCGGGATAACATATTCCCCATTCTCATTGGTTTTACTATAGTCATAAGACCAGCGGTAAACGTGTGGGATTGGACCCGGCCAGTTTCCGTGAATGTGTTCCACCGGGGTGGTCCATTCCAGGGTGTTGGAATTCCAGGGGTTCTGTGTTGCTTTCTTTCCAAAGAAAATAGAAGCGAAGAAGTTATAAAGGAATACCAATTGTATGGCAGCAGTAATAATAGCAAATATGGTTATGATCACATTCACATCTGCAAGATCATCGAAGTATGGAAAATGGGTATTGTCATAATAACGTCTTGGTAAACCTGCCATTCCAATAAAGTGCATTGGGAAGAATACCCCGTAGGCACCTATAGACGTTACCCAAAAGTGAACATATCCCATATTCTTGTTCATCATTCTTCCAAACATCTTTGGGAACCAGTGGTAAACTCCGGCCAAAAGACCGTAAAGGGCAGATATTCCCATAACAAGGTGGAAGTGAGCAATAACGAAATAAGTATCGTGAACATTAATATCCAGGGTGCTGTCTCCAAGGATGATCCCTGTTAAACCTCCTGTGATGAATGTTGACACGAAACCAATAGAAAAAAGCATTGCAGGGTTAAGCTGCAGGTTACCCTTCCATAACGTAGTGATCCAGTTAAAGGCTTTTACGGCCGAAGGGATCGCGATCAATAATGTCGTAAATGTAAAAACAGATCCTAGGAATGGATTCATCCCAGATACGAACATATGGTGCCCCCATACGATAGTAGAAAGAAATGCGATCGCAAGAATAGAAGCTACCATCGCCCTGTATCCAAAGATAGGCTTACGTGCGTTGGTTGCCATAATTTCTGATACAAGCCCCATCGCAGGAAGAATAACAATATAAACTTCCGGGTGTCCTAGGAACCAAAACAGGTGTTCAAACAATACCGGGGAACCTCCCTGGTGTGCAAGTACTTCTCCTTTTAAGTAAATATCACTTAGGAAGAACGAAGTTCCAAAACTCCTGTCCATTATAAGCATAAGTGCTGCTGAAAGCAATACAGGGAAAGATACCACCCCGATGATAGCTGTTACAAAGAATGCCCATATGGTAAGCGGAAGTCTTGTCATAGACATTCCGGGAGTCCTTAAGTTTATTACAGTAACTATGTAGTTAAGAGATCCAAGAAGTGAGGAAGCGATAAAGATAGCCATAGAAACAAGCCAAAGAGTCATCCCTAAACCTGAACCACCAATTGCCTGTGGAAGGGCACTAAGCGGCGGATAAATAGTCCATCCTGCCGATGCCGGTCCCGCTTCTACAAACAGGGAACTCAACATAATTACGCTTGAAAGGAAAAACAACCAGTAGGATACCATGTTTAGGAATCCTGATGCCATATCCCTTGCCCCAATTTGAAGCGGAATAAGCAGGTTACTAAAAGTACCACTCAACCCGGCAGTTAATACAAAGAATACCATAATGGTCCCGTGGATTGTAACAAGTGCAAGGTAAACTTCCGGAGACATTACTCCTCCCGGTGCCCATTTCCCTAACAGCGCTTCAAAAAGCCAGAAGGATTCTCCAGGCCAGGCAAGTTGCATCCTGAAAAGTACAGACATTGCGATACCAACAACACCCATTAACAAACCGGTGATAAGATATTGCTTGGCAATCATCTTATGGTCTGTACTAAAAATATATTTTGTTATAAAAGTTTCTTTATGATGATGATGCCCATGATCGTCATGTGCGTGATCTATTGGCGTGTGTCCTACTGCTGCTGACATATCTTTAAATCTTTATCTTATATTTAGTTTTTAACCTGAGCTACATCCCCTTCGTTCACAACTTCTCCCTGTGCAGGTTCATCTTGTTTTTGCATTTGGTCTATAGTCTCGCTGAATCGTGGCTGTTGAGCAATCCACGAATTAAATTCTTCCTCGGTTTCAACTACGATCTTCATTTGCATATTATAATGAGCTACACCACAAATCTTGTTACACAGTAAGTAATATTCAAATTGCTCATAATCTACAAGGTCTTCCCCTGCTGCAGACCTTTCATTTCTCATTTGCTGAATTTTGGCAATTTTATCTCTCATATACTCAGTTTCCCTTATCTCTGCAGATGTTACAGTAGGAGTAAAAGAGAACTGGGTAGTCATTCCAGGTACCACGTTCATTTGCGCACGGAAGTGAGGAAAGTAAGCAGAGTGTAATACATCCTGGGACCTGAACTTGAAGATCACAGGTCTGTCTACAGGCAGGTGAAGCTCTGCGGTAACCACATCATCATAGGCATATGGGTCACTCACATCAACACCTATAGTGTTTGCTCCTTCAATGAATCGAACATTGGCCTTGCCAAGAGTATTATCATCCCCGGCGTAACGTGCTTCCCAGCCAAATTGTTTGGCATAGATCTCAATTACCAGGGCTTCAGAATTTTCGTCATCGATATTCATAATACTTGACCAGGTAAACAATCCATAGATGATCAAACCTGCAAGAACAATAACAGGAATAATGGTCCAGATGAATTCCAGTTTATCATTATCTGCAAAGAAAAGCGCCTTCTGTCCTTTTCTCCCTTTATATTTAAAAGCAAACCAGTGTAATAATCCCTGGGTGATAACCTGTACGAACATGATCACCGCCAGGGAGATCCATAAAAGTGTATCGTATTCAATTCCATGCTCTGAAGAAGCTGCCGGCAAAGCACGGTCGCTAAACATCCAGAAACAGTAAAGCATAAATATGTAAAAAGCAATTCCAAAGGCCAGCATTAAATTCCCGTGCGTCCTGTTATCCTTGTCATTGGCTACCTGCGAGGTATCAATAGAATTAGTATCCCTGGACAACTGGAAGATCTTGGTCAACTGCCAGATAGTTATCGCAAAGAGGGCTACTACTATTATGATTAAAAATACTGTCATTGTATAATATCTATTTTAAACAATCTTTTTTTAGTAATGAAAATGTTCACTTTCCTTAATGAAAGGATTTCTACGTGCCAATAACGGTGCTTTGGTTAAGGATGTAAAAACTACAAAAATAAACAATCCACCAAAGAAAAGTAAGGAACTTATCTCAGATAATCCAATGAACCAGGATTCTCCTACCGTAGCAGGCATAACCATTACGTAAATATCTATATAATGCCCCAGAAGGATCACTAACCCGGTCATTACCACGAACCAGTTAACTCTTTTAAAATCACTGTTCATAAGGAGTAGTACGGGGAAGAGGAAGTTCAATACTACCATTCCAAAGAACAGAATACCATAATCCTCTATCCTGGATACAAAATAAGTTACTTCCTCAGGAATATTCGAATACCATATAAGCATGAACTGTGAGAACCACAGGTAAGTCCAGAAAATACTTATACCAAACATGAATTTTGCAAGGTCATGAATGTGACTGTCGTTCACGAATGGCAGGAAGCCTCTTGATTTAAGGTATATTGAAACCAAAGCTATCATTGTAATTCCTGAAACGAACATGCTGGCAAAAACATACCATCCAAACAAGGTACTAAACCAGTGTGGGTCAAGGCTCATAATCCAATCCCAGGACATCATAGATTCTGTTACTATAAAGAATACCAGAAATCCTGCAGCCAGCTTGAAGTTCTTTTTGAAATAATACAGGTCATTTGGCTCAGCTTCATCCAGCCTGTTTGAATTCTTAACAAGGAAATGTCTGAAAATTGCCCATCCTGCGATATAAATAGCAGCCCTTATAAGGAAAAATGGCACATTTAGGTAACCAGATTTATTTCTTATGATAGCATCGTTTTCAACAACTTCCGGATCCATCCAAATGAACAGGTGGTTGAGGTGCAATCCTGAAAGAACCAATAATACGAAAATGATCACACCACCAGGAAGTAGGTAAGAAGTTATCCCTTCCATAACCCTGAATAATACAGGTGACCATCCAGATTGTGAAGCCCATTGAATTGCATAGAATACAAGCACCCCAAGCGGGATCATAAAGAAGAAAAATGCCGCTACATATAATGCTGCCCACGGTTTGTTCTGCAATTGATGAAGTATGTGCTCGTAATGCTCATTTTCGTGGTCATCTACATTGGTACCCAGTTGGGTTTGGTTATCATCTGTACGCCCGGTTTGGACCTCGTGCTCAGAAGGAACAAATTCCAAACCTTGGTCTGGATCCTCAGAAAGGTCACTTTTTATTTGCCCGGGAGCAGCATGGCTCTCACCGTGTCCATCGTGAGAGGCTACCATTTCCTTTACCTCCTCTATTGTAGAAGGGGCAACTATAAACCCAATGGCCAACCCAATGAGACCTACAGCCATTAGGATGATAGAGAATAATTTTAATTTACTGGATAGCGTGTACATATTTAATATATCTAAATGCTGTTATTCTTCGTTTTGATTTTCCTGCCCGTCATTATCTGTACCCGGGGAACCCTGGTTACCATCTGAAAGTTGATCTCTCTCTTCATTCACAGCCGGAATAAGATTTTTCATTTGGGCCTCTTCTTCCTGAGTGGCCTCCTCTTCAAAAGCCCTTTCTTCACCACCCTGAAGATTATTCTTAAGGTTCATAACATAATGGTCTATAAGCCATCTCTCGTCTATAGAGGTTTGAGAAGCATAGGATCCCATTGCGTTAAGGCCGTAATACATTACGTGGTAAACACTACCTTCAGTAATATTCCTTCCTTCATCATCAAATCTTGGAATACCCAGGATCTTCTCCCGTTGTACCATAATCCCCTGTCCATCACCCTGGTCTCCATGGCATACAGCACAATAGATCGTATACAATTGCCTTCCTTTTGCAAGGTTATCTTCAGTATAAGGAAGAGGATTTGTTAACTCTGACTTCGCAGCCTGATATCCATCCTGGCTATTTTCATAATCGTATGGCTTCCATCCTCTTGGAACAGAACCCTCTGCGGGTAACATAGCAGACTGCCCATTTAAAAATATCTCATATTCCCCGTAAGGCTCATAAGGTATGGGTTCATACATATCTGGAAAATACTGGTAGTTAGGGCTGGATTCATTAAAGCATGACACAGCGCTTAAAGCCAGTACGAATAATAACGATTTCTTAAATAAACTTTTCATTGGGTTTATTTGTTATCAATTAATTTAATTTCAGATGCTCCCGTCTGGTAAAGGAAATCTGTTAGATCTTTTGTGTTGTGGTTGGCTACCTCTATCTCCATAAGGAAATGGTCATCTGTAGTCCTCACGTCCGGGTTTTCAGCAGCTTTAAATGGCCAAAGTTTACTTCTTAAAAAGAAGGTGATCACCATAAGGTGAGCTGCAAAAAATACCGTTAATTCAAACATAATAGGAACAAAGGCAGGCATATTTTGCAGGAAGGAGAAACTAGGTTTACCTCCAATATCCATAGGCCAGTCCTCGATCATCATATAGTTCATCATCACTACGGCAACCGTAAAACCAACCACCCCATACATAAAGGATGTGATAGCCAGCCGCGTAGGGGCCAGTCCCATTGCTTTATCAAGCCCGTGCACAGGAAACGGGGTATAGATCTCCCCTATATGGTAACGAGCTTCACGCACCTGCTTTACAGCCTGTAAAAGCAAGTCGTCATCTGTATAAATAGCGTGTATAACTTTAGATGCCATTAGTTTTTATTTTTAAGTTGGTTTGCCTTCGTAGTCCATTCTTCATATTTACCTTCTATGGAGAAGTCTTCTATAATGGTATCAAGCAATTCAAAATCTGCACGGGTAAGCCTGCTTACCTGTCCATAGGTATAGATACCTAACTGGTGTAAACGTTGCTCCAGCAATGGCCCAACTCCTTCAAGTTTTTGAAGATCATCTGCAGTTTGAGTTGCAGGATCATAAACTCCAATACGAGCAAGCATCTCATCTATCCTGTCACGATTCACTTCCAGGTTAATAAGGCCTTCAGCATTAACAGTAGGCTCATGCCCATTCTCATCTGCCGGGTCATCCTTTTCAACCAAACCATCTTCAGTGTTGGAAGCAGGTTCCCTCACTATTGGATCATAATGATCTACGTGATCCCCATGCTCTGCCCTAAGTCTTTTATATTTTTCTCCAGATGATTTCAAAATAGTCTTAACCTCTGCCTGCGCAATCACCGGGAAGCTTCGTGCATAAAGCAGGAACAACACAAAGAAGAATCCTATGGTTCCTATAAAGATCCCAATATCTACAAATGTAGGAGAGAACATAGTCCAGGAAGAAGGAAGGTAATCCCTGTGTAAAGAGGTTACAATGATCACAAATCTTTCGAACCACATCCCGATATTTACTACAATAGAGATGAAGAAAGAGAACATAATACTGGTACGTAGTTTTTTGAACCACATGAACTGTGGTGAAAATACGTTACAGGTCATCATTGCCCAGTATGCCCACCAGTAAGGACCTGTAGCCCTGTTAAGGAATGCGTACTGCTCATATTCCACACCTGAATACCAGGCAACAAACAATTCAGTAATATAAGCTACCCCAACTATGGAACCGGTGATCATAATAACTATGTTCATCAATTCGATATGTTGTATGGTAATATAATCTTCAAGATTGGACACTTTTCTCATAATGATCAAAAGCGTGTTCACCATCGCAAAACCAGAGAATACCGCTCCCGCAACGAAATAAGGAGGGAAAATAGTGGTATGCCATCCCGGGATAACCGAGGTAGCAAAGTCAAAGGATACAATGGTGTGTACAGAAAGTACAAGAGGAGTTGCCAAACCTGCAAGAACAAGTGAAACTTCCTCAAAACGCTGCCAGTCCTTGGCCCTTCCACTCCATCCAAAACTCAGGATGCCATATATTCTCTTCTGGAAAGGTTTTACTGCCCTGTCGCGAATCATTGCAAAATCTGGCAATAGACCGGTCCACCAGAATACAAGTGATACCGAAAGATAGGTAGAGATCGCAAATACGTCCCAAAGTAACGGGGAGTTAAAGTTTACCCACAGGGAACCAAATTGGTTTGGAATTGGCAATACCCAATAAGCCAGCCAGGGGCGACCCATGTGGATAATTGGAAAAAGACCTGCCTGCATTACAGAGAAAATTGTCATCGCCTCTGCAGAGCGGTTAATTGCCATCCTCCATTTTTGACGGAAGAGGAGCAGTACCGCAGAGATAAGTGTTCCTGCGTGACCAATACCTACCCACCAAACGAAGTTAGTAATATCCCAGGCCCAACCTACGGTCCTGTTCAATCCCCAAACTCCAATTCCTGTAGAAACAGTATATATTATACAACCTAAACCCCAAAGAAAAGCGATAAGCGCGATCGAAAAAACGATCCACCAGGATTTATTGGCCTTCCCTTCAACCGGTGCAACCACATCCATGGTAACATCGTGATAGGATTTATCGCCGGTAACAAGAGGCTTTCGTATAGGTGCTTCGTAATGAGACATATCCTTATATAATTGATTCTTTAGTTAATTGATTAAGCTTCAGATGTATTTCTAATCTTGGTTTGATACATCACATTTGGTTTTGTTCCCACATACTCCAGCACATGGTACATCCTTTCGTTGTCCTTTTGCTCATAAACCACACTGGTCTCATCATTCACATCTCCAAACACGATCGCACCTTTATCACAGGCAAGCGAACAGGCCGTTTCAAATTCATCACCCTGTACGGCACGTCCATCACGTTTCGCATCAAGTATGGTCTTTTGAGTTTTCTGGATACAGAAAGAACATTTTTCCATCACCCCACGGGAACGAACAGTAACATCCGGGTTCAATACCATACGACCAAGATCATTGTTCATGTGGTAATCAAACTCATCATTCTTGTTATATCTAAACCAGTTGAACCTTCTTACTTTGTAAGGACAGTTGTTTGCACAGTAACGGGTACCCACACAACGGTTATAAACCATTTGGTTTTGACCCTGGCGACCGTGCATTGTAGCAGCTACAGGACAAACAGTCTCACAAGGAGCGTGGTTACAGTGCTGACAGAACATTGGCTGGAATACAACCTGTGGGTTCTCTGCAGCGTTTTCAAGCTCACCAAACTGACTTAGGGAATCTCCCAGGCCTGCCATATTCTCTTTCTTATCGATATCCTCAGCAAAAGTATCTTCTGAAGAGTAGTACCTGTCTATTCTCATCCAGTGCATATCCCTGAATTTCCTCACTTCTTTTTTACCAACTACAGGAACATTATTCTCTGCATGACAGGCGATTACACACGCACCACAACCGGTACACGCATTAAGGTCAATAGACATCTTGAAGTGATGGCCCTGGGTACGGTCAAAACCTTGCCACAGGTCAACGTCTGGCGAAGTAACCGGGGTTTCAATGTGGTTAAGAGAAACTTCCGGCACCTTGTTCCATTCGTGAACATCTTTGGTATTGAAGATCTCAAGGGTTGTTTCCTTGATTATATCTCCTCTTCCCATCAGGGTAGTATGAAGCTGTAAACAGGCAAACTCGTGAATACCTCCTACTTTTTCAATACCAACATTCTGGAATGAGCTAAAATTCTTATATAATGGGTAAGCGTTCACACCTACCTGCATTTCCTCCTGGACACCTTCTTTTTTACCATAACCCAAAGCAAGGGCTATAGTTCCTCTTGCCTGTCCCGGTTGTATATAAACAGGAACCTTTTCAAGGACAGTATCGCCTACAGTAAGCCTAATATAGCTACCATTAAGACCACCATCTGATGCATGGGTATTTTCGATACCCAGCTCCTCAGCATCTGCCTTGGACATTTTCACATAGTTATCCCAGGATGCCCGTGTAATAGGGTCCGGGAATTCCTGCAACCAGGGGTTGTTGGCCTGTTGGCCGTCTCCCATACCTACAGAGGTATAAAGCTCCAGTTCAAAACCAGATCCCGCTTCTCCCCTAAGGTTTCCTGCAGCAGTATTATCGTTTATTCTTTGTGGCACAGCAGCCCCTGAAGCGGCAAGCGCCTGGGTTCCTGCCGGCTGATTAGCCTCAAAAACTCCATCATGAAGGGCATCTGACCAGGAGAAATCCCCCAGAGAACCTTCCCAGGTCTCTCTCATATAATCGTAATAGGAAGCCGGATTATTAGTCCATCTTAAAAGGCATTCCTGGAACTGTCGCGTATCAAATAACGGCCTAATGGTAGGCTGCATTAATGAGAATTTGCGCGAAGTTAATTGTATGTCACCCCAGCTCTCAAGGTAGTGAGGCGTTGCGGCAACATAATTACATAGAAGCGCAGTCTCATCTTCCTTCATTGAGAAAGCAATGGACATTTCAACATTCTTAAGGCCTTCAATAAATTCATCAGCATTTGGAAGGCTGTAGGCAGGATTTACTCCGGCGATTAAAATAGCCCCAATCCTACCGGCATTCATATCTTCAACCAGGCGTTGAACTTCAGCAGCATTTCCCTGTCTTGTTGTTCTTGGATTATTGGTATCCATTACGCGGCTACCAAGAGCCTCGTTGATAGACAATACCAGTGACTGTGCATTCTCATCTGGAATACCACTTACGACCACAGCTCTGCTACCAGAACGTCTTAATTGTGTGGCAGCTTTAACTACAGCATCATCTATTCTTGCCGGCAGGTTACTTGTAGAAGAACCACCTGCAATATAACCGTGCAATGCCGCAAGTACTTCTCTTTGTTGAGAAAGGGTTACAGGCACGCGCTTATCTGCACTGGCCCCTGTAAGGGACATTGTAGATTCAAATTGTACATGACGGGACATCCTGCCATTTTGAGGCACACGTCCACGCGCATAAGAAGCATCATAACCACCTCCGGCCCAATCTCCAAGGAAATCGGCACCTACAGAAACGATGGTCTCAGCCTGTGAAAAATCATAATTTGGCAATGCCCTGCGGCCATATCTGGCCTGGAAAGCATTGAGTGCAGCATCTTCAGAAACAGTATCATATACCACATGTCTCACATTCCCATACTGCTGGGAAAATTCATTTATCAATTTATTTGTAGAAGGGCTGGCAAATGTTTGTGTAAGTACGGCGATCTCTCCAGATACATTATTCAAACCATCGCCCACCTCACGGTCAAACTGCTCCCAGGAAACAACCTCTTTATTCGCAAGAGGCCTTTTTAACCTTTTGCTGTCATATAATGAAAGTACAGATGCCTGCACCCGTGCATTTGCACCAGTACCGGCAAGAGTATTATGCTCGATCTTGATAGGGCGGCCCTCACGGGTCCTCACCAATACCCCTGAAAAATCAAAACCGTCAGCAATAGTAGTGGCGTAGAAATTTGCCACCCCCGGCACGATCCTTTCTGGCTGCACCACATAAGGAATAGATCTTATAACAGGACCTTCACAGGCTGCAAGTGAAGCAGCAGCAGTACTAAATCCAACGTACTTTAAAAAGTCACGACGGGAAGTTGTAGAACCTTCCAGCGATTCCTTATCTCCAAGAAATTCATCTGTAGGTATTTCTTCTGCAAATTCTTTCTGCTGGAGCGCCTCAACAACAGAGCTTTTATCCTTAAGCTCTTCAACACTTTGCCAGTATTTCTTGTTTGATGACATATATATGATATTACTTCTTTAATTAATTAATAGTGGCACTTCATACACTCAATACCACCCATTTGGGCAACAGTAAGTTCTTCAACACCGTATTTTTGGGATAACTCACTATGAATTTTTTCATAATATTCATTACCCTCCATTTTAACATTGGTCTCCCTGTGACAGTTAACACACCAGCCCATAGTGAGGGGTGCATCCTGGTACATAATTTCCATTTCCTGCACAGGACCGTGACAGGTTTGACAAGCTATACCACCAACCTCAACGTGTTGAGAGTGGTTAAAGTAAGCAAAGTCTGGCAGGTTATGGATACGCACCCACTTAACCGGCTCCTGTTCGCCTGTGTAAGCCTGGGCAGCAGGATCCCAACCAACAGCAGCATAAAGCTTCTGGATTTCCTTATCATAGAAATCCTTGCTGTATTCCTCTGTTGCTGTTTCTTCCGCAACCTCGCCTATAGATTTATGACAGTTCATACATACATTTAGCGAAGGAATTCCTGAAGTTTTTGAAACTCTTGCTGAAGAGTGACAGAATTTACACTCTATCTGGTTATCACCGGCATGTATCTTATGAGAGAAATGGATTGGCTGCACCGGTTGATAACCCTGGTCAATTCCCACCTGCATGAAATACCCGTACATCGCGTAACCCGCAACAAGTAATAATATAACTGAGGTGACAAGCACTAAAAATTGATTTTGAACAAATGACCTCCAAATTGGAGTTCTTTTTTGCCCTACCGGCAACTCTACCCCACTTGCTGTCGCAAACCTTCGCAGGGTTTTATTCACCAGGTAAAGAATAACCAGAAGCATTAATAGAACGAATGCAAGGATCCCCAGAACGATATCTGTAGAAACCCCACCTGCTCCACCACCGGCACCGGCAGCATCTGCACCCGGCTGTTTAGCCTCAGGCACCTTCTTCTCCTCGCTGGTATAAGCCAGGATATTATCAATATCTGCATCGCTTAATTGCGGGAAAGGAGGCATTGCCACCTGGTTGTACTCATTGTAAATAGCCACAGCCTCATCATCACCGGAGGCAATTAAAGCCTGGCTGTTCCTTATCCATTCTTTTAACCACTGTTGATCCCTTTTTGCAGTAATACCCCTTAACGGAGGCCCAATGGAATTGGCATCCAGTTTATGACAGGCAGCACAAAGGGAGTTAAACAGACTCTTACCTGCAGCAGCATCACCACTACCGGTAGCAGCCTCTACATTACCTTCCTGAGGACCGGCTACATTCTCCTGAGGATCTGCCTGATCCCCCGGAATATCGGCATCTTGAGCTAAAACGAGAGTATTAAATGAGAAGAACAACGAAACACTTAGAACAAGCATTCGAACGGCTGAATGGCGGAATATCACCTTTTTCATATTGTAAGTTGAATTAGCATCTTTTTTTGGCACGATAATAGGACTAAAAATAAACACACCGCGCCCCTAAAATTCAGCGACAAAAGTAACACTTAAAGTCGATTTTGAAAATGTTAGCTTCATGTTAAGCAATAATTTATATTTGTTCTAAATAATAAATTCAACCCTATTTGAGTTATAGTTTTTACTTTTACCAAAACTTTTATAAATGAGAATATTAAAGACCAGGATTAGTTTTTTTACACTTGTTTTAGCTGCTGCTTTCCAATATACAACACAAGCCCAAACAGCAAACGTGAATGTACAACAAAACGAATTGATCCCTGAATTACTGGAAGAAAAGACACGATTGACCAAAGACGGCAAACTGGGAGAGCGTTACCAGATACAATTATACTATGGCGACAACCAAACTGCCAGTGATGTCATAAGAAAATTTCGAACCCAATATAACACGTGGCCTTCCCAGATCATTTATGAAACCCCCAATTATAAAGTATGGGTAGGAAACTTTAGGAACAGGCTGGAGGCAGACAGAGCACTCCTGAAGATCAAACAGGACTATCCTGCCGCCTTCATTCCCAAACCACAACGGGGATAGGCTTTAAAGCATATAAAAAAAGAGGCTGCACGATCGTGCAGCCTCTTTTTTTATATATAAGATATTACTTATTTCTTCATCTTCTTTTTCACGGCAACTTCCTGGTAGCCTTCAATTACATCGCCTTCTTTGATGTCGTTGTAATTCTTAATTTGCATACCACAGTCATAACCTTTAGAAACTTCCTTCACGTCATCTTTGAAACGCTTAAGAGAAGTAAGTTCTCCTGTAAATACTACCACGCCATCGCGAATCAATCTTATACCGTTGTTACGGAAGATCTTACCTGAGGTCACCATACAACCTGCAATAGTTCCAATCTTGGAGATCTTGAAGGTCTCACGTATCTCTGCAGTACCAGTGATCTCTTCTTTCATCTCTGGCGACAACATACCTTCCATCGCATCTCTAAGGTCATTGATGGCATCATAGATAATAGAGTATAGCCTTACGTCAATTTCTTCCTTATCTGCAAGCTGTCTTGCATTACCGGCAGGTCTCACGTTAAATCCAATTATTACAGCGTCTGATGCTGAAGCCAGCAACACATCGCTCTCTGTAATTGGACCTACACCTTTATGTATGATATTCACCTGTATCTCCTCTGTAGATAATTTCTGGAAACTATCTGTCAATGCTTCTACAGATCCATCCACATCTCCTTTAAGGATAATGTTGATCTCCTTAAAGTCTCCAAGTGCAATACGTCTTCCAATCTCATCAAGAGTAATGTGACGTTGTGTTCTTACAGATTGTTCTCTTTGCAGCTGTGTACGCCTGGCAGCGATATCCTTTGCTTCGCGTTCATCCAGCATTACCTTGAACTTATCACCCGCTTGTGGGGCACCATCAAGTCCAAGTATGGAAACAGGGGTCGCAGGTCCTGCGACTGCCACGTCTTTTCCTCGCTCATCCTGCATTGCCTTTACCTTACCACTGTGTCTTCCTGCAAGGACGTAATCACCAATTTTAAGGGAACCTTCCTGTACGAGGATAGTGGATACATACCCTCTTCCTTTATCAAGGAATGCCTCTACTACCGTACCTTTTGCAGGTTTGTTAGGGTTGGCCTGCAATTCCAGGATCTCGGCTTCAAGAAGTACTTTTTCAAGCAACTCCTTCACACCTAAACCTGTTTTTGCAGATATATCGTGTGACTGGATCTTTCCTCCCCAGTCTTCAACCAACAGGTTCATTCCTGCCAGTTTTTCTTTGATCTTTTCTGGATTTGCCGTTGGAAGATCAGATTTGTTGATAGCGAAAACTATTGGCACTCCCGCAGCCTGTGCGTGAGAAATAGCTTCTTTTGTTTGCGGCATCACATCATCATCTGCCGCGATCACGATGATCGCGATATCTGTAACCTGGGCACCCCTGGCTCTCATCGCGGTAAACGCCTCGTGACCCGGTGTATCAAGGAATGCGATCTTTTGACCGTTTTCCAGCTCAACCCCGTACGCTCCAATATGCTGCGTGATACCACCACTTTCACCGGCGATCACATTTTCTTTACGAATATAATCCAGTAAGGATGTCTTACCGTGGTCAACGTGTCCCATTACGGTAACAATAGGAGCCCTTGGCTTAAGATCTTCTGGATTCTCCTCCTCAGTATCGGTTACCTCCTCAATATCTGCAGATACAAATTCAACTTCGTAGTCGAATTCTTCAGCAACTATAGAAAGGGTTTCAGCATCTAGACGCTGGTTCATCGTCACCATCATCCCAAGGGACATACAGGCAGAGATAATTTTGGTAACCGGCACATCCATCATCGTTGCAACCTCACTTACGGTAACAAATTCTGTTACCTTAAGGATCTTGCTGTCTGTTTCCTGCTGTGCAAGATCATCTTCAGATCGTTGACGGTGCTGGTCCCTTTTATCCCTACGGTACTTGGCACCTTTTCCTTTACTTCCTTTCCCCTGAAGTTTTTCAAGGGTTTCACGTATTTGTTTTTGTACTTCTTCCTCGCTTGGCTCTTCTTTTGCCATAGCAGGTCGCGCAGGCTTCTTACCTCCTTTACCACCTTTAAAGGCTCCTCCTGCAGCACCCGGCGCAGCAGTTCCTCCTTTTACATCTTTACTTATTCTGCGACGACGCTTTTTGCGCTTATCCTTCTCCTTATCGTCTGCAGCTTTTTTCTCATCCTTCTTCTTAACCGGCTTCTTAAACTGGGAAAGGTCTATTTTCTCTCCTGTAAAGTTAGGCCCGTTAAGTTTGGTATATTTCGTACGAATGGTATCCCCTTCACCCTCTTCCCCGGCAGGCTTTTCACCTTCAGCAGCGGGTTTGGATTCTTCCTGTGCTGCAGGAGCTTCAGGTTTCTCTTCAGGAGCTTCAGTTTCTTTTACTTCTTCTTTCTTTGGCTTTTCTTCAGCGGCCGGCTTCTCCTCTTTTGGAGCTTCAGGAGTTTTTGGTTCCTCTTCTTTCTTAGCCTCTACCGGCTCCTTAGGCGCCTCAGCTTTTGGAGTTTCTTTTGGCTGCTCAACCTCTGCAGGTTTTTCTTCAGGCTTCTTATCCAGGTCTATCTTACCAACCTGCTTAGGGCCTTCAAGTTTTGTTCTGGCACTTATGACATCCTGCTGCTTCTGCTCTGCTTTCTTCTTGTCTTCCAACTCCCTCTCACGGGCCATACGTAACTCCTCCTTCTCCTTACGCTTCTCCTCTCCAACTTCCTTGGAAGCCACCTTTTTGCTTTTATCTGTTTGAAATTCATCAAAAAGCACCTGGTAAACCTCTTCAGAAATTTTTGTGGTAGGACGCGCTTCAATATCGTGACCTTGAGAATTTAAAAATTCCACAGCACGATCTAGTGAAATATTGAATTCACGTAGTACCTTGTTTAATCGCATTGTTTTTGCTTCAGCCATAAATTGCCTCTAAATTACCTCTTAAATTATTATTCCTGTTTAAATAAATAAACAAATTTTATTCTTCAAATTCTTCACGCAATACCTGTATCACATCACGTATTGTTTCCTCCTCAAGATCTGTACGACGCACAAGGTCATCCACATCCTGTTCCAAAATACTCTTGGCGGTATCCAATCCTATTTTAGCAAACTCTGCAATTACCCAATCCTCGATCTCATCTGCAAATTCCCTAAGCTCTACATCTTCTTCTCCACCGTCTCTAAAGACATCTATCTCATATCCCGTAAGCTGGCCGGCAAGGCGTATGTTGTGCCCTCCACGTCCAATAGCCTTGGAAACCTCTTCAGGCTTAAGCATTACCTCTGCCCGCTTATTTTCTTCATCCAGCTTGATCGAAACGATCTTTGCCGGGCTCAAGGCACGGGTAATAAATAATTGATCATTATTGGTATAATTGATAACATCAATGTTCTCATTGCCCAATTCCCGCACAATACTGTGTATCCTTGACCCTTTCATCCCCACACAAGCCCCTACAGGATCTATCCTGTCATCATAAGAATCTACAGCCACCTTGGCTTTTTCACCCGGGATGCGCACAACTTTCTTCACAGTAATAAGGCCGTCAAAAACCTCCGGGATTTCCTGTTCAAATAATTTTTCCAGGAAAATTGGGGAGGTACGGGACATAAGTATTTGAGGTTTGCTTCCTTTAAGCTCCACACTCTCTATGATCCCTCTCACGTTCTCACCTTTCCTGAAAAAATCTGAAGGGATTTGCCTGTCTTTTGGCAGGATGATCTCATTCCCTTCATCATCAAGAAGTATGATTGCGCGGTGACGTATGTGATGAACCTCTGCTGTATATATCTCTCCTTCAAGATCCTTGAAGTGCTTGTAGATATTAGTATTATCGTGTTCATGTATCTTTGCGATAAGGTTTTGCCTTAAGGCAAGTATGGAACGCCTTCCAAGATCGATCAATTTCACTTCTTCAGATACATCTTCACCCACTTCAAAATCTGGCTCGATCTTTCTTGCTTCACTAAGTGATATCTCCTGGTTTGGATCTTCCACTTCCCCATCTGCCACAACAACCCTGTTTCTCCAAATCTCAAGATCCCCTTTATCAGGGTTTACAATGATGTCAAAATTATCATCTTCCCCATACTTCTTTTTCAAAGCGCTTCTAAACACATCCTCTAAGATCGCCATTAAGGTAACCCGATCTATTAATTTGTCGTCTTTAAATTCAGAAAAAGACTCAATCAAGGCGATATTTTCCATATCAATAAATTATTAAAATGTTATTACAACCACAGCCTTTTCAATATCCTGAAAAGCTATTTTTGCTTCTTTATCTACAGTTACTTTCCCTTTGCCAACGGGCTTGGGCTCTCTTGCCTGCCATTGAAGGGTGATACCCTCCTCATCTACAGCAATTAAATTTCCTTCAAATTTATTGGAATTTGTCCGGACTTCAAGTTTTCTACCAATATTTTTCCTGAATTGTCGTGGGAATTTTAATGGCTCTGATACTCCTGCCGATGTCACCTCCAGGGAAAAATCCAGTTCATCCCGGTCCAGGTCATTCTCGATCTTGCGGCTTACCGCTATACAATCGTTTACAGCCACTCCTTCATCCCCGTCTATCACTACAAGGATATGATTTTGATCACTGATATTAAGGGAAATTAAAAATAAGGAATCATTCTCTTCAAAGGCTTCCTTCAGCAAATTCTCTACTCGCTCCTGCAACATATATTTTATAAAAAGAGGGGACTTTCTGTCCCCTCGCTGTATTTTTTTCGTTTCAACGCTGCAAAGATAACAAAATTTTCCCAAATTTAAAACCGGCAGGAGAATGAAATTTTATTCGTAAATTTAATAAAGCAATCAATTCCAAGAAGTTATTAAGGAATGAGCATACGGGCAAATATGAACAGAGAAATGTGGAGATATGCAAATTGCATATGAGCTTTGAAAACAAAAAATATCTACATATGAAAAAGATCCTGGTTCCTACCGATTTTTCTGAGCAGGCAGAATATGCCTTAAAAGTAGCTGCCCAACTTGCCAGGAAATATGATGGCGAGATTTTTTTGCTGCACATGCTCGAGTTGCCAATGCATTTGGTTGGAGGCGCCGCCGCAAGCGGAAGTGGAGTTGGTGGAGGTGGAAGCCAAAATCTGCCTGAAGCTCTTTACTTTATGAAACTTGCAAAAAAGCGTTTTGGCGAAATAAGACAGGAACCTTATTTAAAGGACATTAAATTAACCGAAACAGTTGAGTTCCACCAGGCTTTTGACGGTATTATGGAAATAAGCGAAAAGCACAACTGTGACCTTATCGTTATGGGATCCCACGGAGCTACCGGTTTTAAGGAGATGTTCATTGGCTCTAATACAGAGAAAGTAGTAAGGAACTCCACTATTCCTGTGCTGGTCATTAAAAATGATCACGAGATATTTGATATAAAAGATTTTGTTTTTGCCACAGATTGTGATCTTGAGAACAAACACACCCTGCAACAGGCAAAACGCTTTGCAGGCAAACTTGGTGCCCGCCTGCACCTTGTTTACATAAATACAGCCAACAATTTCATGACACATAATGATGCACAACAATGCTTAGATGATTTTGTTGAAGGTGAGGATGACAAGGATTACACCCTGAATATTTACAATGATGTAACCGTGGAGAATGGGATACTTAATTTCGCCAGGAGCATTGACGCAGGACTTATTGGAATAAGCACCCATGGAAGAAAAGGCATAGCCCATTTCTTTAATGGTAGCATTAGCGAAGACCTTGTAAACCACGCACAGCAGCCTGTAGTTACTTTTAAGATATGACCTGCTTACAAAAAGGTCTTTATAGAACCTTCTCTAATTAATAACCAAAAGAAATTCCAGACAGATTTTGTCTTATCTCTTTCAACATTAATATCCTCCTGGGAAACATCTTCATTTACCACATCATTTTTAAGGATAAGATTTACCAGGCCAGAGAGAAATGATTTCTCCTCTTTTTCTCCATCCTTTAGCAGCGAAATTTTAAAATCCCTGTAAGAAAGTTTCATGTCTCCGCTGGCCTCATGTCTATTCCCATAGAAATTGTAGAACAATGATTCAATATGACCTTCGGTCTCTACATTCATCACTGGCCTCATAAAGGGATTTATTTCTTCAGCATCAATACCTGCAAAACTCCCGTTTATTTGAAATTCATCCTGGAGGTTTCTTATATCAAATTCCCAATTGAGCGTAACCCTGGATTGGCCCATAAAGTTTGCACGGGCTTCAATAGAAGTGAGAGGAAAATCATCTGAGTCCATATTAACGTTCACTATATTCTTTATAGTAGCTTCGACATTCCCAAAATTTATTGCGCCGGCAGGATTTTCTTCCCGGGTCCTTTCTTCATAAACGATATTAGATTCACGAATGTTAACGGAGTCAAGTTTAACTTTTATCCCCAGCTCCCGTATCATTTCGCTATACATAGGCTTGACCCGTGGATCGTCTGGCAGGAGCTTATTCCTATAGATTTGAGCATCGGCGCCACTTATTTCCACCCCGGGACTGGAAATATAAAGACTGTCATTTTTATGTTCCCATTCTGGTTGTTTGAATATGACCGAATTAATACTAACACTGGCCCGGTCCTTTTCATATGGTATGGCCCGGTCATGGTCTGCTTTAGAATATTTAGGGCGTATGTTAAGATCTTCAAGGCGCAATTGGCCATCATCAAGGAGGATATTCTTAATTCCCAGGCTGTGCTCACTATTGAGGTCGTAAAAAAGAGAATCTGCCTCCAACCTCAATTCTTCATGTTCAAAAGGTATCTTTGATTGAGTGGTCGATCTATTGATCTGGATCCCGGCAAGCTTCAAAGATAAGATGGAGAGATAAAGTTCATTATCTGCTTCCGGGTTATCCTTCATCTCCAGCCTCCCTTTGACGATTGTGAGTTTACCTATCCTAATGTCCTCCTGCATTTCTTTTCCATTCGACTCTTCTTCTTCTTCAATATTATCATATAAGACAATTCCTGGGTTAAGAAGGAAAAGCTCATCCACCTCGATAATATCATTGGAAAGATAGTTCCATATATTAAAATTCTTTAGCTGAATGTCTTCAGCCTCAAAGAGAAATTTTTCGCTTTCCCATACAGGACGGCTCAGGGAAGCGTTTTGAGTGAGGAGATTAACTGAAAGGTCTTCGTAACTAAAATTTTCTGAATACTCATTTTTGTCAAGTTCAGCTCTTATTTCTTTTTTGAGGTACCAGTTACCAAATAGAACTCCAAGAATTATAAGGAGCACCAGAATTCCCAGGCTTATTAAAATTATTTTTATTTTTTTCAAGTGATTTCAATTTCTGGCATAATTTACGATACACCACTGTTATATGGAGAAGGTTTAAGACCTTTTAACGTTCGCTGAACCTTTGAGAATCAGCATAAGTTAAATTATCGTCAATTTGTAAGGCATTATGAAATTTGTGCACTATTCAATATATCTTTACCACTTATAAACCTGTTATGTTATTTAAATTCGGCTTAAAAATAGCAATTCTTGCACTGGAGATCTTCCTTGCCATTTACAGTATTGTCCTATCAGACAGTTTACTGGTAAAATTCCTGTTTTTTGCTTTTTCTGCCGGGATCATAGCTTTTCTTGTCACCAGGTTGACGAGTAAGTTATTACCATCAGACAAAGATTATATTTCTGGTGAACAGGAACAGGATTTCCGTTAGGAAAAATTAATTGCAGCTTTACTGCTCCAAATTATTATCCGGTGACTAAGATTACCGGATTTTTAATTTAAATTGAGTTCATATGAAGGTCATTTGCATAGCCGATACTCATAACAAGCAAGAAGACATAATAGTTCCTCCCGGCGATGTGATCATTCATGCCGGAGATTTTTCAGAAGCCGGCACAAAAAAGGAAACCCAGGAGTTTCTTGAATGGTTCGCCTCCCTGCCGCATAAACATAAACTGTTGGTCCCGGGAAACCACGATTTTTATCTTGAAAAACATCTGACTTCCCTTGATAAAATAATCCCTGCGGGAATTCACTGCCTTATAAATACAGGATTGGTTATCAATAATGTGAAATTCTGGGGCTCCCCCTTTACCCCTGGAGATTCTAACTGGGCTTTTACCAAACCCCGGGGAAGGGAAATGAGAGAATGCTGGGATCTAATCCCTGAAGATGTAGAACTGTTAATTACCCACACTCCCCCATATGGCATTCTGGACCAGCTGGATAATAAAAAACATCTGGGATGTGAACAATTAACTTCCCGATTAAAGGAAGTCAAACCTTCATACCATATTTTTGGTCATATACATCATGAATACGGGATTGTAAAAATAAAGGAAACTGTCTTTGTTAATGCCGCATTACTGGACGACCGCTACCGGCTTATTAATTCCCCCCTCACAATTCACCATTTCCCATCTTAACAGAATCCTAATTTTTGTTTACCAAAGTTAATTTACTATTAATCCCCCTCTCCTTATGTTTTTATTAACACACTCGCATGTATCTTAGCATAGCGAAATAAAACGAGTAGAATAATAATGTAAATGAGATTGACCATGAGTAACTTTACCCCCGAATTAATTATAGACGACTTAAAAAATTTAATTTCCTATAGCATCGACAATCAGGAACAGGAAAAACAAAAGTTTGAGAACCTGCACTGTGCCATTTTGGAAAAGTATTTTGATGCCAGGGATATAAAGATCAATTACCTTGCTAAGACAATTGACCTTAAGTTACCTATGTCAAATAGTAATTATACTGCTATTACCTTTGAATGTCTTGATCTTAATAATTTTTTACAGGCCTGCTTAAAGAATGACAAGGAAAGCCTTCATTTCTACCAGGCATTGCTTAACAATTACAACACAGTTGTTGCTGCTTAATATAAATACTTTTGTTTCCAAAAACATATAAGAGCTCTATAGGGGCTCTTTTTTTTACTCCTAATTCTCTTTAAATTAATTTTATTTGAAGCCACGGGAACAAGCTTTTTTTCCATTCACTCCACCGCCTCTTAGAGTTGTTGATTGTTTTTGTAAATTAGCCATTGTAGATTTGTACGGTTAATACTTTCCTTATAGCTTTATTGAATGTTTGAAAAAAATGAAAACCTTTTTAATGTCCTTTTCGAAGCAGCATCAGAGGGCATAATTGTCGTGGATGAAAAACAAATAATTGTTGCCAGCAATACCGCTGCGGCTCATATGTTTGGATATAGCAAGGAAGAACTCCAGGACCAGCCTTTGAACATTTTAATTCCCAGCAGGTATAGGTCCAGTCACCCGCAACACTTCAAAGGTTTTCTTGATGACAGTGAAAAACGCCAGATGGGACACGGCAGGGATCTTTTTGGTGTTAAGAAGAATGGGGAGCAATTTCCTGTGGAAGCAGGCCTGAATCCCTTTGAAGTCGATGGAAAAAGATATGTAATGTCGCTCATAATTGATATTACCATTCGAAAGGAAACACAGCGTCAAATAAAGGAACTCAACAGTGAACTGGAAGGTAAGATCAAGGTTCGCACCAGGGAACTTGAGGAAAGTGTTGAGAAACTCCAAAATTTAAACCTTAGCCTGGAACAGGAGATCACAAAAAGAAAAGAGGCAGAGAATCGCATTAAAGTGGCTTTACAAAAAGAAAAGGAACTCAACGAATTAAAAACAAAGTTTCTTTCTCTGGTGTCCCACGAATTCAAGACTCCTTTAAGCGGCATACTAACTTCTGTGATGCTGGCCGGGAAATATAAACTCGAAGAACAACAGGATAAAAGGGAAAAACACCTTAACACTATTAAGAACAAGGTCCACTACCTTGATAACATTCTTAATGATTTTCTCTCTATTGAACGCCTGGAATCTGGAAAGGTAAATTATAAGTTCAACACCTTTAATCTTAGTAAACTTGTTAACGAGGTTGTATATAATGCCAATGTGACCTTAAAAAGCGGGCAGGAGATCGAATATCCCACCAATATTGAAAATATAACTTTACACCAGGATGAAAAGATTCTCGAATTGGTTTTATCCAATTTATTGGGTAATGCAATAAAATACTCTCCTGAAAATACCCTCATAAAATTTGAAATAAAGATACAGGGAGAGATGATTATCTTTATTGTGACAGATGAGGGCATGGGTATACCCGAGAAGGACCAGAAGCATATTTTTGAAAGATACTTCAGGGCAGAGAATGCACTGCTCAATCAGGGAACCGGGATAGGTCTCAACATAGCCAAGGTACACCTGGAAAACCTGGGTGGTTCTATTAATTTTACAAGCCGGGAAAACGTAGGAACAAAATTTATTGTAGAATTACCCATACTAAGGGAAAATAGTTAAATCATAAAATTATTTATTTTTGGCTTTAAATTCATTTAAAGAACAAGGCTAAAGAAAACCGAACAGAATGAAAAAGATCTTATTCATAGAAGATGATATCGTTGTACGTGAGAACACCGCAGAGCTTCTGGAACTGGCAGAGTATAATGTTGTGACCGCATCAAATGGCAGGATTGGAGTTGAACTTGCACGCCAGGAATTACCAGATATCATTGTGTGTGATATCATGATGCCTGAAATGGACGGCTACGGGGTACTGGAATCCCTATCCAAAGATGAAGCTACCAACCATATTCCATTCATCTTTCTTTCAGCAAAAACAGAACATAAAGATATAAGAAGAGGGATGGACCTGGGTGCAGATGATTATCTCACTAAGCCATTTGAGGAAGAAGAGTTGATAAGCGCTATTGAAAGCCGGCTTGCCAAGGTTGCGATCCTAAAGAAGATCAAAACCAATGAGGAAAATAAGAACGAAAAACCCCAGCTTAACAGTCTTAACGATCTTAGAGAGCTGGTAAAGAATTATGAGCTACAAACTTATAAGGCAGGAGAAACCATTTATGAAGAAGGGAAACAAGGGCTTTTCTTTTTCTTTGTAGACCGCGGTGTGGTAAAAAGCCATAAAATGGATCAATATGGCAAGGAATTGATCACCTCTTTATATAAAGAAGGCGATTTTTTTGGAAATACTTCCTTTGGGAAACTTGATTCCTACCAGGAGCACGCCACTGCTATGGAAGATACCCGGGTGTATGCGGTTTCCAAGGAGGAGTTAAAAGAGATCCTTTCTCAAAATAATAAAATAGCCTTTGATCTTATAGATGCCATGGGAGAAAATATCACCGGCATTAAAGAACAACTTTTAGAAATGGCCTATGGCTCTGTGCGTAAAAAAACGGCACGAACCATCTTGTTGTTCTCCCAAAAGATTCGCAGGCATCCTACCCAAAGCATAAGGATCTCCAGGAGTGACCTGGCCAGTGTGGCAGGGATGGCTTCTGAAACTCTTATAAGGACCCTTTCAGATTTTAAGAAAGAGGGGCTGCTGGAAATTGAAGGCCGTAATATCAAATTACTGGACGTTGAAGCCCTTAAAAAAATAGGCTAATCCTTAAAATATCCCTTTTTTTCAATAACTGATCATAATCATTTTTTGCACTTCAGTTCCACGCTATTTTTGCGTGGTATAAGAGATGTAAAAAATGATGAACATTCTATTGCCGACAGATTTCTCTGAAAACTCCAGGAATGCAGCAGCCTATGCTTTGCAATTCTTTGGAGCGATACCGTGCAACTTTCACTTGCTGCATGCGGTACCAGCTTCAGGCATGGCAATAGGAGCAAGCCCAAATATTATTCCTGCACATATTCAAGGCAAGTTTGAGGACATGCTTAACTGGCTGGAAGGGATCAAACAAAACCCTGAACATAAATTTCATATTTCCTTTAAAGTTAATTACCTTATCGAAGCAGTAAGGCAGCAGGTGGCTGAAAAGAATATCGATCTCATCCTTATGGGCACTAAAGGGGCCACTAATAAAAAGGGTGCCATTATTGGAAAGAATACATCAGATATTATGATGAAGGTGAAATGCCCTGCAATGGCCATTTCAGAAAAAGCAGTATACAAAACATATAAAGAAATCCTATTCCCAACAGATTATAAGATACATTACAATCCTAAAATGCTGGATACTTTAATGGTGCTTAAGAATTTTTCAAAAGCATCTGTCAAGATCCTTGAACTCTTCAATTCTGACACAGAACCTTCAGAAGAACAGGAGACCAACAAATCATATTTATATAAAAGCTTTTCACCCGAAATTCCGCAGGTGCAAACTTTTTATTCCTCACAGAGTTCAGACACTACCAGCCTATTTGAGACAAACCCCAATGTGGATATGATCGTAATGGCAGCAAAGAACCTCAACCTTTGCCAGCGGTTATTACGCAACAATTCCCAAACCCAGATCCCTTTTATTAAGCAATTGCCATTGCTTGTACTTCACGGGTAAAATAAAAAAACTTCTTATCTCCTTAACCTTGTAAGCACGTCCCCTTCGAGTTGTTTAAGAAAAAAAAATGCGGTCTTAAAAACCTATATGACCCAACTCATAAACAGAGATTTACCTTTTCCTCAATTTTGTTGAAGTTATAAATCAAAAATCTTTGCGTTATGAATAATCTTCAAACTAGAACGGTAGCCGAGCTGGTAACCGAAAATATCAAAGCCGCACATGTTTTCAAGAAATATGGAATTGACTTTTGTTGTGGTGGTGGTGTAACTATTGACAAAGCTTGTGAAAAAGCCAATGTGAATGTGGCAGAACTTGAAAGGGACCTCCTGGACCTCGATAAAATTGTAGACCGCGCTTCAAATTATAATAGCTGGAAACTGGATTTTCTAACAGATCATATTATAAATGTTCACCATACTTATGTTGCAGAAAATATCCCTTTACTTCTTCAATATTCTCAACGCGTTCTTCACGTCCACGGGCATCATTATACAGAATTGAAGGAAATACACGAATTGCTTACAACAGTAGCAGGAGAACTTAGTGCTCATATGAAGAAGGAGGAATTGATACTTTTCCCATTTGTAAAAAAACTTGTTAAGGCAGAGAGTGAAGGCACCCCTGTACCAGAGACTCATTTTGGACCGGTAGATAATCCCATTAAAATGATGGAGGCGGAACACGAGGAGGCTGGAGATCTTCTACGAGCAATTGCAAAATTAAGCAATAACTACACACCTCCCCCGGGAGCCTGTAACACCTATAGAGCCTTTTATGCCAAACTTGATGAATTTGAGCAGGACCTGCACCAGCATATCCACCTGGAAAATAATATCCTGTTCCCAAAAACCCTTAAACTTGAAAAAGAATTACGCAACAGGTAACTCTATTATCTACATTAAGTTTCACATACATATTTTTCAATAATTTATAAATCTATAAAGGGTAAGGCATATTTAGCCTTACCCTTTTTTTAATTTCTTTCACCCGGCCGCTTTTTATTACTTTTATTCCATGATCAATTTAAAAAAGCACTCCAACATTGCTCTTGGTTATTTTCTGCTGGTTGGCTTACTTGGACTCTTCCTTCGGCTATTCTTTGTAACTCCTGTTGCAGCCAATTTTAGATATGTGGTTCACGCACATTCGCATATAGCATTATTGGGCTGGGTTTATATTGGGCTCATAACCCTATTTTATAGAATGTATTTTAAAGATTCTCAGATTACCGGGACCTACAGAAAAATATTCTGGTTTACTAACATTACTTTGGTGGGGATGCTTCTCACATTTCCCTTTCAGGGTTATGCCCTGTTTTCTATCATCTTTTCAACTCTCTTTTTAATTGCATCTTATTGGCTGGCATGGTTCTTTATTAAAAAGGTTCCAAAAAAATACAGGGAAAGGTCTTCCTGGAAATGCGTTAAAGCTTCTCTTATATATATGATAATTTCAAGCATTGGTCCCTGGGCGATAGGAGGAGTCATGGCAACCCTGGGCAATACCTCCATTTGGTATAAACTTTCCATATATTTCTACCTTCACTTTCAATATAATGCCTGGTTTATCCTGGCACTTTTAGGCGTTTTATTTTTCCTCGTGGAACACCTAAACATTAGGATTGATAAAAAAGCCTTCAATAGTTTCTTCATCCTACTTAATGCAGCCTTAATTCTTAGTCTTTTTCTCTCTGCCCTGTGGGTGGAACCACCTGCTGTTTTCTTCATTCTTGCTGCGGCCGGAGCTATCTTCCAGGCATGGGCTTTTATACAATTTTTTAGGATCATACGGCCTGTGTGGAAAGAACTGGCTGCCCACATTTCTTTGTTCACTGCTACCCTCCTTAAGATAACCGCTCTTTTTCTGGCGGTAAAAATCCTGATGCAGCTGCTTACGGCATTTCCATATTTTGCCGGGCTCTCTTACCTATACCCTGATTTTGTAATCGGGTATTTGCACCTTGTATTCCTCGGGATAATAAGCATTGCCCTGTTTGCTTTTCTCAATTTCTTTAACCTGTTAAAAATATCCCGAAAGATCTTCTGGATCTATCTAGCCGGTTTTCTTCTTTCTGAAGCACTTATCTTCTATAAAGGCGCAGCTATTTGGCTGGGATTACCTTTTTTTACCGAATATTTTCTCATCCTGCTCATAATAAGTGCTTTGATGCCCCTGGCCATAGCCATCCTCCTAGCAAAGAATCTTAAATCCTCGATAGTAAATGACTCAGGGCGTTAAAGTCCTATAAAAATTTTCTTATTTATAATTGCCTTAACTGCTTATTTCAGGTACATCATCTACCTTAATTGTATGATCCTTAAAACATTTCTCAAAATCAGGAGGAAATTAGGTATTACAAACTGAATCCAAAAATTAAACCTTATAAGCGGCTATGTATAATTTTTGATGAAGGCAATTATGTAGAAAAACGGAATGATGTCTTAAAATGCTGCTTGTAAACAAAAATAATTACTATGAAAACCAATGGAATATTTTATTTAGTCGTTACTACTATCGTCCTGGTAGCCCTCACCTTTATGGTGTTTTACAATGTTCCCTTTAGTATAATATTTTATACCACTGTAGGCGGGCAACTCTTATTGATCTTTACCATCTATAAAATCCTTACAGATGATTACAGTACCAAAAAAACATTTGATGACTGGTATGAGGATTATCCCATCGGTAAAGAAGAGAAGTAGTTTGATGTATTTCCCGGAACCAGGTGTGGCAGGGTAAGATTTAAGAACCTGTTCCTTCCCGGGAACCACAGACCGATGTATCCTTTTCAGCAAATTTTTTTTATCGGACTGATCTTTATCATATTTTTTACTTCTTTCATTTTCAACCTTTGCGGCTTATAAAAGAGATAAATGAAGGACCTTACCTGCTATCATTGTGGAGATCCCATACTGGAAGATATAAATTTTGATGAAAGATCGTTTTGCTGCGAAGGCTGCAAAACCGTGTATGAGATATTTTCCAGCAATGACCTTTCCTCTTATTATGAAATGCAAACTGCTCCCGGGGCAACTCCAAAGGTTAGCGAAGGGAAGTATGACTACCTTTCCAATGATTCTATCATTGAGAAGCTCCTGGAATTTAAAGATGGCAAAACTTCTATAGTAAATCTCTACATCCCTCATATTCATTGCAGCTCCTGCATTTGGATTTTGGAGAACCTCAATAAATTACAGCCTGCAATAAATTCTTCCCAGGTAGATTTTCCCAAGAAGTCTGTTAGGATCACCTTTAATTCAGATAACATTAGCCTGCAGGAAATAGTGAAATTTTTAAGTATCATAGGCTATGAACCCTATATAAGCCTTAATGATACAGAAACAGGCAAGAAAAAGATAAACAGGAGCCTTACCTATAAGCTCGGGGTTTCGGGATTTGCGTTTGGAAATGTAATGTTCCTTTCCTTTCCTGAATATTTTGAGGTTTCAGAATTTTGGCTGGACCAATACAAGCATGTATTCCGCTGGTTGATGTTTACATTCTCCCTCCCGGTGGTATTTTATGTTTCCAGGGATTACTTTATTTCAGCCTATAAAGGAATTAAGGCCGGTTTACTGAATATAGATGTCCCTCTTGCCCTGGGGATATTTGTACTTTTTGTGAGAAGCACTATGGAGATAACTTTTGACTGGGGTACCGGTTTCTTCGACAGCTTAACGGGACTTGTTTTCTTCCTTACCCTTGGGAAACTTTTTCAGCAAAAAACATATAACTTCCTCTCCTTTGAAAGGGATTATAAATCCTATTTTCCCATTGGGGTAACCCGTATTTCTTCAGAAGGAAAGGAAGAAAGCGTACACGTAAATGACATTAAAAAAGGAGACCGCCTCCTTATAAGGAATGAGGAACTCATTCCCGTTGATTGTACCCTTGTAAAAGGAAAAGGCATGATTGACTATAGTTTTGTTACAGGTGAAGCAGAGGCTGTAGTAAAGGAGGAAGGTGAAAAATTATTTGCCGGGGGAAAACAGGTATCGGGAATAATTGAGATTGAAACCCTAAAGAGTGTATCCCAAAGCTATCTTACAAGATTGTGGAGCAATAACGTATTTCATACCAACAAGGAACTTGCCTTTACCAGGTTGATCGATCATATAAGCCAGTACTTCACTGTTGTACTGCTTCTTATAGCTACTACCGCTGCAGGTTACTGGATGTTCTATGATATGGCTATAGCAATAAATGTTTTTACTGCCGTATTGATCATCGCCTGCCCCTGTGCCCTGGCCATGTCCACACCTTTCACACTTGGAAATATCCTCAGGATCTTTGGCAATAAAAAATTCTATCTAAAAAATGCAGGTGTGATCGAGCAACTTGCGAAGGCCAATGCCGTAATATTTGACAAGACGGGGACTATCACCTCCAACAGGAAAAGCAGGATAAATTATGAGGGGATTATGTTAACTGTTGAAGAAGAAGCCCTTCTTAAAAACACGCTTCGCGCATCCAATCATCCTCTAAGCCGTACTTTGTACTCTATGCTGCAGGAGTATGACATCGTACCTCTTGATGAATACACCGAGACTGTGGGGAAAGGAATGGAAGCCAGGCATAGTGCCAACAGGTTAAAAGTTGGGTCGGCAGAGTTTGTTGGCAACACCGCAACTGCTACCACTATGAACACATCTGTTCATATAAGTTCAAATGACGAATATAGAGGTAGGTTTATTTTTCATAATGAATACAGGGAGGGGGTTGATAGGGTTTTCGATGACCTTGGGAAAGAATTTCATTTGACCATTCTCTCAGGCGACAATGAAGGTGAAAAGGAGCGTTTACAAGAAATTTTACCGGCAAAGACTCAATTTTACTTCAACCGCAAGCCTGAAGATAAATTAAACTACATAAAAAACCTGCAGGAACAGGGTTACAAAACGATCATGGTTGGAGATGGTTTGAATGATGCGGGTGCTCTTGCCCAAAGCGAAGTTGGGATCGCTGTTTCTGAAAATGTAAACGTATTCTCCCCGGCCTGCGATGCCATTCTTGATGCATCGGCTTTTGACAAACTTTACCAATTCATTAAAGCTGCCAGGGCTTCAGTAAATATTATTAAAGTAAGTATTACTCTATCCTTCCTTTACAATGTAGTAGGGTTGTATTTTGCGGTTACAGGACAACTTTCCCCTGTTATCGCAGCCATACTTATGCCCTTAAGTTCTATAAGTATTATTGTCTTCGCGACGGCCACGACGAATATTATAGGTAGAAGTATCAAATAAGGGACTAAAACTCTCTTTTATTCTCTGCTTTGCCTTTACGGTAGTTTCTTATCTTTCTTATAAGGAACCAGGATCCAAAAAGAACAACCAGGACCTGTAGCCCCATTAGAAGATATAATAAGATCATGGTCTTTGTTTAGTTATTTATAAGAGAATAATTTTTCAAAATTAACAAAAACATCACTTTTCGTTTAACGTTTTTCACATTATTAAGAAAATAAATAACACAATTTTAAAAGTAAAAGGAATCTAAGTTTATAACTTTCTAATTAAATTTTAAGAAAGTAATTTATCATGAAAATAGCTGTAAAGGCTTTACCTGTAGATGATATTATAAATGATCTTGCCAATCAATGGGATTTGCAGATCAAAAATGATAGTGAAGAATTAACAATCGAGCTCCCACCACGCCTGGGCGATGGATATATAAGAGGTAAGAGTTTTGATTCCGGAGTTGGGATTATCGAATATTTTTGCACTTTTAAATCAAATTATGATATAGTTTTTTCCATAAGGGATACACACCCGTTAAAATTTATCTTTTGTTCTGAAGGGATTGCGCACCACACTTTTGAGGAAGATGATGACACCCATATCATCAATCCTTACCAGAATGTAATTGTTTCCAGCAGTGGTGAAAATGGTCACGTTCTAAGTTTTAAAGCGGGGGAGAAAACCCGTGTGACCAGCATAGAAATTGACCGGGAACGATTTAGTAAACGCAATAATCATCATTATGAGGGTCTCGAACCTGTATTGAAAGAACTTTTTAAAGATTCTGTGGCCGAAAAGAAATTCTACTATCACGGAAACTACAGCCTAAAAGCTGCAGATATTGTAGAGGATATCGTCAATAAAGAATTTTCTGGTTTCCTAAGATCCATTTTCCTTGAGGGAAAAATACTGGATATGCTCGTCCTTCAAATTAACCAGTACCAGGATGATCAAAGTGATGAAAACCCACAGATCCTGCGAAAAAGTGATGCTGAAAAAGTAAAACACGCACAGGAGCTAATACAAAAGAATCTGGCAACCAATTACTCTGTAGAAGTTCTTGCCCGTGAAGTAGGTACCAATATCAATAAGTTGCAGGAAGGGTTTAAGACTATGTACGGGCTCACGGTAAATAAATATATGCAACAGATCAAGTTGGATAAAGCGAAGGAATTACTCACCACTTCTGAGCATAATATCTCAGAAATTGTCAACCTTATTGGACTTAATAACAGAAGTTATTTCTCCAAGGTATTCAAAGAAAAATATGGGGTGAGCCCTAATTATTTTTTAAGCGCGAGAAAAGAAAATAGTTCCGGGAGCAGGGATGATGAAAACTAGGCTTCACACCTCGCCAATTCCACAATAAACTCACTGCCTTTCCCTTTGCCTTCACTATTGGCATACACCTTTCCGCGATGGGCATCAACAAGTTGTTTTACTATGGAAAGTCCTAAACCCGTAGAAGTTTCACCTCCTGTAGGCTGGGCACTTAAAGATGTGAATTTCCTAAATAGATTTTTCATATCATCGACGGTTAGACCTGGCCCAAAATCTTTTACACAAATTGTTATTGTCTCGGGACCCTCCTCCAGCTTAACGTGGATTTCCTTCCCGGTTGGGGAATATTTTATGGCATTATTAACCAAATTATCCAAAACCTCTGTCAGCTTTAATGGATCTCCAAAGACCATCCCTTCATCTGGTAAAAATGTTTTTATTACCTGGTTTTTGCTTCTCGCCATAGTCTTATTTGAACGAATAACCTTTTTTACCACAGGCACCAGGTCCATTGGTTTAAGCCTTAATTGAACTCTTCCTGTTTCCTCCCTTGCGGTTTCAAGCAGCCCGTTAACAATACGGTTCATGCGCTTTCCTGCGCTCTTTAATTGCCTTGCTATTTCTTCGATCGCCTTTGGATTGGCTTTATTCATAAGGATCATATCTGCCAGCAAAGGCATAACAGATATAGGGTTTTTAAGGTCGTGAGCAGTTATATGAAGGATTTGATGCTGATGTTTTACAGCGTTTTTCATTTCTCTTTTAAGAGAAAAATGCTGCACTGCCAATTCTCCAAATTCTCTTAGAATAGTTTGTTGTTGCCTATTTAGGCTGCGGGGTTTTTTATCTATAATGCTTAAGGTGCCCAAATTGTGGCCATTCCTGTCCCTTAATGCTATTGCAGAATAAAATCTAAGACCAAAATCTCCTTTTACAAGGGGATGGTTCTTAGTGCGCATATCCAGGGCTGCATTCTCGACCTGGTAGAGGCTCTCGCCTAAAATTGCTGAAGGGAACCACCCGGGATTTTTTTCAATTTCCTGCACCTCAAGGCCATAAGTGCTTTCAAACCAAACCTTATCACCTTCAATTAAAGATATGATCGCTATGGGCACCTCTAGTATTTGAGCTGCCATACGAGTGATATTATCCAGGTTATTATCCTGCAAAACATCAGCTACTTCAGGGTTTTTTAAAGTTTTTAACTTTTTCACCCTTTGTGATGATTCTATTTTCCTGACTACCTGCATAATTTTAAGATAAATGCCTATTAAAGATAATAATTTCTTAAAATTATGCAAAAAAAGTACCAAAGCTATTTATGATTTTTTGTTATAAAAGCTTGATATAATATATTTTACAGACTTGCCGCCTTAAAACCAGGGAGTTTTAAACAGGTTTTATTAAAATTATTTCACCACCTCTTCCTTAATTGATGCGATGGTTTCTTCATTGTCCACCCCAGGCCTTCCTGTTGATGTACCATTACTCCCTGCTTATCAAACACACTTATAATATTAGAGTGGGAAAAATCAATGGGAGTGATCTTTTTATAACTTACCGCGAGTACGGCGGCAAATTCCCGGGTATCTTCAGGAGTGCCACGAAGGAACATCCAGTGAGGCTCTTCCATAAGATTCTCTGCTGCAAATTTCTTTAGGTTACCTGGCGTATCGGTTTCAGGGTCTATACTTACCATAATAAACTGGACCTTATCCAAATCCTTTTTAGGCATCTGTTTTTCGATATTTCGCATATCGGCCACCAGTCTGGGACAGGCTGCCTTACACGAGGTGTAGATCATCACCATTACCAAAACCTTCCCCTGGAGATCTTTCAATTCAATGTCCTTATTATCCTGGGTTGTCCAGGTTGCAGGCAAATTAAAAACAGACATTTCTGGTACTTCCTTGTTTATTTCTGCAGGTTCATTTTCAGCCAGTCGATCTACAAGGCCATCATCTGTTTTGTTACACCCAATGAGTAGTAAACTAAATATCGAAATGAATATGGTTCTTTTCATCGTACGTATTTTTATAAATTATTGGTATCTACATCCTGTACACACCTAAAACCGAGATTTTTTATTGAATATCTTGCTTTTACACTTCCCCGAAAGGCATAGCGCATAAATGCCGCATAGTTCATAAGATCTGTTGCTCCTACAGCCGCGGCCCCGCAAAACAAATTGTTATCACCGGTTGCACCTTTCCTGGATTCACCAGAGAGGAGTACAGAGTTGAAATCCAGTGTCCACTCCCAAACAAGGCCGTGAAGGTCATACACCCCGTAATAGTTCTTAAAGGTGGAGCCTATTTCTTTTTTAAAGGTATGGGGAGTTTCATACCAGCTAAGGATAAATTTGTTATAGCTTTCCTCTTCCCTGGCATCGGGTAATTTTTCATTTGCCATTGCAGCAAATTCCCATTCATCTACAGTGGGCAACCTTTTTCCCTGGCATTCACAATAATTTTTGGCAGCGTACCAGGAGATATGGGTAACCGGGGAATTTGGTTTCTGGTCCGGGGAGAGGGTTTCATCATCTACCCAGTCCAACAGGTAGCTCTCATCTGTAAACAACTTTTTTGCCTGGGATCTTTTCCATTGAGGATTCTTCTTTACAAATTCCAGGAATTGTGCATTTGTCACCGGGTGCACATCCATGAGGAAGTCATCTACTCTTACTTCCTCTTTTGTACCATATAGAGGCTTAAATTCCCCCCCGGTAATCTTCACCATGGATCCAGATTGGCAAAAAGCTGTGCCAGGGATCAAAATTGCAATGCCAATTACCAGTCTGAATAAAGTTTCCATGTTGATTTCTTTTAATTCTTATTTTACTTCTTTAACCATGTCTGGTGTCACTTCTGTCTTATTGTTGCCCCAGTTGTTATAGATATAGGTCATTACATTGGCAACATCTTCATCTGTAAGGTTTTGGGGTGGCATTACACTGTTATATTTTGTACCATTAACTGTAATTTCCCCGGTAAGTCCAAATTTTACAGCTCCAATCGCCCGGTGTACATCTTCATTAAGATAATCTGAATCTGCCAGGGGAGGGAAAACAGAAGGGATTCCAGATCCTGTAGCCTGGTGGCAGGCAAGACAGCTTTGGGCGTAAATTGCTTTTCCGCGTTCCATTTTATCTGATGTGGATGCAGTGGCTTCAACCGGGATTGCACCACCGGTAGTTTCACCGTCAATTGGGGCCTTAGCTCCCGGGTTATAAGGTTTTTCTTCAACTTTTCCACTAAAGATCCTCTTGTTCTCTTTCCCTTCTACTTTTAGGATACCCAAAGCTCCTTTATTAAATGCCCTGAAGATAGAGTGGTCTACCAGTACAAGTTCCCCGGGTACATCTACCTTAAATTCTACGATAGCCGATCCTCCTGCAGGGATAAGAGTTGTTTGCACATTTTCATTCACCTGGCTTCCACCTTCTACATAAACCTTATCAAAGATCTCCCCTATGACGTGGAAGGACGATACCAGATTTGGCCCTCCATTTCCTACGAAAAGGCGTACAGTTTCACCAACCTCGGCGTGAATTGCTTTATCCCCTGTAAGTGCTCCTACACTTCCGTTAAACACCACATAATCTGGCTTCTCGTCAATTGCCTTTTGCATATCAAAGGCCTGCAATCCTCTGTCCCCGTGATTACCTTCAGTATAGAAATCTCCCTGCATGATATAATATTCCTTATCTACAGGAGGAAGGCCACCTGCAGGCTCAATGAGAATAAGGCCATACATCCCGTTCGCAACGTGCATTCCCACAGGAGCTGTAGCACAGTGGTAGACATACAAACCGGGATTGAGCGCTTTGAAATTAAATACTGCTTCACGGCCGGGAGCTACAAAGGAAGACTCTGCCCCTCCCCCGGGCCCTGTTACAGCATGTAGATCAATGTTATGAGGAAGTTTACTGTCCGGGTGGTTCTTTAAATGGAATTCAATTTCATCTCCTTCTCTTGCCCTTATAAATGTACCTGGAACAGTTCCATCAAAGGTCCAGTAGACATAGCTTACGCCATTGGCCATTTCCATTTCCTTCTCTATCACTTCCATATTCACTATTAATTTTGTTGGAGCCCTGTTGCCAACCGGCCTTGGAACCATTGGAGGATGTGTAAGGGTAGCTTCCATCTCCCCAAATACTTTCATTTGTTCGGGATTTTCTTTTGCCGCAGCTACTTTTTCACATGAAGTAAAAAGTCCGGCCATTAAGGCGGCGATAAAGAAAAAAGTGACATACCAGCCAGTGTGTTTTCTATTATTGTTTTTCATAACCAGAAAGATTTAACGTTTAATTATTTCTCTTCAAATTTCTAAAACACTATTCGCTTAGAACATGAGGCTAATCATAAACCTGCTTTTTTTCAGGATTTTACGATTAATTCAAAACCTGATCAAAATCATATTTCAGGAGAGGCTGTCCTATTAGTTTTGTTGCCGAAACTGAAAAGCCATGAGCGTTATATACGTATTACTTACCATTAGCATTATAGTCGCGATCATATTCTTTATCGCATTTATAGTGGCCGTAAGAAGCGGGCAGTTTGATGATGATTATACGCCCTCTGTGCGCATATTGTTTGAAGACGAACTTGTAAAAGACAATAAATCCAAATCACTAAACAATTAATAATTAACAAATTAAATCAAGTATGGAATTGCAGCAGTTCTATTACGATAATAAGATCGTAAAAAACTTCATCTACGCCACGATCTTCTGGGGAGTCGTGGGGATGAGCGTGGGGCTTTTATTAGCTTTTTTGTTTTTGTTTCCTAACCTTACAGATGGGATCTCCTGGTTAAGCTTTGGAAGATTAAGGCCATTGCACACCAACGCCGTGATCTTCGCCTTTGTAGGAAACGCCATTTTTGCCGGGGTTTATTACTCAACTCAAAGGCTTTTAAAAGCCCGTATGTACAGTGATACACTTAGTAAAATTAACTTCTGGGGATGGCAGGCTATCATTGTGGCAGCAGCGATCACACTTCCTATGGGACTTACCAGTTCAAAGGAATATGCTGAACTTGAATGGCCTCTGGATATAGCTATTGCCGTGGTTTGGGTGGTATTTGGCTGGAACCTCATTGCGACAATCTTTAAACGAAGACAGCGCCACCTGTATGTTGCTATCTGGTTTTACCTGGCTACTTTCGTTACTGTTGCAGTGCTGCATATTTTTAACAGCCTTGCCTTACCGGTGGGACTTTTTAAAAGCTACTCTGCCTATGCCGGGGTGCAGGATGCTCTTGTACAATGGTGGTATGGCCATAACGCCGTGGCCTTTTTCCTTACTACACCATTCCTTGGGCTTATGTATTATTTCGTCCCAAAGGCAGCAAACAGGCCGGTATATTCATATAAATTATCCATAATCCACTTCTGGTCCCTTATATTTATTTACATATGGGCCGGGCCTCACCATTTATTGTATTCAGCCCTGCCAGACTGGGCACAAAATCTTGGGGTTGCATTCTCTGTAATGCTGCTTATGCCATCCTGGGGGGTATGATAAATGGATTATTGACCCTTCGCGGGGCGTGGGATAAAGTGAAAGCAGATCCTGTACTTAAGTTTTTCGTGGTTGCCATCACCGGTTATGGTATGGCGACATTTGAGGGGCCTATGCTGTCTCTTAAAAATGTGAATGCCATTGCGCATTTTAGCGACTGGGTTATTGCTCACGTTCACGTGGGAGCCCTTGCCTGGAACGGGTTCCTAACCTTCGGGATGATCTACTGGTTGATCCCAAGGATGTTTAAAACAAAATTATATTCTGTTAAGCTTGCCAATATGCATTTCTGGTCCGGTACCCTGGGTATCATTATCTACGCAATGCCAATGTACGTTGCAGGATTTGTACAGGCTTCTATGTGGAAGCAGTTCAACCCGGACGGAACGCTCACTTATGGAAATTTCCTTGAAACCGTAACCGAAATTATTCCAATGTACTGGATGAGGGCGATTGGAGGAAGTTTATTTATCCTGGGCATGTTCATCCTTGTTTATAACATATATAAGACGATAAGACAAGGGTCTGAGGTTAAAGATGAACTTGCAGAGGCGGCACCTCTTCAAAAATTAACAGGAAAAAGAATGGCTGGAGAAGCATTCCACACCTGGTTGGAGCGCAAGCCGGTGCAGTTGACTATTCTTGCTACAATAGCAATTCTCATTGGAGGGATCATTCAAATTGTACCCACGATCCTGGTGAAATCCAATATTCCCACTATTTCAAGTGTAAAACCATATACCCCACTGGAACTGGAAGGCCGGGATATTTATATAAGAGAGAGCTGTGTATCATGCCACTCCCAAATGGTACGTCCATTTAGAAGTGAGGTGGAGCGATACGGGGAATATTCCAAAGCAGGGGAATATGTTTATGACCACCCGTTCCTGTGGGGAAGTAAAAGAACCGGACCGGATCTTATGAGAATTGGAGGAAAATATTCAGATAACTGGCACTTCAACCATATGTATGATCCTCAAAGCACCTCAGCGGGATCCATTATGCCTGGTTATAAATGGTTGATCACAGATGAGCATGACCGTTCCAAAACCCGGCAAAAAATGGAAGTTATGGTAAAGCTTGGGGTACCATACACCCAGGAAGAAATTGAGAACGCTTATGCATCTATGGATGCCCAGGCTTTGCAAATAGAGAAAAACCTTTACAACGATCCAGATTTTGTAAAAACCTATGAAGCAGACAAGAAATATGCGGAGGAAAATGGTTTGGATTTCGTGGAAATGAGAAACAGGGAGATCATTGCTTTAATTGCATATATGCAAAGACTTGGTACAGACATCAAGGTGAAGGATCCTGAAGTAACAACTGTAAAATAACTAGCTATGTTCAAATTTGTAAAAGGCCATATGGAGACCATTGCGGGAGTTGAGATCTTCCCTATAATCTCCCTGCTCATCTTCTTTTTATTCTTTGTAGGACTTTTCTGGTGGGTTTTTACTGCCAAAAAAGATTACATAAAAAACATGGAGGAAATCCCTCTTGAATCTGAAAAAGACCAATTATTATGAGACATTTAATTCCTGCCTGGTTAAGAGTTACTGTGATCTTCCTGGCCATCGTCTGGCTGGCAGAATATTTTATCGAGACTGAAGGTGGATGGGCTATAGTGGAATATCCCCTCCTCCAACTGGCACTGCTGGTTGCCCTGCTATTCCTCATCTCTGCTGAAGTTATTTTAAGCGCTATTGAGAATACTCTATTTAAAACACTTAATGCTGAAGCTAAGGAGCGTTATATGCGCGCCAGGGAAGAGCGTATCAAAAAATATGACCCGGGAGCCTGGATGAAGAGAATGTTTGGATCCAGGCCTGCGAAGGAAGAACAGGCACTGGAGCTGGATCACAATTATGACGGCATTAAGGAACTGGACAATAAACTCCCTACCTGGTGGCTCTATTCTTTCTATGCCTCTATCATCTTTGGTGCCGGCTATATGGTTTATTATCATGTGCTGGACGGGGTGGATCAACAGGGGGAGTATGAAATGGAAATGGCAGAGGCACGTGCCCAGATAGAAGAATATAAAAGAACAGCTACAGACCTTATCGATGCAAACACCGTACAGCTCCTCACAGGAGAACAAGATGTTGATGCAGGAAAAAGCCTGTACGCTGCAAATTGTGCTGCCTGCCACAAGGTGGATGGCGGTGGGGGAATTGGCCCCAACCTTACAGATGATTACTGGATCCTGGGAGGAGGAATTAAAAATATCTTCAACACTATTTCTGAAGGTGGACGTTCCGGGAAAGGAATGATAGGCTGGAAAACAGATCTAAGTCCTCTTGAGATGGCACAGGTGGCCAGTTATATTATAAGCCTGCATGGTGCAAATCCCGTAGATGCCAAAGAACCTGAAGGAGAGATATGGCTTGATGAGGACGCAATGGTGGATGATGTGAATGTGAGAGTTATTGATTCAACAGAAATGGAGATCATTATTGAGGATGACCCGGTTGATATGGATCTAAGCACCCATTAGGGATTAATCAAAAATAATTTAAAAAGCATAATCAATTGCTTAAAAAGAGGAAAGCCAGGTGAAGCCCTTAGAGAAAGAAGATTTCAGAGACAGGATTGCCACGGCCAATGAGGAAGGGAAAAGGGCATGGGTATATCCAAAAAAACCGGAAGGCTGGTTTTATAAGCAACGCACCCGGTTAACATACCTGCTACTTATTTTTCTTATAGCCAGCCCGTTTATCCATATCAATGGAAACCAGTTCATGATGTTCAACTTTCTGGAAAGGGAGTTTACCATTTTTGGACTCCCTTTCTGGCCACAGGATTTTTACATCGGGGTGACTGCAATGATCATTGCAGTTATATTTGTAACCCTCTTTACAGTTGCCTTTGGCCGTATATTCTGTGGCTGGATTTGCCCACAAACCATTTTTATGGAAATGGTCTTCAGGAAGATCGAATATTGGATCGAAGGTGACCGGGGAGCCCAAATGAGATTGGATAAGCAGGAGTGGAATTCAGAAAAAATAAGAAAAAAGGGGTTTAAGTGGTTTTTATTTTTCCTTATCTCCTTTCTTATTGCCAATGTGTTCCTGGCCTACCTCATTGGCAGTAAAAAATTGCTGATGTATGTGGAGACAGGTCCCCTGGAAAACCTCAGCACATTTGTGGCACTGCTCATTTTCACAGGGGTTTTCTATTTTATTTTTGCCTGGTTCCGGGAACAGGTTTGTACCATAGCCTGCCCTTACGGTAGACTGCAAGGAGTACTGCTTGACAAGAGCTCTGTAGTAGTGGCATATAACAATAAGCGGGGGGAGCGCGAACTGGGAAGGTCCAGGTTCAGGAAAAATGAGAACCGGCTGGAACTGGGAAAAGGGGATTGTATTGACTGTTTCCAGTGCGTGAATGTATGTCCCACCGGGATCGATATACGCAATGGCACCCAACTGGAATGTATCAACTGTACGGCATGTATAGATGCCTGTGATGCGATTATGGAGAAGGTTGACCTTCCTAAGGGTCTTATTGGTTTTTATTCTGAAGAAAATATTGAAAAGCAGGAAAAATTCCGTTTTACTCCCAGGATGAAAGGCTTTGCTGCCATTTTAGTTGTGCTGGTAGGCCTGCTCTCAGGGATGTTATTCCTAAGGAATGATGTGGAAGCCACCATCCTGAGACTGCCGGGGAATTTATACGAGCAGCAGGAAAATAATATGATACGCAACGTGTACACCTTCAAAATAATTAACAAGACCACCGGTTCCTTTGAAGACGTTCATTTTAAATTATTATCCCATAAAGGAACAATAGAATCTGTTACCCACGGGAATATCCTGATCCCGGAAAAAGGCTTAGCTGAAGGATCTCTTTTCATTAACCTTGACCTGGCCTCTTTAAAAGGCGAAAAAGAACAAATAGAGATAGGGGTGTACAGCGGGGAGAAATTGATTGAGACTACAAAAACGAATTTTATGGGGCCCAGAAGCTTCAGATAATAACAAACTTATAAATAAAAAAATGAAAATTAACTGGGGTACATCTATCGTTATAGCCATTATGAGCTTTATGGCCTTTATTCTTTACCTGGTGATAACCATGACAACGAATCAGGAATTTAACCACGACCTG